>NZ_JBBMGI010000017.1:0-51474 GCF_037908445.1 Corynebacterium sp. KPL2825 | reverse complement strand
GTTAGAGGAGTTTTTAGACCCCACCACAATCATCAGGTCGCACTTGGGGGCAATGGCTTTGACGGATTCTTGGCGGTTTTGGGTGGCGTAGCAAATATCGTCTGAAGGCGGATTTTCCAGATGCGGGAAACGCTCGCGCAGTTTATTGACGATGGTGATCGTCTCATCCACCGAGAGCGTGGTTTGGGACAGCCAAATAAGCTTCTCGTCCTGCAGGAAATCCGGCAGCTTAGCAACGCCCTCGACGCCATCCACAAGGTGGGTAACCTCCGGTGCTTCGCCGGCGGTTCCTTCCACTTCCTCATGTCCTTCGTGGCCAACCAAGAGGATGTGATAGCCATCGCGCTGGAAGCGCTGGGCTTCCTTATGCACCTTGGTTACCAATGGGCACGTGGCGTCCAACGTTAGTTGCTTGCGCTGCGTTGCCTCTGCCCGAACGGCCGGGGAAATACCATGGGCGGAAAAGACTAGGTGGGCACCTTCTGGGGCCTCAGAGGCCTCGTCAACAAAGATGACGCCGCGTTCTGCCAAAGACTCTACGACGTAGCGATTGTGCACGATTTGCTTGCGTACATAAATGGGCGCGCCGTACTTTTCCAGCGCCTTTTCTACGGTTTCAACCGCGCGATCTACGCCTGCGCAGTATCCGCGCGGCGCCGCGAGGAGAACATTTTTACCTTCAGTCATGGCTCCCAGAGTATCGAAACAGCACCCAAAACAATAGTGGGGCTCACCGCCACCATTCCGGCTACCCCGAGCGGGGCAATCATCTGCGCTGGCCCCTAAACTAGGCGGAAGAATACGGCAGACTGAAGAAAGGGAGGCTGTGTGAATCAACCGGCAAATACTCCGGATACTCCCTGGCCCGTTGGTAAAGTCAACGACCAAGTCAAGGGCTGGATCGAGCGCCTGGGCTACCTGTGGGTAGAGGGTCAATTAACCCAAATTAATTTCAAACCCACCTGGAAGCTGTCCTATCTCACGCTGCGTGATGTACAGCAGGAAAAGTCCGTGCAGCTGACCTGCCCATCATCAATGTTGCAGTCATTGTCAGCACCGCTAAAAGACGGCGACCGCGTCATTGTCCATGGCAAGCCGGCTTTTTATGCCGGCCGCGGTTCTTTTTCACTGTGGACCACGGAGATTCGTCATGTGGGCATAGGTGATCTACTCGCGCGCATTGAGAAATTGCGCCAGCAGCTTTCGACAGAGGGACTTTTTGATCCTGCTCGCAAGCGGCCACTACCTTACCTACCGCACAAAATCGGGCTGATTACCGGCCGCGGTTCGGCCGCGGAGCGAGATGTGATGGCGGTAGCTCATGATCGCTGGCCAGCGGTACAATTCCGAGTTCTCAATACCGCGGTTCAAGGTGCGAATACCGTTCCAGAGGTTATCGATGCCCTCCAGCAGCTAGATGCGGATCCAGAGGTAGACGTCATCATCATCGCCCGCGGTGGTGGCTCTGTAGAAGACCTGCTTCCCTTCTCAGAAGAAGCGCTGCAACGCGCGGTCGCGGCTGCTGGCACTCCGGTGGTCTCCGCCATCGGCCATGAGCCGGATAGCCCGGTGCTCGATAACGTCGCGGATCTGCGCGCTGCCACGCCTACCGACGCCGCAAAGCGCGTCGTCCCCTCCGTGGCCGAGGAGCGTGCCGTTATCGCAGAGGCACGCTCCCGGAT
The DNA here is from genome assembly GCF_037908445.1 of Corynebacterium sp. KPL2825. NCBI lineage: Bacteria > Bacillati > Actinomycetota > Actinomycetes > Mycobacteriales > Corynebacteriaceae > Corynebacterium > Corynebacterium sp. KPL2825. Next base: position 49,792 of record NZ_JBBMGI010000017.1, on the reverse strand, counting down.
GGCTGCCGCCTTGCGCGGCTGGGTGGAAAGGGAGCGACGCGGTCTGGACAATATTCGTTCCCGGCCCGTCATGGCAGACCCCATGACCCCCATTCGTACGCGCCGCGAGGAAATAGAGCGGACTCGTGCCACCATGCGCCGGGAAATTGAGGTCATGGTAGAACGCGAGACCCGCCACGTGGAGTCGCTGCGTGCTCGCGTTTCAGCTTTGGGACCTTCAGCTACTCTCGCCCGCGGGTATTCCATCGTCCAAGTGGTACCCAAAGATGGCTCCGGCCCCGAAGTTGTCACCTCTTATGAGCAATCCCCTCCCGGCGCGCAACTGCGCATCCGCGTGGGCGATGGATCTATTACCGCTGTTTCTATGGCCTCCCAGGCCGCCGATTAACCACCAAACGAGGAGAAAATTATGTCAGATGACACCATTGGCACCGGTCAGCCAGGCCAGGATGCTTTTACCCCAGTAGAAGAATTGAGTTATGAGCAAGCCCGAGATGAACTCATTGAAACTGTAAAGATCTTAGAGCTCGGGCAGATGGGTTTGGATGAGTCACTGAAGTATTGGGAACGCGGCGAAGCCCTTGCCCGTACGTGCGAGGCACATCTCGACGGCGCGGCAAAGCGCGTTGAAGCAGCGCTCGAGAGGGCCGAAGCAGCAGACGCAGAAGGAGACGAGTAGTGCAGATTTATGGGTATCCAGGTGAGCGGGTGGATTTTGTGTCGAAGTCTGCGGCCGCCGGTTCCATCATGGCGGGAGACTCCCGGGAATTCGTAGAGGAATTCTTTGGTCCAGCGCATACCCGCGATGATGACGAGGTAAGCTATTTTTCCCAATCCGTGGTGCTGCGCTTTACAGGCGATAAGGTACGCGAAATCGCTATTTATCCGCAGCGTTCCCAGCGTGAGCGCATCGATGTTTTTGTGGGAAAGACGCGCCTCAGCGGCTTAGATGAAAAATCCCTCGCAGAGGTCATTGCCCAGGCCGGCGACGGTCTTAGCGCCACCGCTGCGGCAGAAGGATTGGGCGAGGTTATTTTTCGGCTATAGGTGCGGCGTCGATAAACGCAGCGGTAGCAGCCTCAAAATCGCTATCGTCTGCGGCACCGGAGATAATGAGGCGGGCGTCGCCCAAATCTGTCACCCACAGGCGGCGCACGGAGTCGTCATCACTTTCTAGTACCCGCACTTGGTGCCCTTTGACCTCACGGGCAGATTCGATGCCGCGGTAGTTGGCGTCGTATTCCTTACCCGCATCATCGGCCGCCACCTGTGTCTGAGTAGACTCCACAAACCCTTGGTCAGCGGTCACCCAGCTGACCACGGTGGCGTTTTCTCCTCCCATATCAACGCGGCGGGCAGCATTAGCCTCCCAGCCCTCTGGCATATCAGGATTGCGAATAGCGCCAATTCCTGCGCGAGCTTGGGTTTCAAGGAAGGTTTGTTCATCCACTTCCTGCACCGCTCCCTGTTGAGTTTCGGAATTGATCGAGCATAGGCCGGTCGCTCCAACGGCCAGCAGCATCATGATCACCACGACGGCGAGGGACAGGGAGATATCCTTCGCGCCTTCAAAAATCTTTGGTCTTTCTTCTGCAGCCACGCGCCTTAGTATCGCACGGTGTGCTTCCAAAAAGCCACACGGCCCCTTCTCCCTCGAAAGTTTGATGAATCCCCCACAAATGGGGCGCAAAATCAGACCCATTAGAGCAAAAAAGTGCGAGAATGGAAAGGTAGAGCATCAAGGGGAACACCCCTCGATGAGAAAACTATGGAAGGCAACCACTACACATGTCCGAAAATACGTCTTATCTTCCTGACCGCAACCTGGCGATGGAACTGGTCCGTGTCACTGAGGCAGCAGCGCTCGCATCCGGCCGTTGGGTAGGCCGCGGCCAGAAGAATGAGGGCGATGGCGCGGCGGTCGACGCCATGCGTAAGCTCATCAACTCCGTTGCAATGAACGGCGTCGTTGTCATTGGTGAGGGCGAAAAGGATGAGGCCCCTATGCTATTTAACGGCGAAGAGGTAGGCACCGGCGAGGGCGCCGCCATGGATATCGCCGTGGACCCCGTTGACGGAACTCGTTTGATGGCAGAAGGCCGCCCCAACGCTATCTCCGTCATCGCGGCCGCAGAGCGCGGAACCATGTATGACCCTTCCGCAGTCTTCTACATGGAAAAGATTGCTGTTGGCCCAGAAGCAGTCGGCGCTATCGACATCAACGAGTCAGTGGAGTGGAACATCAACTCCGTGGCCAAGGCGAAGAATATCCGCCCGGAAGATCTGACCGTCGTGGTCCTTGACCGCCCGCGCCACGAGCAGCTCATCTCTGAAATTCGCGCCGCCGGCGCAAAGGTGCGCCTCATTATGGATGGCGACGTTGCAGGCGCCATCGCCACCTGCCAGGATTCCAATTCCATCGACATGATGATGGGCATCGGCGGCACCCCAGAAGGCATCATCACCGCCTGCGCTATGCGCTGCATGGGCGGCGAAATCCAGGGCAAGCTGTGGCCAAAGGATGAAGAGGAAGCAGAAAAGGCCCGCGCAGCAGGCCACGATTTGGACCGCGTCCTTAAAACCACTGACTTGGTCTCCTCCGAAAACTGCTACTTCGCTGCCACCGGCGTGACCAATGGTGACATGCTGCGCGGTGTTTCCTACCGCAATTCCGGCGCTACTACCCGCTCACTGGTTATGCGTTCCAAGTCCGGCACCATCCGCTACATCGACTCCATCCATAAGCTATCCAAGCTGCAGGAATATTCCGTAGTGGATTACACCACCCCGACCAAAAACTAGGGGGCACCCCCGAAGGCGGCCCTCCTGGTAGATCTCCGCCATACTGGAAAGCACACACTACCCAATTAACTGAGGTGATCTTCACATGACTGAATACCGCATCGAACATGACACCATGGGCGAAGTAAAGGTTCCTGCAGATGCCCTGTGGCGAGCACAGACCCAGCGCGCAGTGGACAACTTCCCTATTTCCGGCCGCGGCCTCGAAAATGCGCAGATTCGCGCACTTGGCCTCCTTAAGGCAGCTTGTGCTCAGGTAAATAAGGATTCCGGCAAGTTGGACGCGGACAAGGCCGATGCCATTATCGCCGCCGCTACTGAAATCGCCGAGGGCAAGCACAATGATGCTTTCCCTATCGACGTTTTCCAGACTGGTTCGGGCACCTCGTCCAATATGAATACCAATGAGGTTATCGCCTCCTTGGCACACCAGAATGGCGTGGAGATTCACCCGAATGACCACGTGAATATGGGCCAGTCCTCTAATGACACTTTCCCCACCGCCACCCACGTTGCCGCTACTGAGGCCGCCGTTAATGACCTCATTCCGGGCTTGAAGGTTCTGCACGAGTCCCTGAGCAAGAAGGCCAAGGAATTCGCCGACGTGGTCAAGGCGGGCCGTACCCACTTGATGGACGCCACCCCGGTTACCCTCGGTCAAGAATTCGGTGGCTACGCCCGCCAGATTGAGCTGGGCATCGAGCGGATCGAGGCCACCCTGCCACGCTTGGGCGAGCTGGCCATCGGCGGTACCGCCACCGGCACCGGCCTGAATACCTCTGCGGACTTTGGCGCTAAGGTCACCGAAGAGCTCAAGAAGCTCACCGGTGTTGCGGAACTAAAGGAAGCAGAGAACCACTTTGAGGCACAGGCCGCACGCGATGGCTTGGTGGAGTTCTCCGGCGCCATGCGCGCGGTTGCTGTGTCCCTTAATAAGATTGCTAATGACCTCCGCATGATGGGTTCTGGCCCACTGACCGGCCTGGCAGAGATTCACCTGAAGGACCTGCAGCCAGGTTCTTCCATCATGCCGGGTAAGGTCAACCCGGTCATTCCGGAGGCCGTCACCATGGTAGCCGGCCAGGTGGTGGGCAATGACGCCGCAGTCGCCTTCGGCGGTGCCCAGGGCCACTTCGAGCTCAATGTCTTCATCCCGATGATGGCACGCAACGTGCTCGAGTCTGCTCGCCTGCTGTCCAATGCCTCCCGCGTCTTCGCCGATAAGTGCATCGATCACATCGAGGCCAACGAGGAGCGCATGAAGCACTTTGCGGAGTCTTCCACTTCCATCGTGACCCCGCTCAACTCTGCTATTGGTTACGAGAACGCGGCCAAGGCCGCCAAGCATGCCTTGCATGAGAAGATCACTGTTCGCCAGGCCGTCATTGATTTGGGCTTTGTCGATGGCGAAAACCTCACCGAGGAAGAGCTGGATAAGCACCTCGATGTGCTGAGCATGACTAACCGCGACCGCGATAACTTCTAAGTATCCGCCGCACCGCTACCCCGCCCGGGCAGGACCCGGGCGGGGTTTCGCATGCCTGGGGTAAGGGGGACGTCGGCAAGAGCAATGGCACATCTCACATAAAGAAGGATGCACCTCTAAAATCACCCTTTTTGCACTTGGTGCAAGTTTGCACCGAGTGTAACGTTGCATGGCGTGCAAGAAGAACTATCACTACGCGAGCAGAAACGTCTCGAGACGCGCCTGCGCATAGAGGATGCCGCCACAAAACTGGTGGATGAACAGTCCTTTAGCGCAGTCACCATTGAGCGGATCTGCGAAGTAGCCGGTATTTCTCGGCGCACCTTCTTCAATTACTTCGATTCCAAGGAATCCGCCGTTTTGGGCGCTCCAAGCACCGAGTTTACGGAAGAGATGCGGGAACTCTTCCTTAATGAGCCAACGACCAGCATGGTAGACCTCGTCCTTCAGTTGGTCAGACGGCATATGGAAGGCCACCACATCAACCCGACTATCCGGGATCGCCGCAAACGCATCTCCAATGATCCAGATGCAGCTGCGGCGGCAATAAGCCGGAAGCGAGCAAAATCCATTGAGCTCATCGATCTCATTGAAGAGCGCCTTAACAAAGAACCGGAGCTTCGCGTCCTTGACAACTGCTCTTCTAGCACCGAGGCGATGCTCATCGCCGGCCTCGTCCGTGAGGCACTCTGGTTGGCGATGGCATCCCCGGATGCAGATTGCAGCCTAGACCTCGGCGCGCGTCTCGATACTTCCCTCACGCTAATAACAGACTTTATGAAAGGAATGCGATGGTAGATACGGCTGCTAAAGCCCCTTCCCAGGGCCAGTCCCGCGCCGATAACCTCGGGCTTATTTTCTCGGCCCTAATGCTCACCATGCTGATGAGCTCCTTGGGCCAAATGATTTTCTCTTCTGCTCTTCCAACCATCGTTGGTGAGCTCGGCGGCGTCGACCACATGAGTTGGGTCATCTCCGCCTTCCTTGTCACCATGACCATCGCCATGCCTATCTCCGGCAAGCTGGGTGACATGTTGGGCCGCAAGTGGCTCTACATTGGGGGTATCGCCACCTTCGTCGTGGGATCCACCCTCGGTGGCTTTGCCAACTCCATGTCGCTGCTGATTATCGCCCGCGCCGTGCAAGGCTTTGGCGCTGGATTCATGATGATCTCTTCGCAATCCATCATCGCCGAGGTCACCTCTTCCCGTGAGCGCGGCAAGTTCATGGGCATCATGGGCGGCGTCTTTGGCCTGTCTTCCGTCCTCGGCCCCGTTCTCGGCGGCTGGTTCACCGATGGCCCTGGTTGGCGCTGGGGCATGTGGATGAACATCCCACTGGGCATCCTCGCCATCATCGTCTGCACCTTGGTGCTGCACCTGCGCGTCGGTGAAGCCGACATGAAGCGCTTCGACTGGCTCGGCGCAACCTTCATCGCTATTACCACCGCGTCCCTTATCCTCATGACCACCTGGGGCGGCACCGAGTACGAGTGGGGCTCGTCGATGATCCTCACCTTGGGTGCCATCACCATCATTGGCGCCATCATCACCATCCTGGTGGAGCTGCGCGCCAAGGAACCGCTCATTCCAGTTCGCCTGTTCAAAAACCGCAACATGGCCCTTACCACCTTGTCCGGCGTGGTGCTGGGTCTGGCAATGTTCGGTGTTCTGGGCTACATGCCTACTTACTTGCAGATGGTGCACACCCTGACCCCAACCAAGGCGGGTCTGATGATGATTCCGATGATGGTGGGCCTTATCGGCACCTCCACTGGCGTGGGCTTCATCATTGCCCGCACCGGCCACTACAAGGTCTACCCCATCATCGGCCTAGCCATTACCGCTGGTGCATTGTTCTGGATGTCTCACCTGACCGTAGAGACTTCCCTGAAGCAGCTGGGCTGCGAGTTCTTGGTCTTCGGCATCGGCCTGGGCATGGTTATCCAGGTCCTCGTGCTCATCGTCCAGAACTCCTTCCCACTGTCCCAGGTGGGTACCGCTACCGCGGCGAATAACTTCTTCCGCCAAATCGGTTCCGCACTGGGTGCTTCCCTGGTTGGCTCCATGTTCATCCACAATATGAAGGATGAGATGGCCACCCGCATGCCAGAAGCCTTCCAAAAGATGGGCCCTGAGGGCGCCGCCTATGCAGAAAAGTTTGGCAATGCCGACGGCGGTGCCAATAGCCTCACCCCAGATTTGGTCGCGTCCTTCCCCAAGCCAATCGAGGAAGCAATCCTCAATTCCTATAATGACGGCCTGACCCCGGTTATCGCTCTGATGGTTCCGTTGGTCATCGTCGCGCTCCTTCTCCTCCTGCCTCTGCGCGAGGAGCGACTGAAGGAAACCATTGACTAATGTCGCGCACACCTGCAGAAACTGAGGCTACAAGCCAAGAACTGCATGCCTTGCGCGATGCACTCCCGCTTGCCAACGCCCCCATTGAATCCGCCCTCGGCTATGCTCCTGGCGGCCTGCAGGCGGCGTTGGATGTTCATGCCAACCCCATCGAGGTATGGCGCACTAGGGACTATCTAGTTTCCTTAGCCCGCGCACACGGTATCCCGATCCCGCGCTTTAGCCGCTTGAGCGATAACATGCGCTCATCGGCGCAGCGCTGGTTCGGCCCCTGGGACGTTCCTACGATGTAGCGGCCCCCACACCCCGCCCTTGGCGGGGTGTTTTTATTGCCAGAAACCCATCTGCCGCAGAACTTGGGACCCAATTCCCAAAATGGCAACGATGGCGGCAATGATGCCGATTGCCGCGCCGGCGCTCGATCCTCCGCCACTGCCGCTTATCGCTGGCCTCTTAGTGACCGCTACCGTCTGGTTCAGTGCTTCCCCGGCCGGGCGAGTTTCGCCGTTGCGCAGCAGGTATGGAGTAATACGCACCTCAGCCGTGCCTTCCTGCAAAGCCTCATATGTGCCGTCAGGATGCACCGCATGAACCTCCGGATCGGACGAGGTTAGCGATGACCCCGGCACCCCCTAACCGGGCACCGTCCCATCCCGCAATGCTGAGACCAATGCTGCCGGAATCGCCCACATGGGTACCGCCGCTAAAACATATAGCCGCGCTTGCCAGTGCGGCTTCCGGTACCGCAATGGGAAATGCGTGCCGTCCTTCGAGGCGCTCTGGGGCGCCCGACACCGCGTGCTCGGAATAATGGCCGGCCGTCGTGCTGCCAACCTGTGCCTGGGCAAAATAGTGGTTGGCTGGGTTAAGCAAGCTGTAAATATGCCCCGCACCGTCAGAATAGGAACCGTTAGAGCGAATGAGCTGATTCCACTCGCTGCCAGAACCGCCATCAGTAGACCAGTTAGCAATGGCGCGTTCCATCGGTGAAGTGGTGAGGTTTTCTGCGAAAAAGGCGCCGGACTTTACCGTCCACGGCTCCTCCCCGTCTCCACGGCGATGATCAAAATCGTAGTTTTCCTCCGCAGCGCGCTGCATCGCGGAGTGTTCCAATCCCCTGCTCCAGGATATGCCGTTGATATATGCGGTGCGGTCCGGTGCGACGTCGCGAAGCCTAGCACCAGCAAACGGAAGATTGGCATCCCAGGACTTGGCGCGCAACTCATGCAACTGGCGGGTCACCGTCTCGATATGGGACTGTAGCTCAGGAGTGGCAAACACATAGGCCACACCACCATCAACCTGGTTGATGTCCAACTGGGCAACAGGCACCGAGCCTGCGGAGGGATAGGACACGGCTCCCGTTGTAGGAACAGAAAGCGCCCCTGCCGTCATAGCCGCAACGGTGGACAAAGCAAGGGCACGAGTACGCACAGACATTTAAAAGCCTTAGAGAGATAGCGTACGAATACTCTCTTAACTTTATTCCTGTGCGCTGGGAAAAGCTAACGCTTCTTTTCCTCCGGCTTGGGCAAAAGCAGCTCGTACACATCGGTATCTCGCCACTGGCCCGCAAGCTCGCCGTAGGTCATCTTCGCCATGTGAGAGTAAGTGCCCACCTTCACGAATCCACGGGACTTATGCAGCCCCGCAGAACCGGCGTTTTCAGGGAAGATCCACGAGTGGATAGCCCACTTGTGCAGGTCCTTACATACCTCAATCAAGCGATCCAAAAGTGCGCCGCCGATGCCGCGGCCCTGCGCCTCGGAGCCCAAGTAAATAGAATCCTCCACTACTCCGTGGAAGACGGTGCGGGTAGATACCGGCGCCGCAGACACCCATCCCAAGACCTTCGAATCATCATCGGCTTCAACAGCCACATGCACCGAGGGCATGATTTTGCCGGCTTTGAATTCTTCAAAGGTCAGGGATCGGGTCTCGTAGGTGGCGTGCCCAGTATTGAGTCCCTGTTCATAGATCTCTCGCATCTGGGGATAGTCCGCCGCGGTAAAGGGGCGGATGCGGAAATCTTTCTTCTTTTCGTCCGAAGACGTCTGCTTGGCGTTCTCGCTCATATGCAACATTATTACTGGGCAATGCCCAGCTTCGCCACGCTGTACACATCACGATCGCCATACGCGAACATGCCTGGCCTAATCGCCGCCTTCCAGCAGGTCGGTGACGAGCTCTGCAATGGCGGAACGCTCAGAGCGCTGCAGCGTAATATGCGCAAAAAGCTCGTGCCCCTTGAGCTTTTCAATCACTGCCTGGACGCCATCGTGACGGCCCACGCGCAGGTTATCGCGCTGCGCTACGTCATGGGTGAGCACCACCCGCGAGCCCTTGCCCAGCCGAGAGAGCACGGTGAGCAAGACATTGCGCTCCAAGGACTGTGCCTCGTCCACAATGACGAAGGCATCATGCAGGGAGCGGCCGCGAATATGCGTCAAGGGCAAGACCTCAATCAGGCCGCGCTCATGGATTTCTTCCATGACGTTTTCAGACACCAAGCCTTCCAAGGTGTCATAGACTGCCTGCGCCCATGGGTTCATCTTGTCCGATTCGGTGCCCGGAAGGTATCCCAACGACTGCCCACCTACCGCATACATCGGGCGGAAGACTACGATACGGCGGTGTTCGCCGCGCTCGAGTACAGCTTCCAATCCGGCGCACAGGGCGAGTGCCGATTTACCAGTGCCGGCGCGTCCGCCAATGGAGACGATTCCGATATTTGGATCCATCAGCAAGTCCAAAGCTATGCGCTGCTCCGCGGAGCGTCCTTGCAGGCCGAAGGCATTGCTATCGCCGCGCACGAGCTCCACCACACCTTCCGCGGTGATGCGCCCCAGCGCGGACTGCGCTCCCGCTACTAGGGTAAGTCCGCAATGGACTGGTAGCTCCTCCACGGCAGTGCCCTTTTCAGTGTGAATGCCGTCTAGCATGACTTCCCCATCACGGTAGAGGGCGTCGATGACATCCGAGCTGGTTTGCACGGTTGCCATTCCGGTATAGCCGGTCAGAACCACATCCTGGGCGTGGTACTCATCCGCCTGTACACCCACTGCGCCGGCTTTCACGCGCAGTGGCACGTCCTTGGTGACTAGCACGGTATCTTTACCTTCGTGTGCAAGGTTGAGGGCGCAGGCCAAGATACGGTGGTCCCCCTCTGGGCCACGGAAGGCAGAGGGCAACAAGGATTGGTCTTGATGGTTCAATTCCACGCGCAGGGTGCCGCCATCTACGTTCACGGGGACAGGCTGGTCTAGCGCCTCATAGGTAGCGCGCAGTTCCTCCAAAAAGCGAAGAGCTTGGCGGGCGAACCAGCCAAGCTCTGGGTGATGACGTTTTCCTTCCAGTTCAGAAATAACCACAACGGGAAGGACCACATCGTGCTCTGCGAATTTGCGCAGAGCCCAAGGGTCAGAAAGCAAGACCGAGGTATCCACTACATAAGTCTTGGTAGCGACGGTGTTATCGGTTGTGGCAAGCGGAGTAGAAAGTACAGAGGGACGAGTCATGGTGGCAGGGTTCTCCCTTGAAATGCGGTAGATCAAACTTCTTCCGTATAGCCCCAAATTCCGGGGTTGCCACCCAACGTAGGCACCGAAGGTTGAAATTACATGGGTGCAAGATGAACTTTAAGAAAACGAAAAATCCCTCCGCAGCAGATGCTGCGAAGGGATTACCTCAAAAAGAGCTTTTTACTTCTCTACGGAAGAGGTGAACTTGCCGCTCTCATCCTGGACCCAGGAGATAACGCCATTGTCGAACTGCTGGGTCCAGCCCTTGCCCTCAGTAGCCTTCTCCTCGGCAGCCTTAGGCAGGCCTACCTCTGCGTCCAGACCGCCCTGCTCCTTCCAGGTTTCAGCGATCTTGCCGACGATTGGCTGAGCCTCATCGCCATCCTTAGCCATAGCCAGCAGATTGCCGCCATCGAAGGTTGCCAAAGAACCCTTATCGGAGGACTCTACGCTCTGTACGTCGCCCCACTCAGCCTTCTTCTCCTCGATGGCAGACGCCAGAGCTGCCGGAACCTCCTGGTCGCCATTGGCGGTGGAGACGGTCTTGGTGTCGCCGTCCTTGGAATCAGCATCCTCAGACTCGGAACCATCCGCATCCTCAGACTCGGAGGATTCCGCGTCCTTATCCTTTTCGGAGGTAGCTTCATCAACGGCGGAGCCAGCAGCGTCGGAAGCATCAGCTGCTACGGAACCGGCGGTGTCCTTAGCGTCGTTAGCTGCATCCTCGGCATCGGAGCAAGCTACGAGAGCAACGGACAGGGTTGCGGCAGCAAAGCCACCTACGATACGACGAGTCATCTTCTGCATTTCTGCATCATCCTTTCATCAAGAAAGTAAGTTAATTCTAATTTTTATTAAATCGCCCTTCATGACGAACGAAACCCACCGTAATGACACCACCCAGCGGGCGCCACCCACACGGACAGGAAGCAGACAGCAAATACTAAAGTACTACCTCCGTTTGCGCTGCTTAAAAGCCTTCTTTTTATTTTGTAACGAATTGTTAACGTTTCTTCGCGCTTGCTTAGCCCTCGCCTTTTCCCTGGCGCTTCGCTTCGGTTTCTCCTGCCGTGAGGACCGTGCGGTGCGGCCCTTGGCGACGCCCACGAAGTCCTGAATTGCCTCTCCGTCATCCTCCTTGCGCCATACCAGCGCAATCTCCGTCACCGGTACGGACTCATCCTTTAGCCCGAGTGGCACCACCTGTTTCTTGCTGAGCACCTTGAGCAGGGGGCGCGGTGCAATCGCGATTCCCACATTGGCTGCCACCACTTGGAGGGCATCGCGGACCGCGGGGACATCAACGAGCCCGGAATCGGCGAGGCGGTAGTTGAGGTGTTCATCTGCGACGTCGGCAAGCGTGAGTTCCTCGCCTACTTCGGCATAGACCGAGTCCTTCGGAACCGCAATTCCTGGAGCCTCTTTATAAAGGCGCACCACATGAAAGGAGTCATCCACGCGGGCATCCGGCAGACGCGCGAGGGCCACATCCACCTCTCCGCCTAGCAGCGGAGCTAGCGCATCGTCTGCATCAACGGTGTATAAACCACCATGAGCAGTATTTTCTTCGAATCGGCGGAACCACTTTCCAGGCTCCGTACCGGTGGCAAAAGCTAAGCGCAGCATAGAGGACAGTCTACTGAAAGTGCTACGGTAATTACGTGACTGAAGAACATAAGCAACCATCCGGCACCGCCATGCGTGCCCAGACCGCAGCGAAGAAGCTTGGCATCTACCTGCCCGCTGCGCCGGACGAGTTTCAAAATAGTGCCATTAGCCACGAAGAGCTGCGCGAATTGCAGCATAACCCGCCCGAGTGGCTGCAAACCTTGCGTCGCGAGGGTCCTCACCCCCGCCCGGAAGTCGCCCATAAGCTGGGCATCTCCGTTACCGCGCTCAAGAAAAACGATATGGATAAGCCGCTAACCACAGCGGAAATCAATCAGCTCCTCCAAGAGCAACCAGAATGGCTCCAGCAGGCCCGCGCCACCATGGCGCAGGCCCGTGGGCATGAGGTAAAGGACTAGACCAGCTTCCAGTCCTCGAGGCCCTCATACAGCGGGTAGTGCTGGGCAATCTTGTCCACGCGTGCGCGGAGGGCTTCCACATCGGCGTTCTTGCCCTGCACCAAGGCGGTGCCGATGATATCTGCGACCTCGGTAAAGGCCGCAGCATCCAAACCGCGGGTCGCCAGCGCAGAGGTACCAATGCGGAGGCCAGAGGTGACCATCGGCGGACGAGGGTCATTCGGGACGGCATTGCGGTTAACAGTGATGCCTACTTCATGCAGCAGATCCTCTGCCTGCTGGCCATCCAACTCGGAATTTCGCAGGTCAGCCAAGACCAAGTGCACGTCGGTGCCGCCGGTGAGTACGTCCACGCCAGCCGCCTTTGCATCCTCCGCGGTAAGGCGTTCCGCCAGAATGCGAGCACCCTCCAAGGTGCGCTCCTGGCGCTCCTTAAACTCCTCGGTCGCGGCAATCTTCATGGCAATGGCCTTCGCAGCGACTACGTGCATCAGCGGTCCGCCCTGCTGCCCTGGGAAGACGTTGGAATTGATCTTCTTGGCATACTCCTGCTTGGCCAAAATCATGCCGGAGCGTGGGCCACCCAGGGTTTTGTGCACGGTGGTGGACACGATATCAGCGTGCGGCACCGGGCTCGGGTGCAGGCCGGCGGCCACGAGGCCAGCGAAGTGAGCCATATCTACCCATAGGTAAGCGCCGACCTCATCAGCAATTTCACGGAAGGCCGCAAAATCCATGGTGCGCGGGTAAGCAGACCAGCCACCAATAATAACCTTTGGCTTCTCTTTCAGCGCTTGCTCCCGCAGCTTATCCATGTCCACGCGCATGGTCTCTGGGTCCACCTCGTAGGCGGCAACATCATAAAGCTTGCCGGAGAAGTTCAACTTCATGCCGTGAGTCAGGTGACCGCCGTGAGCGAGGGACAAGCCCAAAATCTTGTCTCCTGGCTCAGCAATGGTGGACAGCACCGCAGCGTTCGCCTGCGCACCGGAGTGTGGCTGAACATTGGCGAATTCCGCGCCAAAAAGCTCCTTCGCGCGGTTACGAGCCAGGTCCTCCACGACGTCGACATGCTCGCAGCCTCCGTAGTAGCGGCGGCCTGGGTAGCCTTCAGCGTACTTATTGGTGAGCACGGAGCCCTGCGCCTGGAGCACGGCGCGAGGCACAAAGTTCTCAGAAGCGATCATTTCCAGAGTTTCGCGCTGACGGGAAATCTCTCCCTGGATAGCGCCGAATACGTCCGGGTCAAGGTCGCGGAGGTCAGAGGTAAAAGAAGCCATAAAGTGTGGTCCCCTTCTCAATATCAAGCGGTATGGGCTGCTGCATATCTTATCGTGCCCAGCACCCGAAGGGGGCATACTTTTACCCATGGATTAGGCAAGTGCGACAATAGAGCCATGGCGCGCACATTGGATTCGAGTCCCTACCTAGATTTTGACCGCGAGACCTGGCGTGGTTTGCGTAAATCCATGCCCCAGGTGCTCACGGAGACCGAGGTTGAAAAACTTCGCGGCCTAGGAGACCGCATTGACCTAGATGAGGTGGCTGATGTCTACCTCCCTCTCTCCCGCCTTATCCACATGCAGGTCACAGCGCGCCAGCAGCTCACCTCAGCTACTGAATCCTTCTTAGGAAATCCTCCAACGCACGTTCCGTTTGTCATCGGCGTGGCAGGTTCGGTAGCGGTAGGAAAATCCACCACTGCCCGTCTCCTACAGGTGCTTCTGCAGCGTTGGGATTCTCACCCCGAGGTCGCACTAGTTACTACCGACGGCTTCCTCTTCCCCACCAAGACCTTAAAAGAACGCGGTCTCATGCAGCGCAAGGGATTTCCGGAATCCTATGACCGGCGCGCATTGCTCCGCTTTGTCACCGACGTAAAATCAGGAAAGCCACTGGTCAAGGCTCCACTGTATTCGCATATCAGCTATGACATCGTTGACGGAAAATACCAGGAAGTCCATCAACCTGACATCCTGATCCTAGAGGGTCTCAATGTGTTGCAAACAAGCCCTACGCTCACCGTGGCGGATCTCTTTGACTTTTCAGTCTACGTTGATGCCCGCACCGATGATATCGAGCAGTGGTATATTAATCGCTTCCTCACCCTGCGCCACACCGCTTTCCGCGAACCTAATGCCCACTTCTCTGCCTTTGCAGATATGGACGATGAGGAAGCGCGCGCCCAAGCCCGTGAAATTTGGCAGTCCATCAACCTGCCCAACCTCGTAGAAAATATCCTGCCCACCCGCATACGAGCCTCCCTCGTACTCAAAAAGGGCTCGCATCACTTGGTGGAACAAGTGCGGATGCGCAAGCTCTAGCGCTTATTTACCAAAGCGGCGCGAACGTTGGGAATAGTCCCGCAGGGCACGGAGAAAATCCACCTTGCGGAATGCCGGCCAGTAGGTATCTGTAAACCAGATCTCCGAGTACGCGGCCTGCCATAGGAGAAAGCCCGAAAGTCGTTGTTCACCAGAGGTACGGATAACCAAGTCTGGGTCCGGAAGCCCCTTAGTGTACAGGTGCTCACCAATAGATTCTGCGGTGACGCGATCCGCCATCTCCGCAGCAGAGGTTCCTTTCTCGGCTTCCGCGCGCACCAAGTTCTGCACTGCGTCTACGATTTCTTGGCGTCCGCCATATCCCACTGCCACATTGACGATGACTCCGGTATTGTCCTTAGTTTCCGCTGCCGCCGCCACCATGCGCTGGCGAATATCATCTGGGAGCAGATCAAGGTGGCCGACAAGGCGGACTTGGCAACCGACATCGCTGTGGGATAGGTGCGTAACCACATCCGAGATGATGTCAAAGAGCAGCTCTACTTCTTGTTCGCTGCGCTTTAGATTCTCCGTGGACAGCAAATAGATGGTGACTACTTCGATATCGGTATCGCTGCACCATGAGATCATCTCTCCAATTTTCTTCGCGCCTTGGCGGTGACCGTGACTGATATCGGTAAAACCAGCCTCGCGCGCCCACCGGCGATTGCCATCGGCCATGATGGCAATGTGTTTGGGCTGCGGCTTGCCTTTAATAAGGCGCGCCAGACGCGCTTCATAAGCCGGGTAAGCCAGCTGTTTGAGAGAACTCACGCTCATTAGTCTATCCGCCTAGAAAATGGACCTTTTGCGGTTATCGTAAATGCCAGCTTCTTTCATCGCCTCATCCACGGCTTCCTCATCAAATGGATCGATACCGTGGTCTTCCGCAAACATCATGCGGCGGCGGAAGCGTGAGTAACGGCGGTGAAAATTCCATCCCGCGATTAACACTGCAACTCCCATTAGGGCCAAGATCAGCAAGCCGATGGGCGAAGCTTTGCCAAATTCAGGACCCATTGGACCGCCTTCGGCGCCCTGGGTGCCTTGAGCAAGTACAAATGCATCATTTGCGGCTAGAACGAAGGAGCCATACACGCTCATGTCTTAAGCCTCCTCTTTTTCTTCGATGCCTGCAAAAAGGTTGTTTTCTGGCAAGGAGGTAGAAACGCGGGTTTTCGCCAGCTCAAACTCCTCGGTGGGCCACAGGCGTTGCTGTACCTCCACTGACGTCGCCAAGAAAGCACCAGCCGGATCAATCTGCGTGGCATGCGCACGCAGAGCCTCCTCGCGATTGCTGAAATAGTCTGCGCATTCCACCTGGGTCGTTACACGCGCCATGATATCTCCAAACGCGGTGTCCCAGCGCGCCAGCATCGGCCCATAGGGGCTAGTTTTGCCCTCCTCCAAGAGCAAATCATGGAATATCTTCATGCGCTGATAGACGAAGCCATGCGAGTAGTACAGCTTTAGCGGCGTCCACGCCTCACCCAACTCTGGGTGATACTCGGCATCGCCGGCCTTTTCCCACGCAATCATCGAGGCCCGATGCACCATCAAATGATCTGGGTGCGGATACCCGCCATTTTCGTCATAGGTGATGATGACGTGTGGGCGAAACTCGCGGATCACCTGGACAAATTCCTGCGCAACGGTGTCGTCTCCCTGCAACGCAAAGCAGCCCTCCGGTAGCAGCTCTTCCATAGACTTGCCTTCAACCGGATCCGGCAAACCGGAGTCGACGTAGCCCAGCCAGCGATGGTGCACGCCTAGCGCACGCGCAGCTTTAGCCATTTCTTCCCGACGAACCTCGCCCATATGTTCCTTGATCCCAGGGCGGTCCATGGCGGGGTTAATCACATCGCCGCGCTCGCCGCCGGTACAGGTCAGCACCAAAACCTCGTTGCCTTCTGCGGCATAGCGCGCGGTGGTTGCAGCCCCCTTGGAAGACTCATCGTCCGGGTGCGCGTGGATAGCTAGTAGGCGAAAATCGCTCACTGAAAATCCATCCCCTTATAAATCTAGGTTCTTTGAACAGATGATTATCCTAGTAGATAATTGGAAAACAGTGGTCCTCGGCTAGAGTGGGAAGCATGACTTCCGCCGGAAAATCTCGCTCAGCCGCCCGCTATGGCTCTCGGGGGCCTTCTGAAAAGAACTCAGGTAGCTGGACTAATAAGGCGCTGGTGCTGATCTTTATCGCCATTTTTATCGCGCTCATCTTCTTTGGCTTCCGGTACTTTCAACAAAAGGAGCGCGTGAACGCGCAGGTTTCCATCGTGACCCAAGAGGTTTTGAGCGATGACACCACCCGCGTCTGGGTCGACGTCACCCGTAACCACACCGATGAAGAGGCTTATTGCATTGTCCAAGCCTTTGATTATTCCAAGTCCGAAGTAGGCCGACGCGAGTTTCCTGTTCCCGCTGGCGGAAATGAAACCCAGCGTATCGCTGTTGACGTCCCGACCAACGCCCGCGCCGTCGCTGGCGGCGCTTATGGTTGCTCTGGCAATATCCCCGAATACTTGGATATGGATAACCCTGACTACGCGGAAAGCCGCTAGCCGCGTGTGCTAGGATTTGTAGCGCCTAGAACTGGGCATTTGCCTAGTTCCACTTTTACTTATGGCCCCAGGGACAACTAGGGGCTTTGACCACAATTCCTATCTACGGAAGGTTGCAGAATGGCTGAGCAGCAAAAGCAGTACATCACCCCAGAAACCAAGGCGAAGCTCGAGGCCGAGCTGCAGGAGCTTATCGATCATCGCCCAGTAGTCGCGGCTGAGATCAACGAGCGCCGTGAGGAAGGCGACCTCAAGGAGAACGCCGGTTACGATGCTGCTCGTGAAATGCAGGACCAGGAAGAGGCCCGCATCAAGCAGATCTCTGAGGTCCTCGCGAATGCCACCACCGAGCGCGGTGCTGTTCAGGAGGGTGTAGCCCACACTGGTTCCGTAGTTCACGTTTACTACAACGGCAACAAGGACGATAAGGAGACCTTCCTCATCGGTACCCGCGCCGCTGCTTCTGACAACAAGGATTTGGAAACCTATTCGGAGCAGTCGCCACTGGGCGCTGCCATCCTCGGCGCGCAGGAAGGTGAGACCCGCGAGTACACCGCTCCGAATGGCAAGACCATTTCCGTCACCATCGAATCCGCTGCGCCGTATGATTCTGCTAAGGCCGCTACTCCGCGCGAGTCCTAAACTTTAAGCCAATTACCACTTTGGAGAAAGAGCATATCCCCATGAAGAAGTTCTCCCGTTACGCTGCCGCTGGTCTCGTCTTCACCGCCGGCCTCTCCCTCGCTGCTTGCCACCCACCCAACCAGCAGGACTCTGATTCCAAGGTAGAAAATGCTTCTACCTTCACTGGTGAGGCCCCAATGCAAAAGGACGCTGACACCAGCTCTTCCGCACCTGAGTCCGTTGTTCAAGAGCAGCAGCCTGTAGTTGAGTCCGGTGTCCCTGAGGAGCCAGCACAGCCGCACCTGAATGGTACCGCCACCGAGCTGCCGCAGCAGTAAAAAGACGGAAGGGCCGAGGGTTTCCTCGGCCCTTTTTCATGTTATTTTTCCACGTTTACTTCCCGCACCCAGTCCCCGATTACGCCGGGCACTACAGCGGGCGGCTCGCCTAATAGGTCGCGTTTATTGGGGTCCCTTTCGACCTGCGTAGTCACGGACTTTACGCGCTTTTTCTCACTATCCTTACCGCGCATCCCCATCATCGGGCCATAAGCCCGCGCCCCGCCAGTAGAACGACCGGCATTGCCCCCGCGCGTTGCCGCGCTGTTTTCGCCGCTTCCGGTTCCAATACCAAGGCTGCCGCCCGCACCGGCACGCATACCGGGTCCTCCTACGGTTCCTGTACTGGCGCCAAGACCTGCGCGCGAACCAACTCCAGCGTAGGAAATTGCCGCGCCAGTTCCGCGTCCAAGGCTTTGGCCCAGTTGCGCACCTCTTCCGGCATGCCTTATATCGGCGCTACTGCTTAAGATTCCCGGGCCGGCTCCGAACCCACCACGCAGTGGCTGTTGCTTACCAAGAGCACCGCGACCGGCATCTGCAGGCCTTCCGGATGCCATCATCGGTGCCATACTCCCGCTCGCGGAATGCGCATTAGCTGGTGGCGCAACCGGGCCGCTACCGTTGAGCGCCCCCGTACTCACTCCAGCACCAACGGGATGTGCTGTGCCACTAGGAACCTGCCCCATCACCCCATTCGCTGCGACAGCCCCCGGCATCGATGCCCCTTGGGTGGATACTTCGTTGCCCCCAATGGTTACTTGTTCTCCCAGCCCCAGCCCTTCCAGCGCATTTCTGCCACTAGTATGCATCTGCTGGTGAAAATCGCTGATTTCCTGCGGGCTCATCCCCACAGCATCCAACCCGTTCACGTTTCCATTGACAACGTCAAAGTTTCCGGGGCCCAAATCGCCTCGCGCAATCGCCTCAGCAATCTTTTTCGGCCACACCACTGCTTCGGTAGTGTAGCGCTGACCATCACCTTCTACTCCGACGAGTCCCGCATCGACGCCTCCGCCTCCCGACGCCGGCGATTGCTCCATCAATGCATGCTGGTAAGGCATGGCCTCTATGGCGAACCGCTGCAGGTCTGGTTGCAGCATGGCCAATGCGGCCTTTTCCGCAATTTCACGCTCCACCGGTTCTGGGATTGCCATCACTTCCATAGCCATAGCCATCGCCGCCGGCTGCATCCCCATGAGCTTGGCATGGAATCCGGTTAGCTTCTCCCCCATGACCTTTGCATTTGCCACAAAATGGCTTCCCGACGCCGCCACCTCCCGAATCTTCGCCGCAGCCCTCGACGTAGCCTCGCTATCATTCTCGCTTTCCAAAGACCCGGCTGCTTCTTCTAACCCGCTGACAATATCGTCGACTTCCGACGCCAATGAGCTCCACCGCGCATTTGCCTCCGACACATTCCAAATCTGTGTCGACATCAGGTCCGTCGCAAGCTTCACGATGTCTGTACCCACATTCACCACCGGCATAGAAAACCCGAAGGGACTGTACCCTGGCTCCGGCTGGTTCATAATCGGCATAGACTCAATGCCTATGTCCCCACCCGCATCCGCAATCTCCATTCCCCTGCTATTCGCGTCCTCCTGCGCCTGAAAGCCACGTGCTTCCCTCCCCAAAGAATCAGAAAGCCAATCAAGCTGTTTAACAAAGCTGGAAATGGAATTCCGAGCAGATCCAGGATCCGAACTCAAAACTCGCTCATGAATTGCACCAACATGATCGATTCCAGTCACCGAAGAAAAGCTGCCGGTTAGAGGGCTTTCAGCAGCAATATTGTTGCCAGCAATGCCTTGATTCAACCGCTCAATTTGATTTATATTTCTGCTTACATTAGCAACATTAATTTTCATTTATTCCCCCGAATTTCAGTTAAATTAAATCTTTCGTCACTTTTCCAGCTTTTTCGCAAGCGCTACTTTCGGTGTTTCCAAAGCTATTCGCTGAAACCGTAACCACTCCTCGCACAGTAGATAGCGTTGCACTGCACGCGAGCTCCGGGAAAATTTCTCCCCGCTGAATTACAACTCCAGACAATTCGCTATCTGTAGTTTCTACCACCAAATTTGGATTTACTTTCGAATCATCAAATGGTTCGTAAGTAGAACTGATGGAAAGAACTGTCTCCTCAGAAATTGCTTTGTAGCTACACCCCTTATGACCAGACTCCGCAATATCCGGGTCCTCATAGCGTTCCAGCCCAAGCTCTTGCAATTTGGCTTCCGAAATCTCTACACATGGATCGAACACTTGGAACCCTGGCTGAGTCGGGTCGAATTCCCCCAGTGGCGGTAGGACGCCGGAAGATTCCCCCGACCCCGTGGCGCCGGCCTCCCCCGATTGGCCGGCGCCTTTCACATTTTTCTCACCGTCGGTGCGTGCCGATTCCCCCCGATTGCTGTCCGCGTCATCCCCCAGGTCCCCGTTGGTTCCCCCTGCACCGTCGGCCGAACTAATGCCGCCAGTTTCGTCCACATTCGTGGTTTCCTCTGACGCGCTCCTCGTACCGATGTCCGCAACGCAGCTACCCAGCACAACGGAGCTACTGACCATCAACGTTGCTACGGTTACCTGACGCTTCACAACAATCCTTCGCGCACTCACTTTCTGACGAGAGGAACAAGATAGTGAAGAAGAGAACTCTTCACTTCGTTTTCCTGTTCCGGTACACAGCATGCACGGAACTCCACGAATTTTCTACGCAACCAAGAAGGTTAACGGCGATTTAAAAAAATTATTCGCCCCATATGTCACATCCATAACGCCTAAAAGGCGAAGTTTCCTGCTTATTAGCTGTACTACTCCTGAGACCACCCTTCTAGACCAAATAAAGCCTAAACCCTCACTTTATCCCCCGAACTACCCCACTAATTACACGCTTGTAAGCGTTTTATGGCAGCAAAAAGGCCCGCATCTCAGTGCGGGCCTACGTGAAAAGCTGATTAGTCTCGCTGGAAATAGCTCAAGAGACGAAGAATCTCAGTGTAGAGCCAGACCAAGGTCACAGCGAGGCCGAGAGCTACGCCCCAAGCATTGCTAGCGGGAGCGCCGGCACGGATCATACGGTCAGCCTGATCAAAGTCAGTCAGGAAGGACAGCGCACCAAGAACGATGCAAACAAGTGAAAAGATAATGGCAATCGGGCCGCCATCACGCAAAGGGTTGAAGTCGAAGAAGATTGCGCCCAAGAAGTTAACCAACGCCATGACAGCAACTCCGGCGACCAAGCCGAAGAGGATCTTGGTGAATTTCGGGGTCACCTTAACTGCACCGGTCTTGTACACGATCAACATGCCGATGAATACACCAATGGTTCCAACTATTGCCTGGCCGATGATTGCCATTCCGCCTTCACCTTGGAAGTTCACATTGGCAAACATGAAGGAGAAGCCACCAACGAATAGTCCCTCAAATACGGCGTAAATCAGTGTGACCGCAGCAGAACCCCACTTCTTGCCAAAAGAAGCAACCAGCACAGTAATGAAGCCACCGATGCCACCGACCAGAGTCAAAGCCATGGCAATACCTGGATTTACCATTCCCAGCCCAAAATTGATGGCTGCGGCGACGATGATGACGCCGAGGGTGATGCCTGTCTTGGTGACGACGTCATCCACGGTCATTGGACGAGCAGCTTCGTCCCCGTATCCAGAATTTTGGCGGGTACTATTTTCGGTCAGAGAACTCATTACCGGATTGCTTGAACGCACGGTTGTCCTTTCTAAGAGAGGTGCAATTTAGCTATCTCATCCTGTTCAACGAGATACCGCCCTATAAAGTTCCGCAGTCTTTCCATGTAGCTAAAAGTTTTGCGAACAGTTTCCGCATAAAGGCTGTGGAGACTTACCAAAACAAAATCTCGAGACACCATAGGAACGATGTCTCGAGACTTCACACGGTGCCCCCAGTGGGACTCGAACCCACACTGAATCGATTTTAAGTCGACTGCCTCTGCCGATTGGGCTATGGGGGCAAGGCAAGGAATATTTTAGGCTACCTTCCCCCGCAAGAGTTAACGAGGGGTACCCTCTGCAGCGAGACCTGCAATAATGCCGTCGAGAATGTCCTTTTCACTAATGAAGAAACTACGCGCAGCGCAATTTCGCTCGATTAGTTGCATGATACCTTCCACGGCTACTGCCCCACCGCCGATGACATCGGCACGGCCGGGGTGAATGACGGGGTTGAGGGCGCGGACGTCGGAAGGCAGGGCAATAAGCTGCTGCAAGAGCACGCGCAGGGCACCGAAACGGAGCTCAGAGCCGTGAATGGCATCGGCATCGTAACGCTCGAGGCCTTGCGCCAGTGCGGACAGTGTGGTGAAAGTGCCCGCACAGCCGACGATGGTACGAGCCTTAGAAATAGGTACTATGTCCTCGACCTCGGCTGTTCGCTCACCGACGTACTCCGAAGCGATCTCGATCTCCGATTCGGTAGGTGGATCGGTGCGCATGATGCGCTCGGTCAGCCTGACGCACCCCATGCGCGCCGAATGAGTGCCCAAGATTTCGCCATCCGCCGTTCCTACAACGAACTCAGTCGAGCCGCCGCCCAGATCAATCACGCAAAATGGACCGCGGTCCGGCTCTAAATCGGCCACAGCGCCATTAAAGGACAACAGGGCCTCTTCCTCACCCGAAACAACTTCTGCCTGAGCACCTGGCTGGATTTGGCCGAGCAGATCAGCGGTCATATCGAAGAATTCCTGCTGATTCTTGGCATCGCGAGTAGCAGAGGTAGCGACCATCCGCACCCGGGAGACCTTTTCAAACTTCATTTGGCGAACGTAGCCCTCCAGTGCCACGCGTGCACGGTCAAGAGCCGCAGGGGCGATTTCACCTGTGGCATCCACGCCCTCTCCCAGACGGATGATTTCCATCGTACGAGTAATATCGCGGACTTTGCCATCATCTTGAACTTCAGAGATGAGCAGACGAATCGAATTTGTTCCGCAATCAATCGCAGCAACGCGAGTCATAGCATTCCTCCTATTCCGCGTTAGAAAAATCGAACTGCGCTAGGTCAATTCCCAAATCTTCTACCGTGGGCCAATCCTGGGGGATGGCACTTCCTCGAAGCTTGCCATGGTCGGCGGCCATAGCTACCGCTTCAGTTCCCAACCGGAAATGCTGCGGCCCCTCAGCCAGGGCGTAGGCAATGAGCACGTGCAGGCACTTCACGCGATCCGGCATACCTCCACCGGAGAAATCGGTGCCGAGATCTTCGATGTCATTGCGCTTGGACAAAAAGTATTCATGTGCACGCTGGTAATCAGCAGCCAAGTCCTCATCCTCACGCAGTCGGGATTCCATCCACTTCATGACGTGGGCAACTTCCAAGCGCGAAGCTTCGGCCGTAAGCCGTGGGTCAGTGAGGTAATAGAGGGTGGGGAATGGAGTGCCGTCGGCAAGCTTGGGTGCTGTCTTAATCACCGCAGGCTGGCCATCTGGCGTGCGATAAGAAACCTCCAGCACTCCGCGCGGAGTGCGGCCCAATTGCTCAGTTACTACAGCGATGTCTGCATCAGTGACGGTCATGCGGACAATTATCGCACATCCGCTTTCTCTTCCGGTGCCGGCTCAATCGGAAGATGATTTACCTGCTCGGATGGCGCTTCTTCTTTAGGGGGTTCAGCCACGGAATCCCACAAGACCTCATACCAGTCGCGGGAATCTTCTTCCTTCTGACCGTCTGTGGTGAGCTGGTCTTCCGGCTTAATCTGCGGGTCAATGATGCGATAGGCAGTTTCGCCCTCATCAACAACCCCGAATCGGCGCCGCGCCTCCTGCTTGATGTACTCATCGGATTTAAATTTATCAATCTTTTCCAGCAAAGCAGCTTTTTCATCTTGCTTGGCAGCGATTGACTCATTCAAGCGGGCAATTTCGGACCGGCCATGATAGTAATTGCGCAGGGGAACAGCGATAACCAGCAATACAACCAGCACGATAGCCACGATCACGCCTACTCCGGCAATACTCATCCGGTCTGGTTTTTGCTTCTGCTTTAGTTGTGCGCGTTGAGCTTTACGGACATCTGCAGCACGCGAGGCTACCGGAACCCTAGTGCGGCTCCGGTTTCGCTGCATCTTTCTTTCGCGTGCCATAGGTTTCCAATCCTAGCGTCGTCACTCCTGTAACAGAGACTTGGCACGCGCATTTTGGGTACACTAAAAGAAATTCTCCCTCCCAGTAAGGAATTTTTATGTCCCTCAAGCGCCTCTTACCTGTCCTTACCGCAAGCCTATTCCTCGCCAGCTGCAGCCCCTCCGCCCAAGATGGTGAATATCCCGTCTACGGCGACGGTTACGATCTAAGCACCCAAGACGGCATGGCCGACTACCTTAAGGAATATAAGACCCTGCCAGATGATTACATCGACCACGATGCTAAGGAGCTAGACGGGAACGATAAGCCGGAGAGCTTTGAAGCCAACGCAGCGTCCGTCAAGAAGGCCGGCGAAGTTACCTGTAAGAATGACGAACTGCTGCAAATCGCAAAGGACTTCTTCCAAGGCGATACGGACAAGCTAGGTAAAGCTGTAACGTCAGCAGGCGGACCCGATGAAAAATATGGTGACGTTTTTGAGGCCCTCGACATCCCCGATGACGCACCTGATAATGACAAGTATATGGCCGCAGCGATGACCCCGCTGGGGGCTGTTATGTCCTGTGGCGATGAGTTCAGCGATGAAGAACTGGAAAAGGTCGCGGCGTCCATGCACACGAGCTAAAGGCTCGAATCATATTCCCCTCACTTAAGGAATAGTCATGCCCCTCAAGCGCCTTCTTCTACTAGTAGCCGTCGGCACTCTACTGAGCGCCTGCAGCATTTCCGACCAAGAGGAAGAATCTACCGCCCAGACTAAATCCTCCACGCCCAACAGCACTACCAGCAGCGAGGTTCCCACCACCACAAGCAGAAGCTACGATCTCAATACCAAGAGCGGCTTCATCTACCACATCAAAGAGCATGGGACGATTCCGGACTACTATTTGAATGTGTTCGCCTCCGGAGCTTCCGAGGCCGAAGAAGGCCCCACCAGCTACGAGGTCAATGCCACGACCCTGAAGAAGGCGGGTGCTGTTGCTTGCAACAATGATCAGATCCTGGACGACGCCAAGTATTTGCTAACCCATGGCGAAGGCGCACTTGCGGAGCTTGCCGCCAAGCCCGAAGAGTTTGATCAGAAATACGCCCCCGCCTACGAAGCGCTTGATATATCAGCCGATGCCCCTCCTGAAGACAGGCTATTCAGCCTATACATGGCCAGTGTTGGCTCTCTGGCAACATGCGGTGATAAATACACCGATAAAGAACTCGAAGCAGTCGCTGACGCTATCTTCAGCCTCTAGCCCTCCCCTGCAATTTCGCACACAATTTCGCTTTTGGCCTTGCAGGACTCGAATGAGTGTTTTAGACTAAGGGACGTAAATTCGATTAGGTGTGCGATTTATTTCAGGGGGACTATTTTGTGACAGCTACCGACACACCGTCAAAGAAGGCCTATTTTTCCACCAATAACCTCGACGACACCGTCTGCCTCCTGGCCTTGCTCCAGCGCATTCAATCTTGGCAGTTGTACCAATCTGTGCTTCCACGATTAGAGGACGATGTCGAATGCACCACCGCCGCTCTATCTAAGCGTGTGGGTCTGAGTTACTGGCGAGTTCTATCCGCGCTCCGCTCCCACCTACGCATGCAGGAATTGCCATTGACCACAGCGGTGCAAACCGAACATTGGATCCTAGACCTCCCGCGGCTGCACGTAATTGATGCCGAACTTGCCCCGCTTGGCGACGACGCAGAAAGCATCCAACTAGTCGATGCCGCCCTCGCGGACTTCCTTACCCCAAAGGAACCTGCTCAGCATGTCCCCACAGAATCCGAAATCCGGAGGTTCTTGCGTGACTATATCGACGGGATACTCATGCCAGATATTGAAAAGGAAATCGAGCGATCCGTTTCCATCTCCTATTCCAAAGGCCAAGCCACCATCACATTAAAAACGGATAAAGCCACCGCCAGCGCTATATCCCGCCATATCGACAAAGCAGCGCGAAAGAAAAACATCACCAAACCAGAGGCTTTGGAGGCGTTAATCTTTAACCGAACCCAGACAAAGGTAGTAATTAATACTTATGCATCTGGCGATGATGCATCTCGGGTGTATATCCCTTCGGCGGGGTGGTGCGTGCTTACGGAGCAATTAAATAGTTACTCCATGACTCGTGAGCTGTGCCCGCAAGAAACTTCTTCTTACGTTCCCACCGAACAAATCAGAACATGGGTCCACGGTCGCGATGCCACATGTCGCTGGCCGGGGTGCTCAATGCCAGCGCATTATTGCCAGCTCGATCATCGAGTGGAGTATGCCGACGGCGGACCGACGAGCGTCGATAATTTGGCAACGCTGTGTCAGCACCACCACAACGTGAAGACCGATGGAAGAGCGCAGTACATCATGGATCCGATCACTGGGGACATCGTCTGGCTCTTTTCGGACGGCACCTTCGAGGTTGACCGCGCCCAAGGACCTTTGGCACCGCGCACCGTGAACTGGAAGCAAACTTGGCAACAATATCTGGACATGCGAAAGCGCCCCCGCGGTAATACGAGGGCGCTACACAAGGAGGCGATTAAGCCTTAAAGCGTGGGAATGCGGAGCGGCCAGCGTAGACTGCGCCGTCGCCCAGCTCCTGCTCGATGCGCAGCAGCTGGTTGTACTTAGCTACGCGCTCGGAGCGGGCTGGAGCACCGGTCTTGATCTGACCACAATTCAGTGCGACAGCCAGATCAGCGATGGTGGTGTCCTCGGTTTCACCGGAGCGGTGGGACATCATGGTGCGGTAACCATTGCGGTGAGCCAGCTCGACAGCATCGAAGGTCTCGGTCAGGGTACCGATCTGGTTTACCTTCACCAGCAGTGCGTTGGCAGCCTTCTTCTCAATACCTTCCTGCAGACGGGCAGGGTTAGTAACGAAGAAGTCATCGCCAACAATCTGTACCTTTTCGCCAATAGCGGCGGTAAGAGCGGTGTAGCCGTCCCAATCGTCTTCTTGCAGCGGATCCTCGATGGAGACAATCGGGTACTCATCGATGAGTTCCTCATAAACCTTGGACATTTCTTCGGCGGTATGCTCGCCGCCTTCAAAGTGGTAGTTACCATCCTTGAAGAACTCGGAGGAAGCAACATCGAGCGCGAGGGCTACGTCCTTGCCCGGCTCGTAGCCAGCCTTCTTAATGGCGTCAACGATGACGTCCAGAGCAGCCTTGGTGGAATCAACGGAAGGAGCGAAGCCACCCTCATCACCCAGACCAGTAGATAGGCCCTTGTCCTTCAGCACTGCCTTCAGTGCGTGGTAGACCTCGGCACCCATGCGCAGAGCTTCAGCGAAGGACTCAGCACCAATCGGGGCGATCATGAATTCCTGGACGTCAACGCCGGAGTCAGCGTGTGCGCCACCGTTGAGGATATTCATCATCGGCACTGGCAGTACGTGAGCATTGGGGCCACCGATGTAGCGGTACAGCGGCAGTGCAGCGGACTCTGCGGCGGCCTTGGCTACGGCGATGGAAACGCCCAGGATAGCGTTAGCGCCCAGCTCAGACTTGTTATCGGTACCGTCCAGCCTAATCAATGCTTGGTCAATGAGGCGCTGATCGTCAGCTTCGAAGCCAGCAATCTCATCGGAAATCTTCTCATTGATATTCTCAACAGCCTTCAAAACACCCTTGCCCAGGTAGCGCTCGCCGCCGTCGCGCAGCTCATGGGCCTCGTGCACGCCGGTAGAGGCACCGGAAGGAACGCCTGCTACGCCGCGGGCGCCATCGTCAAGGAATACCTCTGCCTCAACGGTTGGGTTGCCACGGGAATCGAGAATCTCGCGGGCGAAAGTGTGGATGATATCAGCCATGCTGTTCTTCACTCCTCATCAAAATGTTCGCTCTGGACCAGCCGGCCCAGCCACGTTCTCAATTGTTGCAGAAAACGTTGCCGTGTGACACTACTTGGCACTTTGTGGAACTGAGTAAGCATTGGCGGCGTGCGCAACCTTATGTAAATAGTCGCTGGACTGATTGTAATTTAGGATTGCTTCCTTCCATTGATCTGGATTAGAGAGATCTCTGTCACCGAAGCACAAAAGTCCGGCCGCCCCAACAGCGGCGTCATCGATTTGGTTGGGATCAGCCTTCCCATCACCATTGGCATCAGCGCCCACCGCTTCCCACGTGGTGGGGATAAATTGCATTGGGCCTACGGCGCGATCGTATTCGGAGTCTCCATCGATTTCGCCGTTATCGGTGTCTGGGGTGTGGGCCGTGTTGTTCAGGCCATCGAGGGCGATGCCGTTGATGGGGGGTTGGGGGTAGCCGGCGTCGTCAAGCTTGGAGTGCTTAAACCAATTGCCGTTATAGGTACCGTGGCGTGTTTCTACATAGCCCAAGCCGGCAAGGGTATTCCAACGCAGGTGGCAATTGGGCCACTTTTGCTGAGCAATGAGCTCAGCATTGCCATAGGCACGCAGGGCGGCCGGCGGGATGCCAGTGCGATCAGCTAAGTCAGAGGCCCAGTAGGTGAGTTTATCTGCGGTGCGTCCGGGCGCATTGACGTCAATGTGCGCGACCTCTTTACCTTCAACGGGCGGGATGTTTTCAGGTACGGGCTGCTGAGAAGTACCGTGCCCAGTCAATAGCCATGCTACTAGCGCGATGATCACGACTACGGCTACCCCGCAGCCCCCGAATATCTGCAGCAGCCTCTTCATGGGAAGCTATCCTACATCTCCTTGCCGGCGCGCCACAGCCGCTCTTGCGTGTCAACATCGACTATCTCAGCCGTGCCATCAAAAAGGTAAGGGGCGCGGGCGCGCATTTTGGTGACGAAGCTCTGGGCGACGTCGTCAAGCGAAAAGGCAGAGATTTCCGCATGGAAAAGTATCTGCAGGAAGATATCGCCCAGCTCCTTGAGAATCTCGCTTTCCGGCTCACGATTGCGCACGGCCGCGGCGAATTCGGCGGACTCTTCCTCAAGGTAGGGCAAAAGGGAGGCATGGGTTTGTTCACGCTCCCATTCACCAATGCGCCGCGCAGTGGCCATAGTCTGGCGCGCCTGCATGACAGGATCCGCGAGGGATTCGGCCCGAATGACCGACTCCCCAGTAGCTATGCGAGCGCGGGTTTCAGGATCACATTCGTCGGTGCTGACTAAGGTTCCGATGGAATCTTCCCCTACGAGGAGATCGGAAAAATTCCACCGCACGGAAACGGGAACTTCACCGGTGAAGTAAACGGGGCCGCGTAGCTTCCCGTGTGCTTGCATGGGGATCATCGTGGGCCAACGTTCATCGAGCAACAGCACAGTCATGTGCACAAAGTCTAGCCCGAGTTCCCATTATGGGGCTATTCAAGGTATTTTAGGCCAATGACCTCCAGCCAGAATAAATCCCACTCCGTGACGTTGTGGACCCTCGTCGCGCTCATTATCGGTTCCACCGTTGGCGCGGGTATTTTCTCGCTGCCGCAAAACATTGCCTCCGTTGCCGGCCCAGGCGCGATGCTCATTGGCTGGCTGGTAGCGGGCGTCGGCATGCTCTCCGTGGCTTTTGTGTTCCAGATTTTGGCCCGCCGCAAGCCGCACCTTGATTCTGGCGTCTATTCCTATGTGCGCGCCGGCCTCGGCGATTTTATTGGTTTTACCTCGGGCTGGGGTTACTGGCTGGGCTCCGTTATGGCGCAGGTGGGGTATGCCACCCTCTTTTTCAATACGCTGGGCCATTACCTGCCGCTTTTCGACGCCGACCATTACTGGTCCTCCGCCATCGCCGTCTCCCTTTTGTCGTGGGGAATTTTCGCGGTACTCGCCCGCGGCATCAAGCAGGCCGCCTTCATGAACCTCATCACCACGATTGCCAAGATCGTGCCCATCCTGGCCTTCGTGGTGCTCATTGCTTTCCTCGGGTTCAGCTGGGATAAATTCACCGTGGATTTCTGGGGACGCGCTTCCGAGGCCAGCGTCTTTGAGCAGGTCCAAGGCATCATGCTCTTTACAGTCTGGGTCTTTATCGGTGTTGAGGGCGCCTCCGTCTATTCCAAGCAGGCCGCTAAGCGCACCGATGTTGGCCGCGCCACCGTCATTGGCTTCGTCTCCGTGCTGGCGCTCTTGGTCTCGGTTTCCACGTTGAGCTTTGGCGTAATGACGAAGGAGGAGTTGGCCGCGCTGCCGGATAATTCCATGGCCTCGGTGCTCACAGAGGTCGTCGGCCCTTGGGGCGGCGCGCTGATTTCCATCGGCCTGTGCCTCTCGGTCCTCGGCGCCTACGTTTCCTGGCAAATGCTGTGCGCTGAGCCCATCGTCATGATGGCCATCGATGGCCTTATCCCCCGCCGTATCGGCACCATCAATGTGGCCGGCGCCCCGTGGGTAGCCCAGCTGATTTCCACCTCTGCCATCCAGATCTTCATCGTCGTCTTCTACGTCAACGAGGCTTCTTATGCCGCGATGGTGCAGCTCGCCACCATCATGTACCTCCTGCCCTATATCTTCTCTTCGCTGTATCTGCTGCTGCTAGCGATACGGGGCAAGGGTGTGACCCACCCGCACGCCGGAACGCGGTTCGATCTCTCTGGGCCGGATATTCCCAGACGCGAAAACCGGCGCCACTTTGGCATCGCGCTGGTGGCCTTCGTGTACTCGCTGTGGCTCATTTATGCCGCCGACCCGGTTTATATTCTCTTTGGCGCCCTCGCCGTCGTGCCGGGAATTATCCCGTACGTGCTCACCCGCCTATCGCGCCGCGAGAAGCTTTTTAATGGATTTGAGTGGTCAATCGTCATCGTGGTGCTGGTGGCCGCCACCGTCGCCGCGGTCGGCCTCGCCCAAGGATCGCTGGAGCTCTAATCACCTGCCCCGCCAGCCGGGCCAGGTCGATACCCTCACCCCGCCATCGCAAGTGGTCTTGCGCACAGACAGTTTAGTACGGTTATAACACCCCACTAATTCCTGTGACTATCACTTCTTTGGAGCACTTGTGACTCAAACCAATGCTAGCGTCATGCCATCTGCTACTCATACCGGTTCGGACCCCGCGGCAGGAAAGGCCTGGGCGGAGCGGATCAAAGAGTTAGCGGAGCAACGCAATGCGGTGATTCTGGCGCATAATTACCAGATCCCGGAGATTCAAGACGTTGCCCACCACACCGGCGATTCCCTGGCGCTGTCCCGCAAGGCGGCGGAAACCGATGCAGATATCAACGTCTTTTGCGGCGTGCACTTCATGGCGGAATCCGCCAAGATCCTGTCGCCACATAAGAAGGTCCTCATCCCCGATGAGCGCGCGGGGTGTTCCCTGGCGGATTCCATCACGGCCGAGGAGCTGCGCGAGTGGAAGGCCGAGCACCCCGATGCCCTGGTAGTCAGCTACGTCAACACCACCGCAGAGGTCAAGGCGCTCACCGATGTCTGCTGTACGTCCTCCAATGCCGTCGATGTGGTCAACTCACTGCCGGCGGATAAAGAAATCCTCTTCTGCCCCGACCAGTTCTTGGGTGCCTACGTAAAACGCAAGACCGGCCGGGAAAATATCCGCATTTGGGCCGGCGAATGCCACGTACACGCCGGCATTAGCGCCCAGCAGCTAACCCAACAGACCCAAAATAACCCGGACGCGGACCTGTATATCCACCCGGAGTGCGGGTGCTCCAATTCCGCGTTGTACCTGGCCAACGAAGGCTTGGTGGCACAAGATCGCGTGCACATGCTTTCTACCGGGCAGATGATCACCCAGTCCCAGAAGCAGCCGCAGAATAAGGTGCTTGTTGCTACCGAGACCGGCATGCTCCACCAGCTGCGCCAGGCCGCGCCGGACATCGATTTTCAGGCCGTCAATGACCACGCCGAGTGCAAGTACATGAAGATGATCACCCCAGCGGCCCTTGAGCGCTGCCTGGTAGAAGAGACCGATGAGGTCACTGTGCCTGAAGATATCGCGAATGCGGCACGCAAGTCCCTCGAGGCCATGATTTCCATTGGCAACCCCGGCGGGGGCGAGTAGATGGAGCGCCTGCTGCTGCCGGACTGCTCCGCGCTCATTGCCACGGCCCTGGAGGAGGATTTCGCCTTTGGGCCGGATTACACCTCGCTTGCCACGGTGCCGGGTGAAGCCCGCTGCACGGCGGAGTTCACCGCGCGCGAGGCCGGCACCATCGCAGGCTTGGGCCTTATCGAAGAGGTCCTTGAGGCCACCGCCCAGCGCTTAGCCCAGTGGGGCGTGGATACCGCGGGCTCCGCGCTTGCCGATGCCCCAGCCGCTACCATCACCCTCCACTCCACCGACGGCGACCGCGTTGCCCCAGGCCAGGTCATCGCCACGGTGCAGGCGCCTACCCTCCTCGTGCTGGCCGCTGAGCGCACCATGCTCAATATGGTCTCGCACGTAAGCGGCATCGCTACGCAGACCCGGCGTTGGGTCGATGCCATCGCAGCAGCAGCGGACACAGGGACCCCGAATAGCGTTAAGCAAGCCCAGGTGCGCGATACCCGCAAGACCCTGCCTGGCCTGCGCGCGCTGCAGAAATACGCCGTGCGCGCCGGCGGCGGGGCGAACCACCGCATGGGCTTGGGCGACGCCGCCATGATTAAGGACAATCATGTGCTCGCCGTGGGTGGCAGCGTGGCAACGGCCCTGCGCCGCGTGCGCGAGCATACCCCTGACATTGCCTGCGAGGTCGAGGTCGATACCTTGGACCAGCTCGAAGAGGTGCTCCCGCTGCACCCGGATATGGTGCTGCTGGATAACTTCGCGCTTGCCGATGTCCTCACCGCCGTCCACCGCCGCGACGCGCGCAGCCCATCCACGGCCCTGGAGGCCTCCGGCGGATTAACCCTCGACCAAGCCGACGAGTACGGAACCTCCGGCGTGGACTATATTGCGGTGGGCGCGCTTACCCACTCGGTACGCGTGCTAGACATCGGGCTCGATTTTTCCTAAGCGCGCCGACAAGGGCGCCGACGTCCTCGTCGGCGCGCTCCTAGTCGACGGTGTAGTGGCTATTCCCCTACGCTGATGACGCTACCTGCGGCGGATTTCTCGCCGGTGACGGTGATCGATTCGACATCGAAAAGCGCGCTCAAAAAGTCCGCCGCCCACTGAATAAGCTCCGTGTCGCGCAGCTTGGGCGAGGTGACATTGCGCCCCGCCTTGGGGAATGGCACGTTGATGGCCTTCGCCGCCGCGCGGAAGCTGGATCCTGGATACAAACGCTTGAGGCGCACCTGCTTGGAATCCGGCAGCTCCACTGGGTGGAACTTGATACGAGTGCCCTGCACAGTAATATCCGATACCCCGGCGCGGCGCGCTTGGTGACGCAGGCGGGCGACGGACAGTAAGCGTAAGACCTCCTGTGGCAGCGGGCCAAAGCGGTCTTCCATTTCCTCAATAACGGCCTTGAGATCATCGTCATCTTGCGAGGCTGCAAGCTTGCGGTAGACCTCTAGGCGCAGGCGCTCGGAATCGATATAAGCCTCCGGGATATGCGCGTCCACGGGGAGATCGATACGGATTTCTTTTGGCCCCTCATCCGTCACGGTAGGAGCTTCGCCGCGAGCGAGAGATTTGAAGGTTTCTACCGCCTCGCCAACAAGGCGGACGTAAAGGTCGAAGCCAACGCCGGCAATGTGGCCGGACTGCTGGGCACCGAGCACGTTACCGGCACCACGCATCTCCAAATCCTTCATGGCTACTGCCATGCCTGCACCAAGGTCGTTGTTCTGGGCGATGGTGGCTAGGCGGTCATAAGAGGTTTCCGTAAGCGTAGCGCCCTTCGGATACAGGAAGTAGGCATAGCCGCGCTCACGGGAACGACCCACGCGCCCACGCAACTGGTGTAGCTGGGACAGGCCCATATGGTGGGCGTTTTCCACAATGAGGGTATTGGCATTAGCAATGTCCAGGCCGGTTTCCACGATGGTGGTACACACAAGGACATCATATTCGCGGTCCCAGAAGCCTTGGACGGTCTGCTCCAGCACTTCCTCGTTCATCTGGCCGTGCGCGACGACGACGCGAGCCTCAGGTACCAAGTCACGCAGCTCGCGGGCCTTCTTTTCAATATCAGAGACCTTATTGTGGATGAAGAAGGTTTGACCATCGCGCAGCAGCTCGCGGCGGATGGCCGCGGCGACCTGCTTGTCTTCATAGGCACCGACGTAGGTCAGCACGGGGTGGCGGTCTTCCGGCGGGGTAAGGATGGTAGACATCTCGCGAATGCCCGCCATGGACATCTCCAAGGTGCGCGGAATAGGTGTAGCGGACATGGTGAGCACGTCCACGCTGGCTTTAAGAGCCTTGATATGTTCCTTGTGCTCCACACCAAAGCGCTGCTCCTCGTCTACGACGATGAGACCAAGGTTCTTCCAGTGCACACCGGTCTGCAGGAGGCGATGCGTGCCAACGACGATATCGACGCTGCCATCGGCCAATCCCTTAAAGATGTCTTTGGCTTCTTTCTTCGAGGTAAAGCGCGAGAGCACCTCGATCTTGACAGGGAAGCCGGTCATGCGCTCGCTGAAAGTATCAAAGTGCTGCTGCGCCAACAGCGTGGTAGGCACCAAAACGGCCACCTGCATGCCGTCTTGTACGGCCTTGAAAGCAGCGCGGATGGCCACCTCGGTCTTGCCATAGCCCACATCGCCGACGACGACGCGGTCCATCGGCACCGTAGATTCCATGTCTTGTTTGACGGCGTCGATTGCAAGCATCTGGTCTTCGGTTTCGACGAAGGGGAAATTATCCTCCATCTCCGCCTGCCACGGATTGTCAGGGGCGAATTGGTGGCCGGGTGCTGCTTGTCGCTTGGCATAAAGCTCAACGAGTTCGCCCGCAATTTCGCGTACTGCGGCGCGCGCCTTCTTCTTGGTGTTCTTCCAATCGGAGCCGCCCATCTTAGACAGGTGGGGCGATTCGCCGCCGGTGTACTTGCTCAGCAAATCCAGAGAGTCCATGGGGACCCAGAGCTGGTCGGCGGGCTGGCCACGTTTCGAGGGTGCGTATTCGAGCACGATATATTCGCGGCGGCTGGTCTCCTCGCCGGACTGGATGGTGCGTTCGGCCATCTTTAAGAATTTGCCAATGCCGTGGGTTTCGTGCACCACAAAATCGCCCTGTTTTAGGGCAAGCGGATCGACCTTATTGCGGCGCTTGGCGGGGCGCCGCTTCGCTTCGGCGATATCGCCTACGCGGTTGCCGGTCAGATCGGTTTCGGTGACAACGACCAACGGGAGGGCCTCGGCGTCCTTGGGCTTTTTCACCTTGGGGAACACCAATCCAGCATGGCTTAGCGCCTGATAGAGGGTGACTTCTCCGGCGGTGGGCTCCCAGCCAGGGGTAGCAACCTTAGTGCGGATGCCCTTTTCCGCGAAGCGATCCACCATGCGCTTGATAGCGCCCTGTGCCGGAGCGATGAAGGCCGCACGGCCCCCGGCGTTGGTATGCGCGAGGAGTTGGGCCATCATGGCATCGATTTCTTCGATATTGCCGCGCGGGGTGGGCCCTGGCTCGAATTCGAGTGGGAGGGTCTCCTCTTCTGGGGCGGCAAG
This sequence comes from Corynebacterium sp. KPL2825, assembly GCF_037908445.1. Taxonomy (NCBI): domain Bacteria; kingdom Bacillati; phylum Actinomycetota; class Actinomycetes; order Mycobacteriales; family Corynebacteriaceae; genus Corynebacterium; species Corynebacterium sp. KPL2825. Next base: position 14,133 of record NZ_JBBMGI010000017.1, on the reverse strand, counting down.
CATTCCCGGTGGGGAGAAAGTCCACAGCGGCAGGTCGGACTCGCCGATGGAAACCTCGAGCGATTCATAGGAGCGGTAGCTCGAGGCCTCGGTATCGAGTCCTTCGGTGGCCAATGGGCCATCAGCACCCATGGCCGCGGCTTCCCAGCCAGCGGCCAGGAATTCAGCATCGGTCTTTTCTAAATCCGCGACGCGGCGGCGAATCTTCTCCGGGCCAACCATCACCACGTGAGTGGTGGGGCGGAGGAATTCGGGGAGGGTGATCATGGGGGCGTCGGAAAGCACGGGCAAAAGCGCCTCCATGCCTTCGGCCGGAATGTGCTCGCTCACCTTGGTCAAAAGCTCCACCAAGGCGGGATTACCGGGGTGCTTGACGGCAAGGTCGGCCGCACGCTGAGCAATAGCATCCGTAATAGGAAGCTCGCGGGCAGGGAAAATATCTACGCGGCCGACCTCGATTTCCGGGATGGTGCGCTGGTCAGCTACGGAAAATTGGCGAATATCGGTAATCTCATCGCCCCAGAACTCAACGCGGACCGGATAGTCCAGCGTGGTGGGGAAAATATCGATAATGCCACCTCGAGTGGCGTACTCGCCGCGCTTGGCCACCATGTCTACGTGTTTATAGGCGCGGAACTCAAGCTCACGGACCACCTCATCGAAGTCATACTCATGGTCTTCTTCGATGTGAATGGGAGCACGACCTTCCACTTCCTTGAGGATAGGCTGGGACAGCCCGCGGGCAGCGGTGACGATGACCTGCACATTGTCCAAGTTGTGCAAAACCTGGGCGCGGCGGCCGATGATGTCGACGCCAGGGCTCAAACGCTCGTGCGGCAGTGTCTCCCATGCCGGAAACATGGCCACCTTTTCCCCCAGCATCGCCGTAAGCTCTGCGCTAAGGTCTTCCGCCTCGCGGCTGGTGGCGGTCACCACCAGCACCGGGGCGTGATGGGCCAAAGTTCCCAAGGCCCACGGCCGAGACTGATCCAAACCTGTGATGTGGAGGTCTTCCCCCACATGAGAAATCATGCCCTTAAGCTTGGGGTCCGAGGCTGCTACCTTGAGCAAGCCGGCCAGCATTGGGGTCGCCATCTATTTGCCTCCTAGCTTGGGCTTTAGTTCCATACCGGACAAACCATTCCAGCATAGATTGACAATATGCGTGGCGACGACTTCCTTGCCCGGGTTGCGCTCATCTAACCACCATTGCGCCGTGGTAGATACCATTCCTACCAGCGCTTGGCCATAAATATCCGCCAAATCCGGCTGGATACCACGGTGTTCAAACGCTTCTCGCAAAATATAAGACACCTGGCCTACCGCGGAATTTAACAGCGTGGAGAAACTGCGTTCATCGCCTGGCTTGGCATCGCGCACCAGAATGAGGAATCCATCGGTTTCTTCCTCAACATAGGTCAAGATGGCCATCACGGCCTGCTCGATGCGCTCGCGCCAGCTGCCATTTTCCAAAGAATCAGTAATGACCTTTTCCAGTGCCAACATCTCGCGGTCAACGACGACTGCATAGAGGCCTTCCTTACCCCCAAAGTGCTCATAGACAACGGGCTTGGATACCCCGGCGCGAGCCGCGATCTCTTCGACACTGGCCCCTTCAAACCCTAGTTCCGCAAATGCGGTGCGTCCGATGGAAATGAGTTGTTCGCGCCGTTCTCGGCCGGTCATCCTTTGTCGAGCCATACCTTCTACCCTATCCCCCGCCCCGCAATTTGTGATTTACCCGGGTGCGTCAGGTACGCTATGCCTACAGCAATTTGCTGTGTTTCCCCATGGTGTAATCGGCAACACTACGGTTTTTGGTACCGTCATTCTAGGTTCGAGTCCTGGTGGGGAAGCTTTTTTAGTTTTTCTTCCTGCCGCGTCGAAAGCCTTTGAGCTCGGCTTTCTTCGCAATCGCAGCCACCTGGGCCGCGGTGTAATTAACGGGGGCTACACCAGCGCGGGGCAACACCCAGCCGCGCCAATAAGACAAGATGGCCATGCCGCTTCCGACGATGGGGGAAATGATCATGCCGAGGGCAAATTGCCCGTTGTGGGCGAAGGTCACCATAACGATGCCGGTCAGGATGGACGGCACGGCATAAAGAGGGCTGCCGCCGAAGATAGAGGGGATTTGCCCAGAAGCTACGTCGCGAACCATTCCGCCGCCCACCGCGGTAAGCACGCCAAGGAAAACGCAGGGAATAAGTGGCATGCCGTGCGTGAGTGCTTTGACGCAACCGGTAGTGGACCACACGCCGAGGATGATGGCATCACCATGTTCGCGGAAAAGCTCCCATGCCTTGCCCTTAAGATCGATAAGAAACGCAACGAGGGCTCCTCCACAGGCGAGTCCGAGGTACCACGGATCTGAAATCGCAGCCGCTGCCCCATCTGCGATGAGCATGTCACGAATCATGCCACCGGCCAGCCCAGAAAAGAGGGCGAGGAATACAAAACCCACGATGTCGAATTCGCGGCGGCGGGCAATGGTGCCACCAATGATGCCGTTTAGCACCACGCCAAGGAGGTCAAAGGCTTGATAGAGGGAATTGATGAGGGGATCAACATCATGCATGATTCTTAGGCCTCCTGCCCCACGGGTAGAATTTCGGCGTGACTGCGGCCGTGTTTTAGTCTCCGGCGTGTCAACATGGCTTTAATTTAACCAACTCGTTTCTCTGAAAGATCGAATTTCTCATGTCTCAATCCAATGCCCGGTATTTCATCTGGTCCAATGGCCTGCAAAATTTGGGTGATCAGATTGTGGCGGCCAAGACGGTGCTGCCAGCGCTTTTTAGTGCAGCCGGCGTGCCTGCGTTCTTTACCGGTTTGCTCACCCCTATTCGCGAATCTGGTTCTATGCTGCCGCAGGCGGCGCTGACCCCGTGGGTGACTACGCATAGGGCCCGTAAGCGCCTGTGGATTATCGGTTCGCTGGGCCAAGCGATATCCGCCGCGGTCATTGCGCTAGCAGCATTCTTCCTTCGTGGGACGGCACTGGGAGTAGTAACACTGGTGGCCCTAGCGGCGCTTTCGCTTTTCCGCGCACTGTGCTCGATTGCGGGCAAGGACGTACAGGCGCGCACGATTTCCAAAGGCGCGCGTGGCCGAGTAACCGGCAGCGCGGCAGCACTCGGAGGCGGCGCTACCCTGCTGACCGGCGTTATCCTTTACTTTTTGGGCGAGCTCAGTATCCCCATGATGGGCACGGTCCTCGGTGTTGGCGCGGCCACGTGGGCCATCGCCGCGTGGGTATTTTCGGGCGTGGATGAGCCGGTGCCAGAGGAAACCGAAGGGGGCATCGATAAGCAGTGGTGGAAAGATACCTGGCAGCTTTTTACTAGCGACGGACAATTTCGCAACTTTGTCATCGTCCGCGCGCTGCTGTTGGTATCGGCGCTTTCAACTTCTTTTATCGTGCTGCTTAGCACCAACCTGTCCGGGCTGTACGGATTCGTGCTTGCCTCGGGGCTAGCCTCGCTGGTGGGCGGGCGAATCTCCGGGGTGTATTCCGATAAGTCCTCCAAAAACACCATGGCGGTGGGAGCGGCCGTGGCTTCCATCGTGCTGGTGCTCTTGGTCGCCAGCTCACATTGGGCCCCAGATGGGGTCAATGCCTGGGTCATGCCCATTGGCTTTTTCGCCGTGAATCTGGCGCACACGGCCATTCGAGTGGCGCGAAAGACCTACGTGGTGGATATGGCCGGTGGCGATAAGCGCACCCAGTACGTAGGTGCGGCTAATACGATGATGGGCATCATCTTGCTCATCGTCGGTGGCATTTCCTCCGTGGTGGCGCTGGCCGGGCCAGAGGCGGCCCTGCTATTCCTCGCCCTCATCGGCTTTCTCGGGGTGTGGCGCGCCCGCAGCCTGAAAGAGGTTTCTCACACATAAATCGCACTCGGGCTATAGGATGTAGTCCGGAGAAGAATCAGACTCGACCCCCAGGAGCTCAAAAACCCGTGGTAGCAACAACCCCGTGTGCCGTAGTCGTCCTTGCGGCTGGTGCCGGCACCCGCATGAAATCCACCAAGCAAAAGACCTTGCACGAGATTGGCGGGCGCAGCTTGCTCGGCCACGCTCTGCATGCCGCGGCCGGGATTAATCCGGAACGCATTGTCACGGTGGTAGGCCACCAACGCGACCAGGTCTCCCCCGCTGTGGATGCCATCTCCCAGGAGCTGGACTGCGAGGTGCTGCAGGCAGTACAGGAAGAACAGCTGGGCACCGGCCACGCAGTGGCCTGCGGCTTGGAGCCGATTCCGGAGTTTGAGGGCACCATCATCGTCACTAATGGCGACGTACCGCTACTTACCCCAGAGACCATCGAGGGCCTGCGCGCTACCCACACCGAGCAGGGCAATGCGGTAACGGTGCTATCCATGCGCTTAGAGGATCCCACCGGCTACGGCCGTATCATCCGCGCTGAGGACGGCAGCGTGTCCGCCATTGTCGAGCAAAAGGACGCCTCCGAAGAGCAGCGCCGAGTCGATGAGGTCAACTCCGGCGTCTTCGCTTTTGACGGCCGCGTGCTTGCCGACGCCCTCCAGAAGCTCGACTCCAATAACGCCCAAGGCGAGCTATACATCACCGATGTGCTCGAGATCGCCCGCACCGCTGGACACGGCGTCGGCGCGCATGTGGCAGCGGATCCGGCCGAACTGGCGGGCGTCAATGACCGCGTGCAGCTCGCCGCTGCCGGCCGCGAGCTCAACCGACGCATGGTGGAAAAGGCGATGCGCGGCGGAGCCACCATCGTAGATCCGGAGACCACCTGGATTGGTGTCAATGTCACCGTGGGCTCCGATGTCATCATTCACCCCGGCACCCAGCTGTGGGGAGCGACCAGCATCGCCGATAATGCCGAGATTGGCCCCGATACCACCCTGACCAATATGCAAGTGGGCGAAGGTGCTTCCGTCGTGCGCACTCATGGCAGCGATTCTGTCATCGGCACCAACGCTAAGGTCGGCCCGTTTACCTATATCCGCCCGAAGACCGTGGTGGGCGAGGACGGAAAGCTCGGCGGCTTCGTAGAGGCAAAGAATGCGCAAATTGGTCGCGGCTCCAAGGTGCCGCACCTGACCTATATCGGCGATGCCACCGTGGGCGAGCAGTCCAATATTGGCGCCTCTTCCGTCTTTGTAAACTACGACGGAGTAAACAAGCACCACACCACCATCGGCAGCCACGTGCGCACCGGTTCTGACACAATGTTTATCGCTCCGGTCAATGTCGGTGATGGCGCGTACTCCGGTGCGGGTACAGTAATTAAGGACGATGTTCCTGCGGGAGCACTCGCAGTCTCCGGTGGCAAACAGCGCAACATCGAGGGCTGGGTTCAAAAGAAGCGTCCGGGTACTCCCGCGGCTGAGGCCGCAGCCCGTGCGCAGGACAACGAAAAGTAAGGGGCATATTCTCCCATGACTGGCAAGGTAACTGGTAGCAGCAAAAACATGAAGCTCTTCTCTGGGCGTGCACACCCAGAGCTGGCGGAGGCTGTGGCTAAGGAGCTGAAGACGGATCTGGTTCCTACTACCGCCCGCGATTTCGCTAACGGCGAAATCTTCATCCGCTTTGAAGAGTCCGTGCGTGGTGCAGACTGTTTCGTAATGCAGTCGCACACTCAGCCGCTCAATAAGTGGCTGGTGGAGCAGCTCATCATGATTGACGCTCTCAAGCGCGGCTCCGCGAAGCGCATCACTGCCATCCTGCCCTTCTACCCATATGCACGCCAGGATAAGAAGCACTTGGGCCGCGAGCCGATTTCCGCTCGCCTAGTGGCAGACCTACTGCAGGCAGCCGGCGCGGACCGCATCGTCTCCGTGGACCTGCACACCGATCAGATTCAGGGCTTCTTCGATGGCCCGGTTGATCACATGCATGCTCAGCCCATCCTGACCGATTACATCAAGTCCAAGTACGCCACCGATAACATCACGGTTGTCTCCCCGGATGCCGGCCGCGTAAAGGTTGCGGAAAAGTGGGCCCATGACTTGGGCGATGCCCCGCTGGCCTTCGTGCACAAGACCCGCTCCAATACCGAGGCCAATAAGACGGTATCCAACCGCGTAGTAGGCGATGTTGAGGGCAAGGACTGCGTGCTTCTCGACGACATGATTGATACCGGCGGCACCATTGCTGGCGCCGTGCGCGTGCTGAAGGACGCCGGCGCCAAGAAGGTCATCATTGCCTGCACCCACGGCGTCTTTTCTGATCCCGCCCGCGAGCGTCTGTCTGAATGCGGTGCGGAGGAAGTTATCACCACCGATACCCTGCCGCAGTCCACCGAGGGCTGGTCTAACCTCACGGTGCTGTCCATCGCACCGCTTTTGGCACAGACCATCCACGAGATCTTCGAGAATGGTTCTGTCACCACCTTGTTTGACCGCGCCTAAACATGATCTACTATCACTAGCCGCCGAGAATTTACTTCGGCGGCTTTTGATTTGCTAACGGTACGCGTGCTAATCTAACCCAGTCTCGGCGAGGGCGACCTCAGGATGAGGAAGCCGTTATCGACGCGATTGAAGTTAGAGCACGTTGCTTTTATATACGCCTGCGATGACTCGTCCAAGACGTCCATCGGCAGGCTTTCGTCGTTTTATCGCGTTGGCCGCGCCGCACTACTTTGACTAAGGAGAATGAAGCATGGCACAGCGCCCAGTAATCAAGGCTGAAGCACGTACCGAGTTTGGCAAGGGTGTCGCACGCCGCCTGCGCCGCGACTGGAAGGTCCCAGGCGTCATCTACGGTGCCCACCAGGAGCCGGTTCACTTCGCAGTTCCGCTGCTGGACATCCAGTCCCTCGTCCGCAACAACGGTGTCAACGCCGTTTTGGAGCTGGAGATCGACGGTGAGCAGTACCTGACCATGGTTAAGCACGTTGATCAGAACGTCCTGACCTTCGATATCGACCACGTTGACCTGCTTGCTATTAAGCGTGGCGAGAAGGTTGAGGTTGAGGTTCCGGTTACCTTGACCGGCGAGCCGGCCCCAGGCACTATGCACATCCAGGATGCTGACGTACTGCTGGTTGAGGCAGACGTACTGAACATTCCGGAGGAGCTCGAGGTTTCCATCGAGGGCCTCGAGGACGGCGCGGTTATCACCGCTGCCGATGTCACCATGCCGGAAGACACCACCTTGGTGGCAGAAGAAGACACCGTCATCGTATCCATCTCCCTGCCTGAGGTTGATGAGGAGCTCGAGGAAGCAGCCGAGGCTGCTGAGGAAGGCGGCGCTGACGCTGGTGCCGAGTCCGCAGATGAGGACGAAAAGTCCTCTGACTCTGAAGAGGAGTAATCCCTTCCCCTTCCTGTACGTAAACCGCCGTGAGAAATACACCTCGCGGCGGTTTCGCCGTTTTCCTTTCGCTGTATGAGACAATTGAGCGCGTGACTCCACTTCTCGTAGTAGGCCTTGGTAACCCTGGCCCCAGGTACGCAGGAACCCGCCACAATATCGGCTTCGCTGTAGCTGAAGAACTCGCTGGCGAGCTCATGAGCAGCTTTTCGGTGCACAAGAAGACCAATACCGAGGTCGCCGAGGGCATGACAGGTGGCCGTAAAATTATTTGTGCGAAGCCGCGGTCTTTTATGAACCTTTCCGGCGGGCCGATCAAAGCCCTAGCACAATATTTTCATCTCTCCGCCGCCAATATCATCGTCGTCCACGATGAACTGGAACTCGATTTTGGCACCATTAAACTCCGTGACGGTGGCGGCGACCACGGCCATAATGGTTTGCGCTCCACCACCAAGTCCTTGGGGACAAAGGACTATAAGCGCCTTTCGATTGGCATTGGGCGCCCACCAGGCCGTATGGATCCGGCGTCGTTTGTGCTCAAGCCTTGGGCAAAGCAGGAAAAGGTGGAGATCCCCATTATCTGCGCGAACGCGGTGGATGAGATCCTGCGCGTAGGATAGTCGCCATGCAACTGGCTACCCTCCGCACCGGCTTTGGCACTTCCGCTATCCGCATCGACGGCGATAACGTGGGTGTCGAATTGGATTATGAGGATGTGGGCCAGCTGCTACGCAGCGAGGACTGGCGAAAAGCCGCACAGTTTTCCGGCGAACCCGTGGTCTTCGACCACGCCGACTTGGAGGCCGTAGTCCCGAATCCCGGCAAGATTATCTGCGTCGGGCTTAACTACGCCAAACACATCCGCGAAATGGGACGCGAATTCCCCGAACACCCCACCTTGTTCATCAAGTTCGCCGATGCCCTCACCGGCCCCTATGATGATGTCCTCATTCCAGAATATGCCACACAGAAGCTGGATTATGAAGGCGAGCTGGCGGTCATTATCGGCGAGCGCGCCCACCGCGTGAACCGGAATGAGGCGCTCGACTATGTCGCCGGCTATGCCATCATGAATGACTACACGCTGCGCGATTTCCAGCGTCAGACGAGCCAGTTCCATGCCGGTAAGTCCTTCTATCGCACCGCAGGCTTCGGCCCGTGGCTCACCACCGCGGAGGAATGGGCACCTGGTTCTGGTGCTTTACTTACTACTACCGTGGGCGGCGAAGAAAGGCAGCGCGATAACACCGATGACCTTATCTTTTCAGTTGCTGAGCTGATCGAGTTTTGCTCGCAGCTTTACCCGCTCAATCCGGGAGACGTCATCGTTACCGGTACCCCAGAGGGCGTTGGATTTGCACGGGAGCCGCAGCAGTTTATTCAAGATGGTCAAAATGTCACCATTGCTATTGAGGGCTTGGGGCATATTTCCAATACAACTTTTTTCGGCGAACCAGGCTGCGGTCCAGGCTGTACCTGCTCTTAGACTGTGCCCAGATTCTCACTCCAACGAGGGCGGTGCAGTTTTCTCCCCTGCTATCAACGGCGGTTAAGCTGAGACAATGAGCACAAAGAGCAGTAAAGCCCCTAAGAAACTCAACAAGAAGGCCTACGAGAAGGAACTCGAGCGCCTTCAGGCAGAACTCGTGGACATGCAGCAGTGGGTCGTTGAAACCGGGGCCCGCGTCGTCATCATCATGGAAGGCCGCGACGCCGCCGGCAAAGGCTCTGCTATCAAGCGCATCACCCAGTACCTCAACCCACGTACGTGCCGCGTCGAGGCGCTGCCCGCCCCGAACTCCCGTGAGCAGGGCCAGTGGTACTTCCAGCGCTATGTGGAAAAGCTGCCAACGAAGGGCGAAATTGTCATCTTTGACCGCTCCTGGTACAACCGCGCCGGCGTCGAACGCGTCATGGGCTTTTGCACCGATCAGGAATACGTCCGCTTCCTCCACCAGGCACCTACCTTTGAGCAGATGCTGGTAGAAGACGGCATCATGCTGCGCAAGTACTGGTTCTCTGTCTCCGATGAGGAGCAGATTAAGCGCTTTGAGTCCCGCCGCAATGATCCGCTACGCCGCTGGAAGCTCTCCCCTATGGACCTGCAATCCATTACCCGCTGGGAGGACTATTCCCGCGCGAAGGATGCCATGTTCATTCACACCGATACCCCAACCGCCCCGTGGTACACCGTGGAATCGGAAGACAAGAAGCGCTCGCGTATCAATGTCATCTCGCACCTTCTCAGCACCATTCCCTACGAGAAGATCGAGCGCAAGATGCCTGAAATCCCGCAGCGCCCTGAATCTGATGGCGAGACCTACGAGCGCCCCGCCCGCGAAGAGTTCCGCTATGTGCCTGATGTAGCAGCCAAGCTGGAGCGCAAGTCCGAGCAGAAGACGGCGAAGAAAACCTCAAAGAAGGGCAAGAAGAAGGATAAGAAGAAGTAGCAGCACCGGCCGTATTACTATCTTCAATCATGAGCACTGACACCGTCGCGGAAGCGCGTTTAGGAAATAAAATCCTCACTGCGGTGGCGGTGCTCATTGCGCTATTTTATGTCATTTCTGCCGCGAAGAATCCCAGCATAATTGAGATTATTCAGGCAGGTCTATCGTTGCTATTCCTGCCATTTATGTGGGTCTGGCGGAGCCGTCCCGTGCTCAGCGCCACGGGCTTTATCGTGCTTCTCGCAGCTTGGGCGATGGCTTGGATGAGCCAGCTTCCCACTAACCTGGGAATTACCCCGTGGGCGCTTACTGCACCCATGGCGGTGTATGCCACCTCCCGCTATGTCACACGCCGCGCCATTCCCCGCACGGTACTGGCTCTCACTATTCTTGGCTCCTTCATTTCGCCATTCATGTGGCGCATAGATCCGGAGTCTTTCTTTTTGCATTACCAACTGGACCGCCGCTACTTGGCCATGTTGGTCGTGCACTGGGCGGTTCTAGGCAGCACATATTTTATAGCTGCGCGCTACTTCGATTTAGCACGCCAGCGCGAGCGGCTAGCGCATGAGCGGTTTCGCCAAGCCCAAGAAGAAGAACGCCTGCTCATCGCACGGGAGCTGCATGATGTACTCGCTCATTCCCTCACGTTGATCAAGGTTCAGGCAAACGCCGGGATCATTGCCGCTCGTGCAAACACTGAGGCTGCCCACGATGCGCTGGCCAGTATTCGTGATGGCGCGGATTCTGCTTTGGAAGAGGTCCGCGGCATCGTCACTGCACTGCGAAGCACCGGACCAACCTCTCTGGAGCCCACCACGCAGCTAGAACACATCGAGGGCATTATCGATGGCTTCCGGGCGGCAGGCTTGGACATTAACGCGCATATACCTGAGGCCTACGAGGCTCCAGCACTTACGCAATTGGCGTTGGTGCGCATCATTTCTGAGGGTTTGACCAACGCGTTGCGCCACCAGGGCCCAGGAACCCAGGTGGATGTGGAGCTTGCGCTTGCCGACGTCGCCCGACTCACCCTAATTTCTTCCACTCCCTCCCCGACTCCCAGCGAAGTCCCAGGTAGCGGCGTGGGCCTGATCGGTGTGGAAGAACGTGCCAACGCATTGGGTGGAAAGCTAGAGAGCTGGGGCGATGCCACAAAATTCACCCTGCTCGCCGAACTTCCGTTGCAGAGGGAAAACCGTGTCTAAGATTCGTGTACTGCTTGCCGATGACCAAGCGCTGCTCGCCGCCGCTTTGTCCACGATCCTCAATGCTCAGGATGATATTGAGGTCGTTACCACCGCGCACACCGGCAACGAAGCCGTTACCGCCGCGATAAGCCACCGCATTGACGTCGCCATCCTAGATATCCGAATGCCCGGAATGGACGGCATTGCCGCGGCTCAAGCCATCCTTTCTCGGGTGCCTGACTGCCGAATCATCATGCTCACTACGTTTAATGAAGATGATTTGGTGGCTCAATCTATCGCCGCTGGCGCGCATGGGTTTCTCCTCAAAGACGCCGACCCGGATGTACTGGTGGGAGCGGTGCGCGACGTCGCCAAGGGCGAATCGGTCCTAGCCGCTAAGGTAACCGGCCCAGTCTTGCAGACCTACCGCGCCGCAATTGCGCGCGGGCAGCTGAGCGCGCAAGAGCGCCAGGGCTTAAGCCTTGTCACCCGTCGCGAGCGAGAAGTCCTAGCCCTCATCGCCCGCGGTGCCACCAACGCGGAAATTGCCCGTGAAATGGTCATCGCGGATACGACTGTCAAGACACATATTTCCTCTCTGCTTTCCAAACTGGCTGCACGCGACCGCGTAGCTCTAGTGCTCTTGGCGCAAAAGGCTGGCATCGCCTAAGCCTCCTACCGTGGTAGGAGAACTTCGCGCTAAGGTCCATAGCCTAGGCGGAGGTGATTGCGGCGCTGTGCCGCGAGACTAGGCGGTATGAGTTTTGAGATCTCCTTTGAACGCGTCAGCAAATCCTTTGGCTCCCACGCGGTACTGCGGGATGTGGATTTTCGTATCACCCCTGGCCGAGTCCACGCCCTTCTTGGACGCAACGGGGCCGGAAAATCCACCCTCTTTTCCATCTTCCTTGGCCTGCTGCCGGCAGATTCCGGAATAGTACGCGTGGCTGGTGCTCCTTGGTCACGTGAAGTACTCGACCACGTGGGGGCATCCGTGAACGGGCCCGCCTTCTACGGGCATCTTTCCGCCGCTGCCAACCTGCGCGTACATACCCGCTTGCTAGGCCTGCCGGAGTCTGAGGTAGAGCGTGTTTTAGCCATTGCGGGACTCGCCGAGGTCGGTTCTAAGAAAGCCAAATCCTTTTCCACCGGTATGAAGGCCCGCTTGGCATTGGCGCAGGCTTTATTAGGGGATCCGGAAATTTTGCTGCTGGATGAACCTCAAAATGGTCTTGATCCACAGGGCATAGTGGAGCTGCGTACTTTGCTGCGAGACTTGGCAGCAGCCGGCCACACTGTTGTGGTCAGCTCTCATCAGCTTGGCGAGGTCCTTCATTTGGCCGACGACATCACCATTTTGTCTCAGGGCACCATTCGCTATTCCGGGTCCTTGCAGGAGCTTGCCCCCAGCGGCCAATTGGAGTCCGAGTTCTTCCGCCTCACCTCCCTGGGTGGTGAGGCCGATGTTTAAGCGCTACCTTTCGGCAGAGTTGCTGCGCAGCCGTGGCAGCGCTGTGCAGTGGCTACCTCTTCTCGCCTTACCGCTTGCGCTAATGACCATAGTCTTTTCTGCTATCGCTTCCCCGGCTAAGGATGCTACCGGTGTTCTCGGCTGGCAATCTATGTTTGTCACCGGCATGTACGCGCCGCTCGTTGCGGTATTTGCCGCGGTTACAGAGCGCCGTGAGGTTCTTGCCCGTGGCGGCGGCACCTTGTGGCGCCGCCTCACTACTCGTTACGAACACATTGCCCGCTTAGTTGTAGTGCTCGCCAGCCTGGGCGCGTTCCATCTCCTCAACTTTGGGGTGTCCTGGGCAGTAGTGTTCGCACAAGGCCGCGAACAGCACCACCTTGTGGCACTCGCCGGGCTGTATTCCGTCCTCGGTGCTATTGGCATTGCTGGTCTTGCTTCTGCCTGCTCGCGGCGCTATGGCCTTGGCGCGACACTAATACTCAGCGTTATCTGGCAGGTTTCAAGCGTGACCTCCAAGGTCGTCGAAGGCCCTACGTGGTGGGCTTTTCCACCAGCTTGGCCCATGCGGCTAATGCTTCATTCATTGCACATTCATCAAAATTCCGTGCCCTTGGATCCAGGCGATCCACTCCTGCAAGAAAGTCCGCTGCCGGCCCTCGCTCTGACGCTACTTCTCGCAGCAGTGGGCGTCTATGCGGCCATCGTCACTCCGCGCCGCCTGCGCCGTCTCGCTTTACCTCGCCGCGGCCAGACGACCGCTGCCTCCAGCGGCACCACTGCCACATGGCGCCCAGCCACAGCACCGCGTGCCACCGCCCGCCCCCGCTTGGTAGGCGCGCTGGTTGGTCTCCACCGAGCGGCGTGCAGCCCAGCGGTTATCGCCTGCTTGGCGTTAAGTGCCTTGGCACTGCTATTTCTTGTCCTTTTCTACCCTCCGACTTATGTCCAGGGCTTCTTTATTTTTCTGCTTCTCCCTGTAGGAGCGGGTGTGTTACCGGTTGTGGTGTGGCCATTACTCGCGCCGGTATGGCCACTCAGCCACATTGAATCCCGCCATTGTTCCAGCGCGCTCCTCTGGTGGCTTTTCGGGATAGTATCCACAGTATGCGTGGGCGCTTCGCTCGCACTTAGTGCTTCTGGCAGCTCAGCTTCGACGACGGCCGTCCAACTGCCCCTAGCCATTGGGGTGGGATATGTGATTTCGGTATTCTCTCTTCTCATCGTGATTCGTCTGGGCATCATGAGTGGCCTGGCACTGTGCATCGTCTGCACTATCGTCTCCGTGACCTTGGGCGGAGACGTCCTCGCTAGAACCCCGCTGTGGTTGATCGCCTTCCCCGCATGGCCCATGAACGCGGATTCCCCTGCCCGCTATATTCTTGCGACGGTGCTGATAGGAATCTTCGCCACGGCTGGTACGTGGATGGTGATCCGGCTGCTTAAAACTAAAGCGCTGCGGCCGGCAAACTAAGCCTCGCAAGAGTATCGCTCTGCTAACGGGTTGACCTGGCACCACCATCAGGAGACTGGAAGAATGCAGCTAGTTGAAAAAGGCGCACACAGAACACCTCACAAAGGTGGATTTAGCCTTTGGGGCAAGAAAGGATAAATAAATGAATGAAGTGCCCCAAGTTTTGTTCCTAGGCATTTGCCTTGATTTCTATTATTGCTTGCGGCGGGTTCTGCTTCCAAAATTCGGTTTCCACTT
>NZ_JBBMGI010000016.1:0-58070 GCF_037908445.1 Corynebacterium sp. KPL2825 | reverse complement strand
CGACCGTTCACGACCGATATCGATTCCGTCACGATGAAGAGCATGCCACATTTTCCGCACACCGTAGATGCCGTAATTATCCCGATGGATAGCACTAATGCGTTCAACCAGCACAGCATCACGAAGGCGGCGAGCACTTACCCCACGGGCCTTGGACTGACGATACCCACGCGAGGTGATGAACCCACCAGCGCGGTTTTTCTTCAACGTCTTACAGATGAACTCGACAGAGAAACGATTCCGGTATTCATCGATGAACCGGATCATTTCCGACGTTTTGGGTCGAGTTCCGACGCGAAAAAAGCTGAGGCAGCCTTTAAAAGTTCATTGGTGTCGCGTAGCTCTTGATTTTCACGGCGAAGCCTCGCGTTTTCGGCGGCCAGATCTTCAGGCACGGGTTCTGGGATGTTTCCCGCACGGCGGGCCTGTTGGGTCCATTGACGGGCTGTGTGCCATGACACCCCCAGCTTTGGGGCTACTGCCTGGCACGCGGCTTGCATCGACATATTTTCCGCCAAGATGCGGTCCTCTACAAGACGGACCACACGATCCTTCGCATCCTGGTCAAATTTTCTTGGCATATTCCAGATTTTCCCATCTACTCAAACGGAACAAAACCTGGGACACTTCAACCAGTGAGATCAACTGGTCTGGATTTTCCCATCTACTCAAACGGAACGTAGCAGGGGGACTCTTTAAAAGCTGTTTTCTTAACCAGACGTCGCTCGATGTCGAGCAGGGTTAGGGCTGCTGTGCCGAAAAATAAACTCATATATCTGCTGAACAGTGTTCAACTCTTCGATACCATCTATACATGAATTTCTACTCTGTGCGTATGCGCGCAGACACAGCGGGCCAGCACATATCCGGTGCGGAGGATATCGTAAGCGCCAATGACGTGGCTGCGACGTGTGCGGCCCTGGCGCAACGCGCTCTTAACCACCCCAAAGGCAGCGCGGAAAACACAACCATCACGGTAGAAGCCTTAAAGGAAGAAGAGATTTGGCGAGTACCCCAGGTGAGCATTAAAAACCTGGACGTGAAATCTCCGGAGCACGCGCACACGGTTATACGGGATTTGTTGCGCGGTCATACCCCACATGTGGAACGCATCATTGAAACAACCTTTGAGGTCCGCGATATGCGCGGTGCCATGCTTATCGACGCCGCCCAAGCCGACCGTCTTGAACCCGATCTGCAAAGGGGGATACGCGTAAGCCATATCGGTGCTAAGTTGGCCTTTTCCACGGAAAGCGTGGGTAAAAACGCGGCTCTCGAGGCAGTTATTCTTGCCAGTAAAGTTGCTGCGCACCCAGATATTCTCGCGGAACTGTGCATCTCCGATGACCCCGCCTACACCACGGGCTATGTTTGTGTGGCTGGCACATATCATCGGGTGCCGCACATCAAAGAACCTGGCTCGCGGGCTGGAGGGCGCGCTTTTATTATCCGGCCGGGAGCTGATGTCTTAGCGCTCATTGAGTATCTGGAAAGCCAACCCGTCCTAGTAGAAGTGAACTCGATAGCATGAACCCTAGCCTTGAACAGGCCGTACAGGCTCGACTTCAAAAATGGGACGAGGACGGACTTCGGCGGAGTCCTTCTGTCTTTGCAAGTGGGCAAACCCCTAGCGCGATAGTGCAGCAGGCGGGAGACCACCGTGTTCGCGAGGCGGTTCTTTTTAGCTCTTCCAACTATTTGGGCTTAGCTGAGCACCCAGACATCGCTCATGCGGCAAAAGAAGCCATCGATGAATACGGCGTTGGATCCGGTGGCTCGCGGTTGACCACTGGCTCGGGGAAACTGCACATAGAAGCGGAAGCTGCTGTAGCAAGCTTCACCGGCTATCCCGATGCGGTGCTTTTTGCCAGTGGCTATCAGGCCAATATTTCTACATTGCAGGCCCTAGCGTCACCAGAGCTCACTATTGTCTCAGACGCTCGAAATCACGCCAGCATTATCGATGGCTGCAGGCTGGCCAAGGCGAACGGCGCGACCGTGGTTGTGACCCCGCACCGCGATGTAGAGGCCGTGGACAAGGCTTTATCCACCAGAACAACCGAATACGCACTCGTGGTTACAGACGGTCTGTTTTCTATGGATGGCGTGCTCGCCCCTTTGTCCGACCTATATAAAGTCACAGACAACCACGGGGCTTGGTTGATGGTGGATGATGCCCACGCCTTTGGCACTATAGGAGCTACTGGCCGTGGGCTTCCAGAGCACTTTGGCATTCGGCCCGATATTCAGCTCATTACCGCCAGTAAAGCTCTCGGAGCTGAAGGCGCCTTTGTGGCAGCAAGCGAGCCAGTAGCCCAACTATTGCGCCAGCAAGCGCGTTCTTTTGTATTTTCCACTTCGCCCACGCCGGCTAATTGCGCCGCTATTATTGCGGGCGTAAACCTATTGGAAACCAATCCGAATCTAGTCGGCGGTCTGCAGGACAATTTTTCTTATTGGCATCAACGCAGGGGAACCTTGAAGCCAGAAGGGCCTATCATTCCTATTCACGTGGGTGATGAATCTGTAGCGATGGAAGCGAGCGCCGCGCTGCTTGAACGAGGATTCATAGTCCCCGCAATTCGGTGGCCTACCGTACCTCACGGAGCCGCAATCTTGCGGGTGACTTTAATGGCTACCCACACCAAGACACAGATTGATGCGCTTTGCAATGAACTGGAATCTCTCCATCTGTAGGCCGGTGGTGTGCCAGCAGGCATAAAAGAGGACCCACGCGGCGCACATTGGCGCGGCGTGGGCTGGGACAAAATCTTGAAGGATTAGTCCTGTGCAACACCAACGTTGACTTCGATGTTGCCGCGGGTGGCCTTGGAGTAAGGGCACATCTGGTGTGCGGCGTCGGCAAGCTCCTGTGCCTTGTCATCCTCAACGCCTGGGATGGTGACCTCGAGGTCAACGCCGAGGAAGAAGCCCTCGTCGTTCTTGCCCAGCTTAACGCGGGCGCCGACGGAGGAATTCTCCACGTCAACACCCTTGTCCTTGGCCACTGCCTTGAGTGCGGAGTGGTAGCAGGCGGCGTAACCGGCAGCGAAAAGCTGCTCCGGGTTAGCGCCCTCACCGCTGCCGCCCATTTCCTTTGGGGCGGTCATGGTGAAGTCCAGATCGGAATCCTTGACTACGGCGCGGCCGTCGCGGCCTGCTCCGGTGGACAGTGCTTCGGTGGTGTATACGGCGTCCATAATGACTCCTTTTCTATCGGGTCTTTGTACGTCCGCCGATTGTACGCAAGAATTCTAGTCCTCGACGACGTTGACGGTGACCTCAATATTGCCCCGGGTGGCATTGGAGTAGGGGCAGACCTGGTGGGCGGCGTCGGCAAGCTGCTGGGCTGTGGCCTTGTCTTGAGCTGGGATGGAAACCTCCAGGTCCACTGCGAGCTGGAAGCCTTCGCCCTGCTTTCCGATGCCCACTCGTGCACCCACCGCAGAGTCACCCAACTCGACCTTCTGGTTGCGGGCCACGGCCTGCAGAGCGGAGTGGAAGCAAGCGGCGTAGCCGGCGGCAAAAAGCTGCTCTGGGTTGGCGCCTTCGCCGCTGCCTCCCATTTCCTTCGGGATGGCCAGGGTGAAGTCGAGGTCAGAGTCCTTGACGGTGGCGTGGCCATTGCGGCCTGCTCCGGTGGCTAGTGCCTCGGTGGTGTACATGGCGTCCATGATTGCTCCTTTCGATTTTACAATCCGGTTTTAATATCTAATTTTGATTGTACACAATTAAATTGTGGGCAATGTTTTCTTGACGTCTATACTTTTGGCTATGAATGACGCGCCCACTGATTACCTTTCTCTCGATAGTCAGCTGTGCTTCTCGATTTACCGTGCGAGTAGGGCGGTAGTGCGTTCCTATCGGCCACTCCTCGATGAGCTGGGGCTGACCTACCCCCAATACCTGGTCATGTTGGTGCTGTGGGAGGCCGACGAACCGGTGCCACTTAAATTCATTGATTCCCGCCTCGGTCTGGATAGCGGCACGCTTACCCCGCTGCTTAAGCGCCTAGAAAAGCAGGGGTTTGTGGAGCGGCGCCGTGATCCCGCCGACGAGCGCCGCACCCTCGCTAGCCTCACCGCCGACGGCGACGCCCTGCGCTCCCGCGCCGAGTGCATCCCCGAAGCAATGGCCGAGGCTTATGAGAAGTTGGGCCTCGACCTAGTGGAATTTAAAGAGTCTCTCGATGTCCTTGCCGCTACTCCCGTCGACGTGGAGCTACCGTGGCCGTCCGAAGAAGACTTTGTGAGGTAGGGGGGCTTAGTTCGTCGTGGCCACGCGCCTGGACCATATGCTTTTGTCGGCGGTTTCGAATGAGGCGCGAACTGTTTTGTCTCCGGGCCTTTCGCACGTGAGAACTCGCTGGTCGCTGCCCATGCGGCAGTCAAGGTCATAGGGTTGCTTGGTCACCGGGCTGCTGGCGGAGACATCCGCGTGGTATACCGATGTCACCGTGGGATCTGGGGAGCGCAGAGTGTAGCTGGCCTGCATCGCGGCATCAAAGACCGCGGCGGCGAATTCGCAGGAAGTCGCATCGCCGGCGTCGATGGAATCGCCTGATGAAGATGTACCGCAGTAGCCGCCAATCTGGCCTACATGGATGTTGTGTTTGCCGCCGGCCGGTGGTGTGGGCTGCTCTGGGGCTGCCTCTTTGGTGACCGTTTCGGTGCGACGTTGCTTCGTTTCCTTCTCCGGGCTGGTTTCTTCTGCATTGTCACCAGCCGGGGAGTTGCTATCTTGCGCAGTGGAGAAGGCTGGCTCTTCTGTTGGGGTGGAATCAGAGTTGGAGTCTGAACCGGAGCCGCAGGCGCTTAGCACAAGACCGGTAGCGAGGAGCACGGACGCGAGAGGGAGAATGGAAGGGCGTTGCATAGGGATACTGTAGCGCCCTTCGGGGTGTGGCGCGCGGCTAATGGTCTATACGAGCGGGTGGAACTGGCGCACCTTCGGGTGGCAGAACCTTCGGGTACTTTGTGGCTGTGCCGGCGGAAGTGGGTGCGCCGGCTGCACCGCTGGTTGCGGCGGCATCGGCGTTGCTGGTGAGGGAAGGGCGGTGGGGAGTGGGGTCCCAGTGGGCGTCGACAAGCGTGCGCTGGCATACCCAGCCCAAAGCCAAAATAGCCAGTGCGATAAGGGCGATGAAGACGAGGCCCAGTGCGCCGTCGGCATGAATAGACCAGCCCAGCAGCAGGCCGAGCCAGCCAAAATCGGCATCGCCGAAAGTGGTGTTCGCAGAGCCGAAGGAACCAAGGACACCGAGGAGGAATGCCGGCAGGAAAGTAATGATGAGGCCGTTGACAAAAGCACCGAGCGCGGCACCACGGCGGCCGCCGGTGGCATTGCCATAAACGCCTGCTGCACCGCCGGTGAAGAAGTGCGGCACCAAACCGGGCAGAATCAGCGCAATGCCAAAGGCTGGATTGAGCCAGGTAGACAGGACGGCGAGGCCGACAAGTCCGCCGAGGAAGGAAGAAATGAATCCGATGAGCACTGCGTTCTGGGCATAAGGAAAGACGATGGGGGCATCCAGTGCAGGGATCGCGCCGGGCACCACCTGGGCTGCGATGCCCTGGAAAGCAGGCACGAGCTCGCCCAGGATGGTGCGGACGCCAAACAGGATGACGGCCACGGCTACGCCAAACTGGAGTCCTTGGGTCACGGACTGCATCAAGAAATTGCTCACATTAGTGGCGCCATCTGGAAAGGCCGTGAAGGCTTCCTCGGAACCGGCGCGAGCAATGAAGAGCACGGCGAGGACCACGTACATCAGCGCCATGGATAGCGCGGTTGCCACCATGGAATCGCGCAAGAAGCGCAGGCCTTCCGGCAATTTCAGGTCCTCAGTGGAGGGCGACATTTTCTTACCCTTGCCGCCCACCAGCTTGCCGACGCCGCCCGCAGCCAAATACCCCGCAGTGCCAAAATGTCCGATGGCCACGGAGTCATCGCCGGTAATGCGGCGGGTAAATGGGTGCGCGATGGCGGGGAGCGAAACCATAAGAATGCCAAGGAGCGCTGCTCCGAAGGCGATGACAATCCACGAGGAATACCCGGCTGGTGCAAGCACCATGGTGAGAAGAGTCGCCATGAAGAGAACATGGTGACCGGTAAGAAACACGTAGCTCATTGGCGTAAAGCGGGCGAGCAGCAGCGAAACCACAAAGCCTAAGATCATGATCCAAGCGACTTGGCTGCCGAACTGATCCTGCGCAATGCCTACGATGGCTTCATTGGTCGGAACCACGCCTTGGGCGCCCGTGGCGCCGGTAATCATGGCCCCCAGCGGCTCTAAAGAATCGGTGACTAGGCCTGCACCAGCGCCGATAAGGAGAAAGCCGAGCGTGGCCTTGATGGCGCCGCCAATGGTTTTGCCGGTACCGCGGCCCATCGCTGCCAAACCCACCGCAGTGATGATGCCGATGAGAAACGCTGGCACGGAGAGAATTTCATTTACCAGGAAGTTCGCTATAGCAAGAAGAAAGTCCATGAGGATGCTCCTTAGATGTCATAGAGCTCGCGCAGAGCCCCATCGATTTCAGGCATAGAGGTGAAGTCTTGGATGACGTAGACGGGGACTCCGACATCGCCAAGCGTTGCGGCAATTTCGCCGGAGGTGAGCAAGAAATCCGCCTCGCCTGCGCGGCCCTTGGCAGAGATGGTGTCTGTAGCTTCCACGGTGAGGTAAGGACCCCAACCCCACTCATCGAGCACCTGCTCGAGGGTGTTTTTGAGGAACAATGACGTACCTAGCCCGTTGCCGCATACCGTGAGAATTTTTCCTTTGGAGGCAACAGAATCGGCGGCCGTTTGCTTCGCTGGTTGCGCCTTTGGCCCCGACGTTGCTGTGGAAGCTGCGCGTTTCTTACTCGACGTCGATGCCGTGAGGACTGCGCGGAGCCCCTCTTCAGATTCTGCGCTATCAAGCTCGTCGCGTTTGGTGGCTAGCAGCTTTGCGAGCTGTTTCATCGCCTGCAGATGCTCGGAGTCACTCCGTGCGGCAAACGCTACGACGAGGTCTACAGGGTCATTGGAATCATGCCCGAATTCCACCGGCTTATCCAGGCGCACCCACGACAGTGAGGTTTCTTTTACCGCCTCCGAAGGGCGCGCGTGCGCAAAAGCGAAACCGGGAGCCACGACAATATATGGGCCCGTTTCTTCCACGGAGTGCACCATTGCTTCCGTGTAGTCTGCGGTTATCGTGCCAGCTTCTTCAAGCAGCGATCCCGCAAGATGGATAGCTGCTCGCCAGTCCTTGGCGGTGCCGTGCAAGTCCACGGCACCGGGCACCAAGAGGGAATCTAGTGTCGTCATATGTATCTCCCATCACAAATGCTGTGACATCAAGGTCAATGTCACTCTTGATTTTATGCCGTGGAGAAACGGGAGGTAAATGCAGGGGTAACGTTTGCACTGGGGGAGTTGCAACCGCTCAAGGGGCGGTCGAATTGGCTCTATCGGTCTTTAGCGTGGTCGCAATGCAAAGGGGACCGTGTGTTCTCGGAAAGGCCGGACCTGGAAATGGACCTGTGCTAAGGGGAAGGGAAATGAGAAATCCCCGCTGGCGCGGGGAGAAACACAGCTAAAGTGCTGCTTTGCGCACTACAACAGGCCCCTCCCATTGGATACAGGAGGGGCCTGGCTACGCCTGTCAAGTACTGCCTGCCTCAGTGAGAAATGGGCTCGATTTCCTTTGGGCGTTGTATCTCGGCGGGCTTCGCTTCCTGTATCGGCTAGAACGGGAGATTTAAGCGCGTTGTATACGGGCAGTTAATTGAGCTCGAAAGTTTGGCGTCCGATTTCATCTTGGCTGAAGGACTTAGTTGCAACAAGGTCCACAGGGGTAGTTAGATCATCGAGCTCGTAGGCTATGGTTCCAGCGACAGTGCCTCCCTTTTTAATCTGCTCAAGCTGAGTATCGTCAGTTTCAGGATCAATATAGGAACCGAGGTCGAGCTCGTTTACTTTATTCGGATCATTGTCTTGGATGGCGGTGAAGTACACGACAAAGTCGGTGGTGGTTAGAGTTTCATCCGTTTTATTGGTTACGTCATAGTTAAAGACGAGAAGTGGCTTTTCACCTATTTCATTACCAGGCTCACCGGGCTTGATAACACGGTGATCGGTTATTTCGAACTTGGCGGCTGGAACATCCAGGACTCCATTTTTAAAGGTTTGGCCAAAATCCGTGCTCTTTAGCTCTCTAATGGTTGTCGGATCATCCTTCACTTTCTTCATGTGTGTGGTGAATTCCTTATCTTCAATCGCGACCTTGAAAGTTAAGGCGTCGTCATCGATAGAGAAATCTTTCTTGTCGGACCCAGCGGCCATCCACTCAGAGTCGGTGGCAACGGCATCGCGGTTTGAAGTAACGGTCTCACCGGATGCGGCGGCTTGAGCGTCAAAAGTGCCAATCCAGTAGATCATGCGATTTTCGCCGTTGTCCATGACCCATTCGATGGTGATGACGTCATCGGTGATGCTGGCCTCCATCCAGCCATCTTCAGAAGCGCTGTCCTCTTGCTTCCACGTTCCAATTACGGACTTCGCATCGGCCTGTGCATCGGACGCGGAATTACTGGAGTCGCTCGTCTTTGAGCTGTCACTACCGCTATCCGAGCAGGAGGTAAGCGTGAGAGCAGAGACGAGAATGAGAGAAGAGAGTAGTTTGCGCATAATTAACTTCTACCCGCAGGGGGTAGGAAGCGTACAAATACTCAATAGCGAAGGGGGCAAATTGGTCTTTGGCCGCTCTTTGACTAATCTTTTCAGGGCAGAGAGTCGCCCAAGTGGGCGTGCAATCTGCGTGGGGCTATAGCTCAGTCGGTTAGAGCTACGGACTCATAATCCGTTGGTCGCGGGTTCGAGCCCCGCTGGCCCCACGGTGATAGGGAGGCGTCGGCAAGCAGTGCTGGCGCCTTCTTGTGCTTATCTGCGCATATGGGTGTGCTGATTGCGCAAGGGCGGACGGTGAAGTCTAATAACTATATGGTTGAAGTAGATCCGCTCATTGAATCTCTCTACCGCTGGTCCGATATCAGTGGTGTGCTGCTGATGGGAATCATCGGTGGCACTATGGCGCGCAAGCGTGGCTACGATATCATCGGCTTTTTCTTCATTGCGATGTTCTCGTCGCTAGGCGGCGGCATGGTGCGCGACGTGCTCATTAACCGCGGCACCGTCGCGGCAATGAGCCAGCCGGAATACCTCTACTTGGCTTTTACCGGCGCGCTGATTGCTCGCTTTGTGTACTTCAAAGGCAAGACCTGGGATTATCTGCAAGCGCATGGCGACGCCGTCGTTTCCGGCCTGTGGGCCGCCACCGGCGCGGTGAAGGCTATTACCTACGGCCTGCCGCTTATTCCCTGCATCATGATGGGCGTGTTTACCGCCACAGGTGGTTCGATGATTCGTGACATCGTGATGGGGCGCGAGCCGAGCGTATTTGGTGATAACCAGCCAACAGTTATTCCGGCCGTGGCTTGTGCGATTATTGTGCTGGTTGGCCACCATTTCGACATGATGGCCGTGGGCATGATCATTGGACCTTTGGTCTCCATCTTCTTGGCGCTGCTGGGCATTTGGGCGGGGTGGCGCGTGCCGGCCTACCAAGACTGGGCACCTATTAATGACACCGCCGCACAGGTGAAGGTCCTTGCGAAAAAGGCCGAGAATAAAAGCCGTGCCGTCGGCCGCCGCCTCGAGCCGCACCGCCTACGTTCTTGGCGCCACCGCCAGATGGAGGCAGCGCTGCAGCGCCGCATTGAAAAGGAAGTGCGCTCTGGTAAGCGGCGCGTAGAAGCCGCCGCAGAGGCCAGCGAATTTCTGGAGTCCTTCGAATCCGATGTGGATCAGCTCAGCACAGTGGTAGCAGAAGGCGATGATACGGACTTCGGCGTGGACCTCACCGGTGATTCCTACACCGAGGAGGAACAGGCCTCCCACGAGGAATCCCAACGCCTCCTTGATGCCATTTTGGAAGATGACAAGCTTACGGATGAACTCATTGATCGCCTCATGAAGCGCTATGACTCCCGCGACTAGCCCGCGGTTCTTTAGCGCGGCGGCTTAGCGCCCAACCGCGCCGCAAACCTGCGGGTCCGTGATATAGCCTTGCTCGCAGCCATATTGGGTCTGGATTTCTCCGGAGCTCTTATTCCGGTTGCCGTTGGCATCGTTGCCATAGCCGCACAGGTAGGCCGGACACTCCGCACTCGGCCCATTGGGCGCTTGTACTGGCGGTTGAGCGTTTGATTCCTTGCACAACGCGGCAAACTCCACCCAGGTGCCGTCCGCGCATTGGTACTGCGCGGTGTTTTCCTGCTGCCGGTTTTCGGTAGGCGGTTGCACGGCTTCCTGATTTTCTGTTTGTGGTTCGGCGTGCTGCGCGGCATCTGTAGTTGCTACTTCCGTGGTCGTTTTTTCTGTGGACGTTTCCTCGGTGCTGGATTCTGTAGAGCTCGTTTCATTGGCCGTTTCCGTAACGGTTTCTTTCACCGTGGAAATGGTGGTGGCGGTCTCGTCGCTGCCGCCGCAACCGGTGGCAAAAAGGGCTAGGGAAAAGAAGGGAATAAGGAATGATTTCTTCATGCCCCATACCGTAGCTAAACAAGGCGGCGGGTGCCGGAGTCTGTGCAGGGCATAGGGGGAAACGGGCTGTGCGAGGGGGGAGTGTTTGCATGGTGGCTGGCAGTGAACTGGCATCCAGTTTTCAGCTCCGCCACCTACGGTAGAGGCATGAACCTGAAGTATTACTTCTACGAGCTGTGGAGCATCTTCGTTGACCACGGCTTACCGCTTATCGCGCTGCTGCTCATAGGCATTTTGATCCCACGCATCGGCAGGCTGGCGATCCGCATCATAGAGCGCCGCCTCGATGAAGATGAAGAATCCACCAAGGCGCGCCTGGCGCTGACCGGTGCGTTGGTCTACATCGTGCAGGCCATCGCGTACTTCCTCATCATTTGGGCGGCGCTGACCAATATCGGTGTTCCTGCGGTAGGCGCGGCGGTGCCGGCGACGATAGTTTCGGCCGCCGTGGGTTTTGGCGCCCAGTCCATCATTGCGGATTTCCTCTCCGGCTTTTTCATCCTTTCGGAAAAGCAATTCGGTGTAGGCGATTACGTCAGCTTTGATGGCGTAACCGATGTGGAAGGCACCGTGGTGATGCTGACTTTGCGCACCACCAAGGTGCGCACTCCCACCGGCGAGCTCGTCACCGTGCCCAATAGTTCTGCCGGGGCGGTAACAAACTATTCCCAGGAATGGTCGCGTGCCGTGGTCAACTTCGACGTGCCCGTGCAAGAAGGCGAGACCCTTCCGGAGATCACACGCCGGGTGCGCACCATCTCCGAGCAGGCCATCCAAGAGCCATCCATCGCCGTGGATGTCAACGGCGAGCTCGAGGTGCTGCCAGCCACGCAGCTGGTTGCCCCGCAGGCCGCCGGCCAGTCGTGGCACGTGACCTACCGCGTGCTGGTCACCGTTAACCCGGCCCGCCAATGGGCAGTGGAACGCGCCATTCGCTCGGCGCTGCTCTCGGAGTTCTGGGATCACTACAACGTGACCGATCTCGATGAACTGCAGCGCCCGCTGACCCCACCGCAGGGAAATACCGCGGCTCAAGAATCCGTAAAGGATGCTTCCACCGCAGGGGAGGGCTCCCACCCTGAGACGAAGGTGGAGCGCAGTGCCGCCACCGAGAACGCTGAGGTGGATGGCCCGGATAGCGACGGCCCCGGAAAACCCGTGCTGTCTGATGCGGACGACCAAGAACCAGAGCCCTCCCAGGGCATCTGGCGTGGCTTGGAGACCAATAGCAAGTTCCAAAAGATCGCGACATTCGGCGGCCGAGTCCGCGCCTCCACCACGGGCCTTGTCCTCGCGCTGTTTGTCGTCGGTGCCTTGGCCTTGGCCTCGAGCAATCCCGAAAATGCGGACGCGGGCTGGCTCTCGCCCGAGCACTGGCGCGATAGCGGCAAGGAAACCTCCTCCTCACAGCTTTCCGACGCCCCCTCAAACCAACCCACCCCAGCAACCACCGAGACCGGTACACAGTCCGAACCAACGGAAGATAGTGCCGCTCCCACGGAGACCGACTACCCACAGGGCACTAATGACACTGGCGTGACTGATACGCCTGCCGGCGGCAGGCAGGGAACAGGCGCTACTGGTAATGCCTCCCCGGCTCCGAGCGCTGCCAATGGTGCAGGCAATGCGGGGACAGATTCCGGGACCGGCGCCGGCACTGCGCCCACTGCGGGAGGCGACGCCGGCGACGGCGCCCAAGCTTCCGGAACGGCCGGTAGCGCAGGCACAGAGATTCCGGCAGAGCCTCGTCAGTAGGATGTGCCCTCCATTTCGACCACTGCTTCCTATTGTGGTTGGCAAAGCCGGCATGAACGCTCATGTCGTAGCTCTTGACGTGCAGGAATGATTTTGTGTGGCAAAGATGAAATAGTGCGAGCCGGCTGCGCGTTGCACTTGGCATGACTTCACTCTTTGAACCTCTGGAACTTGGCCGATACACGATAGATAATCGCGTGACCATGGCGGCGTTGACCCGCCAGCGCGCGGGTGAAAGCGGAATACCTACCGAGCTGCACCAGAAGTACTACTCGCAGCGTGCCACGGCCGGGCTGGTTGTCACGGAGGGCACCTTCCCCGCGTGGGCCAACCGCGCATTTCCAGGCCAGGCAGGCATTGCCACCGAGGAGCAGGCGGAAGGCTGGCGTGCGGTAGCAGACCGCGTTCACGAGGCCGGCGGCACCTTGTTCATGCAGATCATGCACGGTGGCCGCACCAGCCACCCAGATCTGATTGACGGTGCAGATCCAGAGGCCCCGAGCTCCTTCGATTGGGGCGGAACCGTGCGTGGCTTTTCCGGCAAAATGGATGCGCCGGTCCCGCGGGAGCTGAAGAAGGAAGAGCTGCCGCGCATCGTGGAGGAATTCCGCCAGGGTGCGCGCCGGGCTATCGATGCCGGCGTTGACGGCGTGGAAATCCACGGCGCGAATGGCTACCTGCTGCACGAGTTTATGGCGGCCTCGTCCAATAAGCGCGAGGATGAATTCGGCGGCAGCCCGGAAAATCGCTGGCGCCTGCCGGAGATGGTCATCCGCGCCGTGGCGGAGGAAATCGGTGCCGACCGCGTCGGTGTGCGATTCTCGCCGGCGCACAATGTGCAGGGTGTTATCGAGGATGACCAGGACGACATGCTGGCCACCTACGGCGGACTGCTCGATGCCCTGGCGTCGCTGAACCTGGCTTATGTGTCGCTGCTACACGGCGAGCCGGAAAGCGAGCTTATCGCCACGCTGGCGCAAAAGGCCCGCGCAAATGGCGTGACCAAGGTGCTGATGAATGATGGCTTCCCCACGGTGACTTCCAAGGAAGATGCGCAACGTGAAATCGAGCTGGACTACGTGGATGCCGCAGTGGTGGGCCGCCAGCTCATCGCCAACCCGGACCTAGTGCGCCGCTGGCGTGAGGGCTTGGAGCTCAACGAGCCGGACCAGGATACGTTCTACCTGGGCGGCGAGCGTGGCTACATTGATTATGAATATGCCGCGGACTAGGGAAAAATCCGCGGCATAAAGGGGGGGCCGAGAGGCATCAGAGTGATAGGTAGTGAAATTCCCCAGAGAGGGTCTTTCACTATGCCTATCGAAGGTGTACTACCCGTTCGTTAACACCAAGTGCCTGTCATGTGACAGAACTTACAACTACTTGGTATAGCCCTTGCCTGGGCGCCAGGTCATGGTCACAGCCTCGCGCACCGGGGACTTAGCGGACAGCAGGTTATCCACACGCAGCCAGTGCATTTCTGCGGAATCCGGGCGCACGGTTACAAAGCTATAGCCGTGGTGGTCCAAGTCCACGTGGCGGGTGTGCGGGTTGGCACCTAGCAGGTAACGCTCGGCAAGCTTGGAAAGCTCGTTGCCTTCCGGCAGCTTGAGCTGCTCGTTGACATTGGGCGCAGAAACGGAGGCGCAGACCAGCTCGGCGCCAAAGATGCGGCCATCCTTGCTGATATTATGCGCCCACTCGGAATGGATATCGCCGGTGACAAAGAGGGTGTGGGCATCGTGCTTGGAAAGGGCGTCGATAAGCAGGCGGCGCTCTGCAGAGTAGCCATCCCACTGGTCGCCATTGACCGGAATGCCGGTGATATTGGAAGACAGCGAGGAAGAAACCGGCTTGGTCTTGTCATCCTTTTGCAGGGTAGCCAGGTTCATGGGGGAGAACATGACGGAATTGCCCAGCATATTCCACTTCGCAGAAGAGGTCTCAATCTTATTGAGCAGCCAATTATATTGCTCGGATCCGAGCATCGTGCGGCCTTCTGCGGCCATCTTGTGCGGGCCAAAGCGCACCTGCTCATCGCGGTAGGTGCGCAGGTCCATCATGGTTAGTTCCACCAGGTCACCAAAAGTCAGGCTGCGGTAGAGGTGGCCCTGCTCGGAAGGATTGGTTGCGCGCACCGGCATCCACTCGAAGTAGGCCTGCATTGCGGCCTTGCGGCGGTCGAGGAAGGCGCCCTCCTTGCCCTCGGTGTGGTTTTCGGCGCCCTCGCGCCAGTTATCGTTGGCCACCTCGTGGTCATCCCACACCACAACCCACGGCAGTGCCCCGTGTGCGGCTTGCAGGTTTTCATCGGTGCGGTAGCGGCCGAAGCGAATCCGGTAATCCTCTAACGAGATAATCTCGTGCGCAGGGTGGTGCAGGCGCACCGGACCATTACCGGCGTACTCGCGCTGCGGGTATTCGTAGATATAGTCGCCCAAGAAGATCATATAATCCAGCTGGTCGGCGCGGCCGCGCTGGGCAATATCGCCATAGGCGTTAAAGAAGCCGGACTCCCAGTTTGCACAGCTAGCCACACCGAAGGTGAGCTCTTCTGGGGAGGCGCTCAGCGCCGGGGCGGTCTTGGTACGGCCAATGGGCGAGTACTTATCCTGCGCCTTAAAGCGGTAAAAGTACACGGTCTCCGGCTCTAGGCCGTGCGGATCCACGTGCACGGTGTGGTCCTGGTTGGCGTCGGTGGTCACTTCGCCCTGCTTGACGACGTCCCCGAACCCCTCATCCTTGGCAATTTCCCACTCCACCCGGGTGGCCTCGCCCAGGCCGGATCCCGGCATGGCATCGGCATCCGGGGTTACGCGGGTCCACAAAATGACCGAATCCGGAATAGGATCGCCCGAGGCAACGCCGTGGAGGAAGGGGCGCTCGCCCAGTTGGGGCTCTACCATGTGCTGCTCCACGCGCGGGGAGAGGCTGCTTTGGGCATTGGCAGAGTTGGCGGCGGCGGTGGACAAAGCGATGGCGGCGCCGGCGGTGCCGGTGGTTTGCAGGAAGCGGCGGCGATTGACGTTTCCGCGGGCAGAAGCGGACTGATTCTGAGAATTACTAGGCATGATTTAAAGCTTCGTCATGTTTGCCGCCTGTGCAAGCGATCCTAGGCCAATTACATAAAGAGTTCTTTTTGTCTTAACTGGCGGTTAACTTCCTTGCCCTTCGCCCGGCCCTAGAGTGCGGGCCTTGGGCGGGCTTGGCTCAGTAGGCTGGAGGGCATGAGTGAATTTAGCCAGATCAGCCAATGGCCCGCGGATACGGTGGCCGGTGCTTTGCTGCACCGCGGCGAGGTCATAGAAACGGTAGGAGATACCGCCCGCGAGTTTCCAGTGGCATCGGTGACCAAGCTGGTTGCGGCCTATGGCGTGATGCTTGCCGTGGAAGAAGGCGCGGTGGAATTGGGGCAGCCGGCCGGTCCGGAGGGCTCGACCCTGGAACACCTGCTTGCACACGCCTCTGGCATTTCCTTTGACTCCCGAGAGCCGCAGAAGCCGGTAGGCGAACGCCGCATCTATTCCTCGGCCGGTTATGAGTGGGCCGCAGATACCGTGGCCGATGCCACGGGCATGGACTTTGCCGAGTACCTACGCGAGGGTGTACTTACCCCGTTGGGCATGGATTCCACTCGTCTCGAAGGTTCGGCCGGTCACGGCTTGGTCTCCACGGTGAAAGATTTGGCGGCCTTTGCTGCGGAAGTCCAGGATCCGCAGCTGCTGCACCCATCCACCGTGGCCGATATGCGCCGCGTCCATTTTGGTGGCCTGCGCGGCATTGTCCCGGGCTACGGCAGTTTTAAAGATTGTACCTGGGGCCTTGGTTTTGAAATCCACGGCGACAAAGAACACTGGATGGGTGCCCTGCCTGCCGACGCCGTCGGTCACTTTGGCATGTCCGGCACCTACCTCTGGGTGGCCGGCGAGTATGCCATGGTGGCGCTCACGGACCGTGACTTTGGCGAATGGTGCAAGCCACTCTGGCACGATACGAATACCTCCATCTGGAACGCCTTGTAGGCGTCCGGGCTCGGCGGAGCTAGCGCCTCCAGTGCGCTAGCGCGTGTCTATAACCTTTTATCGGGGAAGCGGCACGGTGGAAGGCTCCCCCGCAGGGTGGGAAAATCGAGGATTTTTGTGCGGTAGGGGCCATAAAACTTGGGATCGCGGCGTGCCTGTAACTAGCCGCTGTTGGAGGTAAGTCAAATAGGGTTTTCGCGCCCATGAGCAGGCCGTCTGGTGGAGAATATAGAACAAGCCTAGGGAGTTCACAGAAAAGGCCAAGTTTCACATTAATAACACTGGTTTCACCTGCAACTTTAGTCCCAGTCTGTACCTGGGGTTGAGGTTTAGCAAACGGGGGTTGAAGTGAAAGTTGAGGGTTGTAGGGGGAGGTGTGACGCAGGAAAATTGTGTGCAGACGCATCAGACAGTTCGTTGGGGAAGACGAAGCTCGTCTTGCATCGCGCCGGGCCGGCAGGCCTCGTGCGGTGGTGATCTATGTCGAGGGAGAATCGGCTATGAATACGTGCGTTAACCCTGCGCCGGTTGAACAGCCGGCCTCCACCTCCGCGTGGCCCTCCGTCAACGGTGGTGCCACCGTGGTTACCGGTGTGCTCAAGATTTCCGGGATGCCGCGCTCGCTGCGCTCGGAGATTGAACGCGCCATGGATCGGTGCATCCGTACCGAGTCGGAATTTATCATTCCGGGCGATGACCCACTGACCGCTCAGTGGTGCACTCGCTGGTTCCGGGATGGGCTTTCTGTCGCGGCGCTTGCTCGAGGCGGCAAAGCCTGTGCCCACTCAGACAGCGGTATTGGCTGCCACCAGGTGCTGACCGGCACCCGCGAAGAGCTAGATGCGCTGGACTGCGTCGTGCGCTACCTTGCACAGCGCCACGGCTTTACTGCTGCCGTGCGCCTGCCGTAGAAAGCACAGGGAGGGTGGACCAACAGCTGCTGGTCCACCCTCCCTTTTCCTTCTGCCATAAGTAGGGCCGGTTGAGGGCGGCCTATTCCTCCTCGGCGAAGGGATCAAAGATTTTGTCCGGCAGCTCGGCCACCGATTTCAGCACGGCAGAAGGGCGGTAGGGGTAGCGAGAAATCTCTCGGTCATCGGAGATGCCGGAGCGCACCAATACAGTGCGCATGCCGGCCTCGAGACCGGCCTTAACGTCTGTATCCATGCGGTCACCAATCATCACCGTGTGCTCCGAGTGGGCACCAATATGATTGAGCGCCGAGCGCATCATGACTGGGTTGGGCTTGCCCACGTAATAAGGCTCGCGGTTGGTGGCGGCGGTAATCAGTGCAGCCACGGCACCGGTGGCCGGCAATACTCCTTCTGGGGCAGGGCCGGTGACATCTGGGTTGGTGGCGATAAAACGAGCACCATTGCGGATGAGGTTAATCGCGTTCGTGATGGCCTCAAAAGAATAGGTGCGGGTCTCACCAAGCACCACAAAATCAGGGTCATCGTTGGTAAGGATCCACCCAGCCTCGTGCATGGCGGTGGTAAGGCCGGATTCACCCACTACATAGGCCTTGCTGGAGCTTACCTGGCTGGAAAGAAAATTCGCGGTGGCGGTGGCGGAGGTCCAGATGCGCTCGGCAGGAATATCCAAGCCGGTATTGCGCAGGCGGGCAGAAAGATCCCGTGGAGTAGACATGGAGTTATTGGTCAGCACCATGTACTCGATGTCATTATCCTTGAGCGCTTGGATAAATTTATCGGCGCCAGGGATCATCTCGCCTTCTTTGATGAGTACGCCGTCCATATCGGATAGATAAGAAATCATTGGTGGTCCTCCACATACTCGGCAATATCGCCGATGGTTTCGCAGTTGAGCATCGTTTCCTCAGAAAAACGCACCTGGAAGGTCTCTTCCGCGCGCACGGTCAGCTCCACTAGATCTAGCGATTCGACGCCAATATCCTTCAGCCGCTTATCCCGGCTCAGATCTTCCTCGGTACCGGTGACCTTGTTTATGAGCGCGAGGAGCTGGCCGAGCGTATCGCGCTCCGGCTCCTTTTCCGGCGCGCTCGCGTTGAACTTTGCCTGTAATTGGGCGCTGAGGTCGTTTGCCATGCCCACCAGTCTAGTATTGATCCCGTTATGGCATTGAGAAAACGTTCTTCCGTTGTGGCGCGTAGTTGGCTCAAGCGCCTGCGCCCCTCGCACCGCGCCGAGCTAGAAAAACTCTATGGCGGATTGCATGATCCCTCCACCGAGCCGGGCCTTACCCAGGTCAGCGCTTCCGGCACTGTGGAACACGATGGCCTAGATATTGCCTGGTACGAGGTGGGGCGCGAAGACGCGCCAGTAACCGTGGTCTTCATTCACGGCTATTGCTTATCCGCGGAAGCCTATTATGACCAGGCCAATTATCTCCGCGGTCGCAATGCGCGTGCACTCTTGGTGGATTTGCGCGGGCACGGCCAGTCCTCCACGGTCGCCCCAGAGGAGTGCACCGTTGATACGGCGGCTGACGACGTCCTCGCCGTCATTCGAGAGCGCGCTCCCCGTGGCAACCTGGTCATCGTCGGCCATTCCCTGGGCGGCATGGTTGCCTTAAACCTCATCCGCCGTGCTCCAGCCGAGGTTTATGAGCGCATCAAGGGCGCGCTGCTAATTTCAACTTCGATGCGCCGCTTTGCAGCAAAGGGCGTAGCGCAGATTCTGCAGTCGAAATCTCTGCATGCGCTCTACCGCCTCTGTCTGCGCCTGCCTGGTCGCGTCGATAGCGCGCGCTTTGAGGCCGCCCGGTTCATTGCGCCACTTTTTGCTGCGACCTTGGCCGGCTTTCCACAAATGGAGAAGCTGCAATTTCACGTTGCCATGCTTCTCGATACCCCCTTGGCCTCCTACTCCGGCTTCTTCGACGACCTTTTGGAACACGCCGAGTACGGCGCCGCCCCACGGCTGGCGAAGCTCAAGGGCGAGGTGGTAGTCGGAACCGCCGATATTGTCACCCCGCGTTCACAATCCGAGGTGCTCTGTAAGCATTGGCCCGCCGCGAACCTGCAGACGGTGGAAGGCTCCGGACACATGGTGATCCTCGAAGACCCCGAGGCTATCTCCGCGGCCCTTGGCCGCGTCCTTGATGCGATATAGACGGGCCGGATGCATAAGCCCGTTGGCTGGGTACGCAAAAGGCGCCGCGGCGGGGAAGCCGGCGGCGCCTTTCTTGTAGCGCGTGGCGCGGGCCTAGCCAGCACCAAAGCGGGGATTAGTCTTCGATGTGGGTGGTCACGGTCGGATCATCCAGCTTGAGATCCTTGGCTGCCTTCTCCACAACGGAGCGCTCAATCTTGCCCTCGCGAGCCAAGCCATCGAGCACTGCGACGACGATGGACTCGGCGTCGATATTGAAGTAGCGGCGAGCGCCCTCGCGCGTATCGGAGAAGCCGAAGCCGTCCGCGCCCAAGGTGATGTAGGTGCCTGGGACATACGGGCGGATTTGCTCCTGCAGCTCGGTGGTGAAGTCAGAGACACCAACGAACGGACCCTCGTAGCCCTTGAGCTGGGAGGTAGCAAAAGCCTCGCTCGGCTCCTCGCCCTTGCGCAGGGCTTCCTTGTTACGGCGGGCGCCGTCGCGGGCCAGCTCGTTCCAGGAGGTGACGGAGAAGATGGAGGCCTTGACATCGAAGTCGTCGGCAAGCATCTGCTGTGCGCGCAGCGCCTCGTGCACGCCTACACCGGAAGCCAAGATATTGGCAGCAATGGAGCCGCCCTCTGCGGTATTGAAGTGGTAGATGCCCTTGTGCAGGCCCTCCACGTCCAAATCCTCCGGCTCGGCCGGCTGGTGTACCGGCTCGTTGTAGACGGTGAGGTAGTACATGATGGCCTCGTTGTCCTTGCCATACATGCGCTCAATACCGCGGGAAACCAAGTGGGCAACCTCGTAACCGAAGGCCGGGTCATAAGAAACCACGGCCGGGTTGGTCGCAGCCAAGACAGGGGAGTGGCCGTCCATGTGCTGCAGGCCCTCACCGGTCAGGGTGGTGCGGCCGGCGGTTGCGCCAATGATGAAGCCGCGGCCCATCTGGTCGCCGGCTGCCCAGAAGGCATCGCCGGTGCGCTGGAAGCCGAACATCGAGTAGAAGATGTAGAGCGGAATCATGGCCTCGCCCTGGGTAGCGTAGGACGTTGCCGCAGCGGTAAAGGAGGCAGCGGCGCCGGCCTCAGAAATACCCTCGTGCATGATCTGGCCGTCAGTAGCTTCGCGGTAGGAGAGCATGAGGTCGTGGTCCACCGGCACGTAGTTCTGGCCGCGGGGGTTCCAAATCTTCATGGTCGGGAACCAGGAGTCCATACCAAAGGTGCGGGCCTCATCCGGAATGATCGGCACGACGCGCTTGCCCAGCTCCTTGTTGCGCATAATTTCCTTGAAGGTGCGCACCAAGGCCATGGTGGTGGCTACTTCTTGCTTGCCAGAGCCCTTGCGTACAGAGCGCAGCTTGTCCAGAGCCGGTGCCTCCAGCGGGGTGAAGTCCTCGCGGCGCTCCGGCAGGAAGCCGCCGAGCTCTTTACGACGCTCCAGCATGTACTTGATCTCCGGGGAGTCCTTGCCTGGGTGGTAGTACGGCGGCAGGTATGGATCCTTTTCCAGCTCCGCATCGGAGAAAGGAATTTCCTGCTTATCGCGGAAGCGCTTCAGGTCATCCAGGGTCAGCTTCTTCATCTGGTGGGTAGCGTTGCGGCCCTCGAAGTTGTGGCCCAAGCCGTAACCCTTAATGGTGTGCGCGAGGATGACGGTTGGCTTGCCGGTGCCCTTGTTCTCCAGCGCGCGAGCATAGGCGGCGTAGACCTTGCGGTAATCGTGGCCGCCGCGGCGCAGTGCCCAAATCTCATCATCGGACATGTCTTCTACCAGCTTGGCCGTGCGCTCATCGCGGCCGAAGAAGTGCTCGCGCACATAGGCGCCATCGTTGGCCTTGAAGGTCTGGTAGTCACCGTCAGAGGTGGTGTTCATGACGTTGACCAAGGCACCTTCGGTGTCCTTTTCCAGCAGCTTATCCCAGCCACGACCCCAAATGACCTTGATGACCTCCCAGCCGGCACCGCGGAAGAAGGATTCTAGCTCTTGGATGATCTGGGTATTACCGCGAACCGGGCCATCGAGGCGCTGCAGGTTGCAGTTGACCACGAAGGTGAGGTTATCCAGCTCGTAGAGCGACGCGATCTGCAGTAGGCCACGAGATTCTGGCTCGTCCATCTCGCCATCGCCCAAGAAAGCCCATACGTGCTGCTTGGAGGTGTCCTTGATGCCGCGAGTCTCCAGGTACTTATTAAAGCGTGCCTGGTAGATAGCGTTAATCGGGCCCAAGCCCATGGACACGGTGGGGAATTCCCAGAACCATGGCATCAGGCGTGGGTGCGGGTAGGACGGCAGCCCCTCGCCCTCGCCACGGGATACCTCCTGGCGGAAGCTATCAAGGTCCTTTTCAGTCAGGCGGCCTTCCATGAAAGCACGTGCGTACATGCCCGGTGAGGCATGGCCTTGGAAAAAGACTTGGTCGCCGCCCGAAGGATCATCCTTGCCCTTGAAGAAGTGGTTCAAGCCCACCTCATAGAGCGGGGCAGCACCCGCGTAGGTCGAGATGTGGCCACCTACGCCAATTCCTGGGCGCTGTGCACGGTGCACCATGATGGCCGCATTCCAGCGGATCCAGCGGCGGTAGCGCTTTTCCAGTTCCTCGTCACCAGGAAACTCTGGCTCCATGGAGGTTGGGATGGTGTTGACGAAGTCCGTGGACGTCAACGAAGGCAGTTCAACGCGCTTAGCGGTAGCGCGCTCGAGCAGGCGCAGCATCAAGTAGCGTGCGCGCTCCGGATCGGAGTGCTCCAGCAGACCATCGAGGGAATCCATCCACTCGCGGGTCTCTTCTGGATCATTATCGTGAAGATACGATGCAACGCCGTCGCGGATGAGCGGGAAGTTGGAGTCGCCCTTGGTGGCGTCCTTCTCGGCCATTTAAACCTCCTGTATAAGGGTCTGCACAGTTTGCTTACTAGGATACGCGCTCACAGATCCACAATGGTTGTGAAGCCCGACTTAAGGGGACGTGCGGTACGTTACATCGCCATAACCAGTATCTTTGCCGGGTTTATTGGGGTAAAAGAGGGTAGTTTGCAAACTCTGCGGAACTGGGCGAAGTGGCGGGAGGGCCTGCAAAATGGGGGAATTGCGCCCCTTAGGCGGGTAAAAGGGGCCGGTGGGCGTTAAAATACTTCTATTAAGCCGCGATTTACCCGCAGGATGCGGGGGATGCGCGGACCGGACATTCACCAAATTAGGAAGGAAATGCATAGTGGCTGACGCTGCAGTCAAGCTCGGAATCAAGGAAGGGCAAATCGCCCTAGAGCTTGGTTGGGACGAGGATTGCGATACCGCGATCTCTGAATCGATCGAAGCCGTGCTCGGCGATGATTTCTTGGAAGAAGAAAATGACGAGCTGTGCGATGTAGTCCTTCTTTGGTGGCGCGACGAGGATGGCGACCTTGTGGATGGACTCGTTGACGCGAGCCGTCCGCTGGCCGATAACGGTGCGGTCTGGCTGCTTACCCCGGGTGCCGGAAAGCCTGGCACCGTAGAGCCAGGGCTCATCTCTGAGTCCGCTCAGCTGGCCGGCTTGGTGCAGACCAAGGCAGAGCGCCTAGGCGAGTGGCAAGGCTCTTGCTTGGTGCAGCGCGGATACACCAAGAAGTAGGGCTTTACCTGCTGATTTGTGTTGCTCTAGCAACCTGCGCTACTGTTTCTAACAGCGCAAGAGCGCATGCGGCTTTAGCTCAGCTGGAAGAGCAATTGGTTTACACCCAATAGGTCGGGGGTTCGATCCCCTCAGGCCGCACAACACAGACCGCCTCTCGGATTGATTTCCGGGAGGCGGTCTTTTCCGTATGCATGGGCACGGGCTAGCCCGGGAGGGACTCAAGGCTTAAGGCGCCTGTGGGCCAACTTTCGGCCACGTTGTGCATGGCAGTTGGGGAAGTAGCCCTATTAGCGTGGCTGCTTCTTAGGCTTCGGCTAAGTACTCAGGCACTTCAGCCACGGCTGCGGGTTGTCGGCTTAGTAGCGCTCGCGGCGGCGCTGGTTTAGTTTGGCGTAGTGATCTGGTTTGGAGTCGCCGTAGCGGGAGCGATTGCGGCGGCTGGCGGCATGCGAGGAGGACGCGGCGGGAACGGCCGTGGAATCGTCGTTCGCGGCTTCGTGCTCGCTGGGTGCGGAGTCAGCGCCGGCCGTTGGTTCTGCGGGCGTGTGGTCCGCGGCGGAGGCGTCACTAGAGCCAGGCTCGGAGGGGGTGGAAGCATCGGCGTCGAGGGCGGCGAGGGCCTCTTCCTCGTCGCGCAGGCGGCGGCGCTCACGGATTTCGGACCACACGAAATAGCCCAAACCCAGCGGGGCCATGATGCCAAAGGCAATCCATTGGTAGCCATAGGAGAGGTGGTTGCCGCGGTCGAGCTGCGGGATGGGCATGGGGTTGAGCACGCCGGGCTGGTCCGCGGAAAGCTGGATGTAGTCCTGGGCTAAGGGGGCGTCGATAAGCGAGGCAATCTGCTCCGTATGGATGGAATAGACCTGCTGGTAGCCCTCCTGCTTAATGGGGGCGGACTGGTGCTGGGCTTCGTCGGCGCGGATCATGCCGGTAATAGTGGTTTCGCCCGAAGGAGCGGCGGGAATATCCGGTACAGCGTTGGCCTCGCCGGCCTTGACCCAGCCGCGGTTAACCAAGATGGTCAGCCCGGAATCGGTACGGAAGGGGACCAAGGACTGGTAAGACGGGCCAGACTCGGCCGGGCGCAGGCGCAGTAGCACCTCATCCTTTGGCAGGTAGCGGCCGTGCAGGGTCGCGCGGGACCACTCATCGTTTTTGATAGCACCGTGGTCATCCACGAGGTCTTCTACCGGCTGGGGGTCAGCCTCATAGGCGTGAGTGATGAGCTCGTTGCGTTCCACAATGTCATCGTCCTTGCCCAGCTGCCACGGGGCGAGGACGGTAAAAGCGAGGTAAGAAAAGGCCACGACGAACAGCAGCAGTAGAACCCAACCCGGCTTAAGGAACGTCTTTAGCATGGGGCCTAGTTTAGTCGTGGTGAGCGCGAATCCAATCCAGCAGGCCAGGCACGGCGGCCTCGATATTGTTGCGGGTGGTCTCGAAATCGGCGGCGGAACCATAGTAAGGGTCTGCCACGTCCGCGTCTTCCGGGGAGTTGGGATCGAAGCTGCGCATCAAGCGGATCTTGTCCGGGTCGATGCCTCGCTCAATAAGGGCGTCGCGGTGGCCTGTGTCCATGGCGATGAAGAGATCAGCATCCATGTGCTCGGCCCCCAGCTTGGCCGCACGGTGGGAACCGCCATCGTGGCCGCCGCGGCGCAGTTCGGCAATGGCGCGCGGGTCGGCTCCTTGGCCCACATGCCAGCCGCCGAGGCCGCAGGAGTCCACGGTGGCGACAAGGTCAAGCATGTCCTTTTCCATCTCATCGCGCACGATGATTTCTGCCATGGGGGAGCGGCAGATATTTCCGGTGCAAACAAAGACGAGGTAGAGGCCGGAGCGGGCAGCGGATTCGGTCATGCGGAAAACCCCTTCGCGCGAATAGTACTGTGGTGCGGAAGATAGGATATAGCAGTAGTAACTATTCCATGAAACGAGCATAAAGGAGTACCTCCATGTCCGCTGTGAGCGTGGGCGATGTCCGCCGCGTACTCGATGAGGCCTACCCGCCGCACTTGGCGGAAAAGTGGGACGCCGTGGGGCTTATCTGCGGTGATCCGACCGCGGAGGTCAAGCGCGTGGCTTTTGCCTTGGACTGCACCCAGGCGGTAGCGGAGCGGGCGGTAGAACTCGGCGCGGATATGCTCGTGGTCCACCATCCATTGCTCTTGCGCGGGGTGGAGTCCGTGGCGGCCGATACGCCCAAGGGCAAGGTCATACACACGCTGCTGAGCAGTGGCGTTGCCCTCTTTGCGGCCCACACCAACGCGGATAAGGCGCGGCCGGGCGTCAACGACAAGCTCGCGGAGCTGGTAGGAATCAACCCCGGCCGGCCCATCGTGCCGGAGCCCCAGGGCGTGGATAAGTGGGGCGTGCACGTGCCGGTTGCCGCGGCCGAGGAGGTAAAGCAGGCGCTTTTCGACGCCGGCGCGGGCCACATCGGTGCCTACTCCCACTGCTCCTTCGATATTGCGGGCACGGGCCAATTCCAGCCGGAAGAAGGAGCAGACCCGGCGGAGGGTGAAATTGGCGCCCTGCACCGCGGCGAGGAAATCCGCGTCGAGTTTGTCGCGCCGGCCGCGCTTCGCTCCGCCTTGCTGCAGGCTTTGCACGCCGCGCACCCTTATGAAGTACCGGCCTATGACATTACGGAAACCGCTGGCCACCAAGACCTGGATAAGGCGCTCGGCCCCGGACGCGTGGGAGAACTGCCACAGGAGATGACCCTGCGCGAGTTTACCCAGCAGGTGGCCAATGCCCTCCCCGAGACCGCCTGGGGTATCCGCGCCGCCGGGGATCCGGAACAAAAGGTGCGTACCGTAGCGGTTTCTTCCGGCTCGGGAGATTCCTTCCTCTCCGCGGCCGCGAAGCTAGGCGTAGACGTGTATGTCACGTCGGATCTGCGCCACCACCCGGTGGATGAGCACTTGCGCGCCGGCGGGCCGGCCGTCATCGATACCGCCCACTGGGCCAGCGAATTTCCGTGGACGGCCCAGGCGCGCGATATCGTAGA
Source organism: Corynebacterium sp. KPL2825 (assembly GCF_037908445.1). NCBI lineage: Bacteria > Bacillati > Actinomycetota > Actinomycetes > Mycobacteriales > Corynebacteriaceae > Corynebacterium > Corynebacterium sp. KPL2825. The sequence goes on along the minus strand of NZ_JBBMGI010000016.1, from coordinate 31,987 downwards.
GGATGCTTTAGAACTGGATACGGAAATTATCAGCCTGCGCACCGACCCGTGGACTATCTCTGCGCACCCAAAGGAGTCATAAGTGAAACTATCGCAAGAACTACAGCCGGTACTGCTGGAGCTGGCCAACCTGGAACGCTCGCAGGGCCATGGCGCGAAGAAGGAAATCCCGGAACAAGCCGAGTATGACAAGGCTAAAGAAGAACACAAGCGCCTACTGGATGCATCCGGCTCCGCGCAGATGGCCGTCGATGACATGGAGACCGAAATCCTGCGCATCCAGGCCGATGAGCGCAAGCTGCGCCAGCGCGAGCGCGATGATAAGCGCCAGCTAGGCGCTGCCGTGGATCCAGAAACGCGCAAGGACCTCGAGCACGATCTCTACGCCGCCAAGTCCCGCATTGCAGACCTCATGAGCGAGCTGCAAGAGGCCCATAATGAGGTGCACGCGCTGCGTTCTAACCTGGACGTACACGGTGCGCGCGTTTCTGATTCCGAGCGCAAGCTGGAAAAGCTGCGTCGCGCGGCCGAGGCGGCACAGGAGGCGGCCGCCAACCAGGAAGATCCGGCCGTGCGCATCGGCGAGCTGCGCCAACAGCTGCCTGCCGGGGTACTGAGCGAGTACGATACCCAGCGCGAGGAAAACGGCGTGGGCGCCGCCCAGTTCAAGGCCAACCGCGCTTGTGGCGGCTGCTTCATTGTCCTGCCGCCGGCGGAGCAAAACGCCGTGCGCAATGCCCCGGCCGATGAGTTGCCGCAGTGCGGCGATTGCGGCTCCTACCTGGTGCGTTTGGTCTAATGAAGGTCATTATCTACGCCGATGGCGGCTCCCGCGGTAACCCCGGAGTGGCCGGTTCCGGCACCGTTATTTATGACGGCAGCGGGCAGCGCATCCTGCGCGAAATCGTCTACGTAGTAGGTACCAAGTCCACCAATAACGTCGCTGAGTACAACGGCTTATTGCGCGGCCTGGAAGCCGCCACCGAGATGGGCGCTACCGAAGTGGAGTTCTACATGGACTCCAAGCTGGTGGTGGAGCAAATCAACGGCCGCTGGAAGATCAAGCACCCGGACATGCAGAAGCTGGCCCTGCACGCCCGTGGCTACATCAACGGCTTTTCTTCCTTCAGCTTGAACTGGGTGCCGCGCGCCAAGAATAAGGTGGCAGACGCCCTATCCAATGACGCCATGGACGCCGGGGCCGCCGGACATCCTGAAGGCATCGTTGTCGGGGAGGAAGATACTGCCGAACCGGCACAGGCTACGGAACGCGACACCACCGCGCCGCATCCCACCGATTGGCTTGGGGACCGCGGACCTACCACCCGCTTTATCCTGCTGCGCCACGGGCAGACGGACATGTCGGCCGCTAAGCAGTACTCCGGGCGCGCCAACCCGGGGCTTACGCAGCTCGGGCAAAAGCAGGCGCTGGCCGCAGCCCAAGCGCTTGCCGACGCCCACTTTGATGCCATCGTCTGCTCGCCCCTGCGCCGCTGCCAAGAGACAGCGGCGGCCGTGGCCAATGGCCGCGATATCGAGGTAGAGACCGTGGAAGGACTCATCGAGGTGGACTTCGGCGCATGGGAAGGCAAGACTGCCGCCGAGGCCCACCAGCGCGATCCGGAACTGCACGAGGAATGGCTGCATGACGCGAGCGTCGCCTGTCCGGGCGGGGAATCGCTGCAGGCGCTAAACCGCCGCGTGCGCACTACCCGCAAGGAGCTACAAGAGCGCTTTGCGGGCAAAACCGTGCTGGTAGTAAGCCACGTCAATCCGATTAAGTCCTTTATCCGCCAGGCGCTTGATGCCGGGCCGGCTACCTTTGGTCATCTCTTTTTAGACCTGGCTGCCATTTCCCAGGTGGAATTCTGGGAAGGCGGCTCTATGGTGCACGGATTTAACGATGTGGGCCACCTGGCAGGCCTGCGCTAGAATAAGGAACGCGAATGAGCCGGCCGGGTGATCGCGTCGCTTCATACGGGCAGCGAGCTGCTGCCGCGTGGGCGCCGAGGAAAGTCCGGACTCCATAGAGCACGGTGGTTGCTAACGGCAACCCGGGGAAACCCGCGGGCAAGTGCAACAGAAAGTAGACCGCCTTGTGCCTCCGCTTGAGCTTCGGCCCAAGTTGGAGCAACAAGGTAAGGGTGAAACGGTGCGTTAAGAGCGCACCAGCACCGTCAGTGATGGCGGTGGCTGGGTAAACCCCACCGGGAGCAAGGCATCACGGCCCCGCCACGTTGCGGGGCCCGATCAGGCGTTTTAAGGCTGCTCGCTCGAGCCTGAAGGTAGCTGCTGGAACCAACTGGCAACGGTTGGTCTAGATGGATGTTCACCGCACGGTGCTCCCTTGGGAGTGCCGCGATTAGACAGAATCCGGCTTATAGGCCGACTCATTCGCCCCAAGACGTTTATGGTGGTGGACATGAAGCTCTACGCCGCCCCGCTCGATTTCCGCGCCATTGCCGCAGAATTTTCGGTAGCCACCGATTTTCCGGCTGCGGTCACCCACCAGGCCGCCCACGCGCAAGACCGGTATGCCGACTCGCGCCGCGACGCCCGCGATATTCCCTTCGTAACCCTCGATCCCGCCGGCTCCATGGACTTGGATCAAGCGGTTTACCTGGAAAAGCGCGATGGTGGCTACCGCGTCTTTTATGCCATTGCGGATGTCGCCGCCTTTATTGAGCCCGGCAGCGAGCTGGAGCGCGAGTCCTTCCGCCGCGGCCAGACTATTTATCTTCCCGATGCGCCAGCTCGCCTGCACCCGCCCGAGCTTTCCGAAGACCGTGCCTCACTGCTGCCTAAAACCGATAAACCGGCCGTGCTGTGGACCTTTGATCTAGATGACGCCGGTGAGGTGGAGTCTTTCCACGTCGAGCGCGCGCTCATCTACTCCCAGGCCCGCCTGGACTATGAGGGCGCGCACGCGGACTTGGCGGCCGGTAACCTGCACCCGTCTATTGCATTGCTGCCGGAGGTGGGACGATTGCGCCAGGAGTCCTCCCTGCGCCGCGAGGCCATTTCCTTGCGCCTGCCCTCCCAGCGCGTAGTGGAAAATTCTGATGGCACCTTTGAGCTCATTATCGAGCCTCGCTATGAGGTCATGGACTATAACTCGGAGATCTCTCTGCTTGCCGGCATGTGCGCGGGACGCCTCATGCAGGAAGCGGGCGTGGGTTTTCTGCGTACTTTGCCCGCCGCCGAACCGGAGCACGAGCGCCAATTTCGCGCCGAGGCCCAAGCCCTGGGCTTTGCGCTTGGCGATGCCCCCATTCCCCAGTTTCTCCTCACCGTCGACGCCGATTCCCCACGCGGCATGGCAGTCATGCGCGAGGCCCAAAGCCTCCTGCGAGGCGCCGATTATGCGTGGCTAGGAGAGCAGGAAGCGCAGGTGCATGCCGGGATAGGCGGCTACTATGCACACGTGACCGCGCCGCTGCGGCGCCTGTCCGATAGGTTCGCCACCGAGGTTTGTCTAGCCCTCTGCGGCGACTACGAGGTTCCCGGCTGGGTGGGGGAGCGCGCCACGGAGGTCATTGGCGCAATGCGTTCTACCTCGCAGCTTGCCTCCCAAGTGGATAAGGCCTGCCTCAACCTCACCGAGGCCACCGTGCTGCGCCCCTGGCTCGGCACCAATTTCCCGGCCACCGTCGTAAGCGGCGATGCAAAGCGGGACAAAGCTCGGATTTTTGTGCCGGAGCCACCAGTCTTCGCCCAATCTGTAGGCGCGCCAGAAACCGGCAGCGAAACCACAGTCTCGCTGGTGACAGCGGATACCGATTCGCGCGAGGTACTCTTTGCGTGGCCTGCTGACTAGCTGGTGAGGCTACTAGCTCTCGCCGCGTGCGGCCTCGCCCGGCTGTAATTCGACTACGAGCAGGCCATCGTCTGCCAGGTCGGCCGCAAAATTATGCGCGCTCTTCGCCGGCACGTAGGCAATGACTGCGTTCGATGTGCCCGCGTGTGCCGAACGCCCCGCTACGGCACCGCGGACCGTGACTAGCTCGGCGAGTTTTTCTGCCGAGTCCAAGCCGTAGATATTGGCTAGGGAGGACTGTGATTGCAAAAGGATGGGGAAGAGCTCCGCGCCGCGATGCGAGCGCAGGAAACGGGTGAACTTTTCTACCCGCTGGGTTTCTTCCTCATAAAAGGCCATCCATTCCGTAGCGGCGCTGATGCTCGGGTGTCCCTCCTCGCCGTAGACCTTGTGGACGGCCTTGAGCCAATCGAGGACGCGCTGTTGGGCGTCTGGAAGCAAGCGCAGCGAATCGGTGCCAAAGGAATGGCAGGCATCATCAATAAAGCGCTCCCGCTGGCGGATATCGGCGATGGCCTTTTCTTCCTGCGCGGAAAAATCTTCCGGCACCGCCACCGCGAAGGCAGCTATCTCGCGACCAACAAGGTGCGGTGCGTGGGTGACAGAACCGTCGGCGTAATCCATGATGCATACGCCCTCACCCGTGCTGCGCAGAGCCGCGCTATGGCGGGCACGCAAAGGCGGCCGCGCACCAAAGGTAGTAACGGCCTGGGTGCATACATCTGCCACCCGGGCCCTTAGCGGCGCATCCAGGTCCGCATCAGCCCCCATGAGTGCCAGCGCTACCGCGACGTCCGCGGCGGCATCCGCACCCAAACCAGCACCTTCCGGAATGTCGGAGGCGATGGTGATATCCGCACCGGCTGTCTCACGAGAGAGCAACTGGCGGTTAATCATCGTGTGGACAATGCCACCCACGCGGGCAGCCAGCCCTCCCTCCGGAGCCGGCGGAATGATTGGCTGGCCCTCTGCATCCGTGGTGGGTTGTTGCGCTGTTGCCAGCTCTGCGAGCGCTTGCAGGCTTATCGAATCATGGGCAGGCTCACCTTCTGCCGGGTGAAAATGTACCGCTACCACGCCATCGGTGCGTGAGCTTACTGCCGCAGCGGCACGTAGCTTGTCCACGCACATGGCAACAATGCCGCCGAAGTGGTCAATGTGTTCACCAATAAGGGACCACGTTGCCGGCGCGCTAGCGGTATGAGTTGGAGCGCTGCCCGTGAGATCAGTATGTGCTTGGGCGGCGCGCTCGGCTACAGGCTCTGCAGGCGTTGACCACAGTGGCATGGGTGCTAAAGCTCCTTTTCCAGGTTCTGGGACCAGTAGTCTTCGTTGCTACTCGCACGCGGCGGTGCGCTTAAAGCAACGAATGCCCGCCATCTTTTGGTGCGGCGGCGGGGAATACGACATGGAATCGTATAAAAGAAATGTGCTGCCCCACATTCTAGCGGGCATCGCTTAGACGGCGTGGGTAGTGTGGACACAAACCATACCAGCGGCAGCGATCAGCCGGTGCCGCTGGCGCTACGACTGAGAGGATAGTTTTATGAGCGATGCAGACCAGAAGTGGTTCTTCGATCCAACCACCAAGGAAGTCAGCCAAGGCAAGACCTCTGGCTGGGAAAACCGAATGGGCCCGTATGACACCCGTGAAGAAGCAGAAAACGCTATCGAGATTGCCCACGCCCGCAACGATGCGGCAGATGCCGCAGACAAAGAAGATGACTGGAAGTAAATAACCTCCAGCCATCTTTTCTACGCCGTGTTTCCCGGTAACTGCCCGGGAAGCGCGGCTACTTTAGCTTCTTACGCAGCGGCTTAAACGCCGCCTTGATGTCTTTGAAAGACTCGGCGTAATCATCCAGCGCCTTCAGCCCGATGGTGCGCTCGCGCTGATAGAGCAGACCGTAGCCAAAGGTATTTTCCCCACGGCGGCGAGCGGAATCTGCCAGTTCGAGCAGCTTATCGCGCGAGGTCACGGAATCTTGGAAATCACCGAGCACCGACTGCATCTGCTTGCAGGCCTTATAGAGACGCTTGGTCTTAAGGTTGGTGGCAGAACCAGCTGCTTCTGCTGCATAACGCAGCTTCTTTGCAGCCTTACGCATATCGTGGAAATAGTCCTCGCGCTCGTGTAGGGACAGCTCCGGGTTATCCCAATTCTCTACGGCCTTCTTATGGCGCTTGACCAGCTTGTTATAGGCCTTTTCAAGGTGCTGCGCCATCACAGTGTCCATGTCCGCGGACTTGTCCTTGGACTTCTTCTCTGGCTTCTTTTTGGCCTTCTCTGCAGCAGCCGCGTTATCCTCGCGGGACTCGGAAGAAGCAGCGCCTTCCTCCGTAGAGGACTGTTCTTCCGTCTGCTCCGCATCATCATTTACCGGAGCGGATTCTTGTTGCTTATCGGCCGTTGGCGGATCCGCGAGCAAGCGGTCGAGCGACTCCAGCAGCTCGAGGTAACGCTCGGAATCAAGGGCGGCGATAACGCGACGGTGCGCACGGCGGTAGGCGGTGCCCATATCCTGCGCAATGTGCTCGCGGGTGGAATCATCCAAGGTGTCAGAATCTTCGGACTCCAACAGCTTCTGCCAGCGCTCTTCAACAACCTCCGCATCGCGAGCAACCCCCAAAATGCCAGCGAGCTCCTTCAGATCGGCTTCAATTTTTTCGATTTCTGGTCCGACCACGATGCCATGGAAGGTCTGAAGGTGGCTGCGCAGCTCGCGGGTAGCTACACGCATCTGATGCACCGAGTCCCACTCATCGCGGCGAACACGTGGATCATAATCAACCAGCTTGTCGCGGTTAGCTTGCAGTGCGGTGATCACGGCGGCGGCAGGGGAATCCGGGTCCACGTCCGGCGATACCAGGGCCGGGGGAAGCGGGGCGTTGGCATACGAATCACCCAAGGCCGATTTCAGCTTGGATGGGGAAGAAGATACGCGTGCACCGGCACCGATGAGAAGAGAGGTAGCACGGCGAATGAACTGCGTTCCTTCCTCGGTACCAGGTAGCTCACCTGCGAGCTCTACTTCCCATTCGCGCCACGACTGTTGCTCGCCGCCGGGAAGGAAGGAAAAGGCGGTGACATGGTCATCGCAAAACTCTGCCACTGGCTTATTATCGGCATCTGCCAAGACCATCTCGGTGCGCTTGTTGTCTACCTGAGCAATTGGGGTGAGCTCGTTGTGGCGGACAATGGAGCGAACCTGATGGAGCAGCTCGCTAGGAACTTCATAGCGGCCATCGACAGGCTCTCCCAATTCTGCGTGGATTTCGGTACGGCCAGCCTCGCTAGGGATCTTGATATGCCAGCCATCATCATTTCCTCCGGTGCGGCGGCGGAGGGTGACCTTAGCGTGGGTGAGGCGGAGGTCTTCAGTGTCGTAGTAGATGGCCGAAAGTGCGTGGTGGCGCGTGTCTGCGACGTGGTCAACTCCCTCAAGGCGGGTCAGTTCAGGGAGCTGAGTGGACTCGGCTACGGAGAATTTCGCTTCAACTTCGAGAAAAGACTGTGTAGACATTCACGTACCTTCTACTTTCTAGACCTAATCAATCTCATCGGTGATCTTACCTGTAATGACCTCGTTGCGGTGCCATACTCTGCCCCCGTTCGCTAGCAGGGAACGGGGGCCAAGAACCGTATCAAACAGGGGAAATTACCGTGTAGTTTCTGGAACTGAACCGAGCCCTGAGGCGTCACCTCCCAAGTGAGATTTATCGGCAGCGGCAATGCCATCGTTGATGCCGTGCAGACTGTTCATTGATAGCGACATCTCTGTGAGATTGGGGAAGAGGCGGTTGCGGGTATCGATGGCGTGATCGGTGCGTGCTTGCAAAGCGGGAAGGGTTTGGGTGGCTACAGCCTCTGCATGGTGAGAGCAATACTGAGACTCACGCAGGTTTTCAGCAATTCCGTCCTCATTAGCTTGGGTGAGCAATTCACCGATGCGGGCGGCATAAGACAGGCGGAAGCTGCGGCGATATGCGGCAGTGGAATTGGTAGCGCGGGCGATTTCCGCGCCATCGTCGTTACGCATAAACCAGTCGCATTGGCGGTTGAGGGAGGCAAAGAGGTCGGCGCAATGGGCGGCGTCGGCAGGAGCACCAATCACACAGGCTAGGCCTTTGTCATGGATGAGGAGCGTGGTGCATCCATTGGCGTCAGAAATGGTGCTGAGCAGGGAAGCCTGGTGCTTGATATAGGGCGGGTAAATGTGCACGCGGTGGGAAATGAGATTGGGGAGCTCGGAAGTAAGTAGATCCTCGATGCGATACTTCTGTTGCAAGGACTGCGCCTTAGAAATCAGAACCTCGGCCTCGTCTTCAAAACTAGTGGACTCAGCCTTGCGTAAGAGGCCTAGGACCTTTGCGCGAATTTTGCGTTGTTTATCGCTAAGCCCGTCTTCTCGCAAGGATTCGCCAGAGGCCAAAAGTTCAGTATCGCGCAGCCTAGGCAGGTGAATTAGCTCTTTCATAACGGCGCGCAGCTTATCGCGCGGAATGAAATTTTCGTCCGGCGGTGCCATTTGTAGCCAGGCCTTGCGTAAGGCAGGGGAGGTAATCCGTGCCGGCACATGGGGGCTAGCACGGTAGATAATGGGGTAAGCATGCGGGCCTAAGACGTGCTCTAAATCCGCCGGTGCCCAACCATGTTGCGCGGCGGTGATGAGGCGTTCGATTACGTGAGCAGAAAGGTCATCGCAGTGGGTGGTCATAAAACTTCGTCCTTTAAGAGGTGTACGTGTGTTCGCTTGCTTCCTCAGCAAAGCATGCACATCAGTAGGCCCGTGAAGGAAAAGCCCCCGCTTGATACCCCCTAGATACTCTTGCGACCTGCGCATTTCGCCCTGGAAAAACTGTCGCATGAACTGCACATCCCTCGGAGGTGAGCCGGTAAGGTCTAAGGCATGAATAGCCAACACGAATTTGTCCTACGAACCGTTGAGGAACGCGATATCCGCTTTATCCGCCTGTGGTTTACGGATATTTTGGGCGCCCTTAAATCCGTGGTCATGAGCCCATCCGAGCTGGAATCGGCCTTTGAAGAAGGTGTTGGCTTCGATGGTTCTTCTGTGGAAGGGTTCTCCCGTATCTCTGAGTCTGACACCATTGCGCTGCCAGATCCCTCCACCTTCCAGATTCTGCCCTTTGATATGGATGAGCCGGACCTGCAATCGGCCCGCATGTTCTGCGATATCGCGCAGCCGGACGGCCAGCCCTCCATGGTGGATCCGCGCCATATCCTGCGCCGCCAGGTTACCGAGGCCGCCAATGATGGATTTACCTGCATGGCCTCACCAGAAATCGAGTTCTACCTTTTTGAGCGTGGCCGCGAACTCACGGACTTGGTACCGACCGATAATGGTGGTTATTTCGACCAGGCTACTCATGATACCGCCCCGCTTTTCCGTAGGAAGGCGATGCTGGCGCTGGAATCACTGGGAATTGCCACGGAGTTTAGCCATCACGAAACCGCACCGGGGCAGCAAGAAATTGATCTGCGCCATGCGGACGTGCTGACCATGGCTGATAACATCATGACCTTCCGGCACGTAATCAAACAGGTGGCAACCAACTCCAACGTGCGCGCCACCTTCATGCCTAAGCCTTTCGAGCATCTGCCAGGCTCCGGCATGCACACCCACTTGAGCCTTTTTGAAGGCCAATCCAATGCCTTCCACGATCCGGACGATGAATTTTCCTTATCGCAGACTGGCCGACAGTTCATCGCCGGAATCCTGGAACACTCCACGGAGATGTCCGCCATTGTTAATCAGTGGACAAATTCCTATAAGCGCCTGATGTTTGGCAACGAGGCACCGGGTTCAGCAACCTGGGGTGTGTCTAATCGCTCTGCGTTGGTCCGCGTGCCCACCTACCGGCTTACTAAGGAAGATTCCCGCCGGGTAGAAATTCGTTCCATTGATGCCTCCATGAACCCGTACTTGGGTTATGCGGTGCTCTTGGCAGCCGGTCTGCGAGGAATCCGGGAAGGCTACGAACTCGATGATCCAGCTGAGGACGATGTCCACCAGCTCACCCGCCGCGAACGCCGGGCAATGGGATATAAGGATCTGCCCACCAGCCTGGACCAGGCTTTGCGCGAGTTTGAAAAATCCGAGTTCATGGCGGAGGTGTTGGGCGAGCACGTCTTTGAGTTCTTCCTGCGCTCCAAGTGGGATGAGTGGCATCACTATCAGAGCCAGATCACCACCTTTGAGCTGCGCAATAACCTGAACTTCTAGGAGAATAATGCGTCCTGCTGCTGTACCTTCACCGGCTACGCTTGGCCTTACCCGCCCGCATGCTGCTTCGGATATTGAGCAGCTGGGCTGGAATAACCCTGAATCGGTCAATCTTTTGTGGACCCTTGCGGCCGTGGGGGATCCAGACCTGGCCCTCAACAATCTCATCCGCATCTATGAACAAGTCCCAGAGCTCGATGAGGCTGTGCGCGCCAATGAAACGGTGCGTGTGCGCCTTTTTGCCCTGCTGGGTGCTTCGACCGCCTTTGGTGATCACCTCGCGGCAAACCCTGAGTTGTGGCGAGAGCTAGAAAAGCCCCTCCCACAGCCCGAAGAGATGCTGCAGAGCCTGCTCGGCGCCGTCGACGCCCAGCCCGCGGAATTTGCTCAGGATATTGATCGGCCCGATCCGGCGCGTGAGGATCTTAGCGCGCCGGGCACCTACCGCGCCGGCGAGGGAGAGCATAAGCAGGCGCTGCGCACGACCTACCGCACGTTAATGATGCGCATTGCCGCTTGCGATGTGGCCGGTACCTTCCATGCACGCAAGGGCCAGACCACACCCCAGCCGGAGGTAGGATTCCGCCAGATTACGGCTCTGACCACCGCGCTTGCCGACGCTGCCTTAACCGCCTCCCTCGCCTGCGCTGTGCGCACCATCTACGGGGACGAGCCTGTAGACGCACAACTAGCAGTCATGGCGATGGGAAAGTGCGGTGCGGGGGAGCTGAACTATATCTCTGATGTGGACGTCATTTTCGTCGGCAGTGAGGCAACCCCACGGGCAATACGCCTGGCGGCGGAGTTCAATCGCATTGGCTCCACCACCTTCTTCGAAGTAGATGCGAATTTACGCCCAGAAGGAAAATCGGGTGCTTTGGTGCGCACTTTGGAATCACACGTTGCCTACTACAAGCGGTGGGCGGAGACTTGGGAATTCCAGGCGCTCCTGAAAGCGCGCGCGATGACCGGTTACCTACCACTGGGCCAGGACTATCTGGATCAGATTCGCCCGATGGTGTGGACGGCCTCCCAGCGCGACTCCTTTGTGGAAGACGTCCAGGCCATGCGCCGCCGCGTGCTGGCTAATGTTCCTGCAGAACTAAAACATCGCGAGCTGAAGCTGGGCGTGGGTGGCCTGCGTGATATTGAATTTGCAGTCCAGCTCTTGCAATTGGTGCACGGGCGTTCCGATGAAACGCTTCGCGCACTATCCACGGTGGATGCACTGGAGGCGTTGGTTTCGGCAGGGTACGTCGGCCGTGAGGACGGCACCCAGCTCATCGAAGCCTATGAATTTTTACGTTTGCTTGAGCACCGATTGCAATTGGAGCGCTTCCGGCGAACGCACACGCTGCCGGAAAGTGATGATGAAGACGGGATGAAGTGGCTAGCACGCATCGCCGGTTTCTACCCGCAGGGCACTCAATCCGCAGCCGAGCGCATGCTTTCGCACCTGCGCCGGATTCGCCTGCGCATCTCCGAGCTGCATTCGCGCCTGTTTTATCGGCCGCTTCTTAATTCTGTGGTCACCATGTCCGCCGATGAGCTGAAGCTCTCGCCCGAGGCCGCCAAGCTGCAGCTGGCCGCGCTGGGTTATAACCACCCGGACCGCGCATTCGAGCACCTGACTTCTCTGGCGGCAGGAACCTCACGCAAAGCACGCATCCAGGCGATCTTGCTGCCCACCTTGATGGAATGGCTTTCCGATACCGCAGACCCAGACATGGGCCTGCTGAACTATCGCAAACTTTCCGAGGCTGCGAACGATAGGTCGTGGTTCTTGCGCATGCTGCGCGATGAAGGAATTGTGGGCCAGCGGCTCATGCACATCCTGGGCACGTCACCGTTTACCTCGGATCTGATTATTAGCGCGCCGGATTCGCTAAAGCAGCTTTCCGACGGCGCCACTGGCCCCAAGCTACTGGAAACCAAGCCCGAGCAGGTCTCCAAAGCACTGGTTAATTCCAGCAAGCGCCACGCCGACCCAGATAAGGCGGTGGCGGTGGCTCGCTCGCTGCGCCGGGTAGAGCTTGCCCGCATTGCTAGTGCGGATTTGCTGGGCTTTATGCCGGTCAAGCAGGTGTGTTATGAGCTATCTACCATTTGGGATGCCGTGCTGGAAGCTGCCCTTCGCGCCGAGGTGCGGGCATGGCGCCTAGCCAACGAGGATGCGGAGCCACCAGCGCGCATTGCCGTCATTGGCATGGGCCGGCTGGGAGGCATGGAGCTGGGCTTCGGTTCAGATGCGGACGTGCTCGTGGTCGCAGAACCCGCCGAACAGGATGCTGACTCTGCTGCAGAAGGGGAGGCAGTGAAGTGGGCCATCGGGATCGTCGATAAGCTCCGGCGCCGCTTGTCTAAACCCTCGGGAGACCCGCCACTGGATGTCGACTTAGGCCTGCGTCCCGAAGGTCGCTCCGGTGCGGTGGCGCGCACTATCTCCTCCTATGAGCGTTACTACCGCGAATGGGGCGAGTCCTGGGAGCTACAGGCTTTATTGCGCGCGGCCTTCGTTGCTGGGGATAAAGAGGTAGGCGAGCGCTTTATTTCCATGGTGGATAGCTTCCGCTATCCAGAAGGCGGCGCCAGCGCATCTACCATTCGCGATATTCGGCGCATGAAGGCACGTGTGGACAATGAGCGCCTACCGCGCGGCGCGGACCGCAATACTCACACCAAGCTTGGCCGCGGTGCGCTAACCGATATTGAATGGACCGTTCAGCTACTGACGATGATGCATGCCCACGAGTACGCCGAACTCCATGATCCGTCTACGCTGCGCGTGCTTGATGCTTTGGAAGAAACCGCTATCCTTTCCGCCGGGCAGGTATCTGACCTTCGCGAAGCCTGGCTTATGGCTACCGACGCCCGCAATGCGCTAGTGCTTGTGCGCGGCAAGCGCGTGGACCAACTGCCTGGACCTGGCCCGCAGCTGGCCCAAGTAGCCGGTGCCGCCGGATGGGCACCGGAAGATAACCAGGAGTTTTTGGAACACTATTTGAAACTAACCCGGCATGCCCGCAAGGTAGTCGATGAAGTCTTTTGGGGCGAGGAGGAATCCTTCGAGCATTCTTAGAGTTGCCCTTGAAAATCCCCGGTGTGAGCACTGCGGCCTTACTTTTTGCACTGCCGGACTCTAGAGTGGGATGGGAAAGAGGAAGGACTGGCTAGTTATGTCTTTTAAGCTGCAACTTGATGTGGATAACGCCACGGTAGGCGAGCTATCCGCATTGCTTTCCGCTGCGCGTGCCGCGGGCGTGCGCGACGGCGACGCCCTGCACCTTGATGGCACCACAGTGACCATTGAGGTCTCCACACCCCGGGAACAAAAACCCACACCGCCGAGCCCGGAATCAACGCCGCAAAATTCCCGCCAAACCCCTCGCTCATGGGGCCGCGCCGACCGCATAGGGGAGGCCACCATTCGCTCCATCATTGATGCCCTCAATGATCGCGGCGAAAACCAGCGCGGCAATGACTACGGTTCTTTTAGCGATGGCGCTGGTTTCCATGGCTAAAATCAGTGGGGCGCACCGCCGCAAGCTCATCTATCTGTGGGTCTTTGTGGCCGTGGCCGTCATCGTGGCCATCGCAGTAGGGGTATGGGCAACCAACCGCGACAATCCACCCAAAGGGACAAAGACCGTGGGCGAGGCCGTGGCCGGTGGCGTAGTCCAAGAAGACGTTCCTGCGCAGGTCAATGGTGCCATTAAGGACGATAATTCCACCGATGCTAACCGGGTGACCTCCCTAGCTAAGGCATTGGGCATTCCCCTAAAATCCGTCCCGCGAGATATTACCCAGACCGAAAACGGTAAGTCTGATGTGCGCGTGTACCTTGAGCGTGAGCTGAGCAGTGCAGTGGAAGCCGGTGACATCAGCGAATCCGATGAAAAAGCGGTTCTCGTGGCCTTTGAGCGAGGCCTTGTTATGCCGGCTAGCGATGGCATCGTCGCAGAAAGCTACCCGGCAAACTAACCAGTCTTTACCGTGCAAGTTGGGGACGAAAATCCAGGAAACCCGCAGCTGCGAGGCATCGCCTTGGCAGTAACTCTTCCTAAGGTAAAACATCACAAATTGGTAACGGGCATAGTGCTCGGGGCCGAAGCCTTTGGAGGAGACTATGACTTTCAAGTCCACGCTATCGACCGCGGTGGGAGTAATCGCCGCCATCGCCATCCCCATCACCGGTGGGGTAGGAGTGGCCTATGCCGTCAATACCGTGCCGGCCGATACCATCGCCCAATCACTTCCCACTGGTGAACTGGCTGGCCACCTGAAAAACTTTGGTGCGGAAGCTACACGTGAAGACGCGCTGCGCATATTGGATGAGCTGAATTAGTCTAGAGGCCATGCTGATTGATGCCCTAAGCCTGAAATTTAAGCCCGATGACTACAGGGCAAAGCTGCCGGTTTTCGATTACTTGGCCGACCTAGGAAGCTTTAAGCTGCGGAGGCCGGTAACCGTCTTCGTGGGGGAAAACGGCATTGGTAAATCTAGTTTGCTCGCCGGTGTGGCCAGTGATTTGGGCTGCTCTCCCGAAGGCGGACGGATGGACGATCCCGATGAAATCGTTCCCCGCAGCCCCATTCGCTGCGTCACGGATAAAGTCATCCAACGCGCCTATTTCCTACGCGCTGAAAAACACGAGCATCTGATTGCACGCGGAGATTCATCAGACGAACGCGCAGGCCGCTCCACCTTGTCCCAGAACGTAGATTTATCTCGCCGCTCGCACGGACAATCCGTCTTCGACATGCTCTATGAGCACATCAATGGCCAAGGCGTATATGTCCTTGATGAGCCAGAATCGGGTCTTTCCGTTATCCGGCAGCTGGTCCTAGTGGGGGAAATAGCCCAAGCGGTTGACCGCGGCGCGCAGATAATCATCGCCACGCACTCGCCAATTCTTTTGGCCTGCCCGGGGGCAGACATTGTGGAACTAAACGATACTGGCTTTGAACGCATCGCCTTCGATGAGGCGGAAGCCGTGGCGGCTACCCGTGAGCTTTTAGCGGATCCTGAAGGAACCATCCGCTTTATTGTCAACCCCGAGTAACCAAGCTCTGGCCTTTAAGAAACCTCCACGATGGTAACAGAAGGCCCATCCTCGCCAGCGCGGCGCCGCAGGAAGTGGGTGACTACCACACCAATCATGCCGACCACCCACACGGCTAGCACCGCCGCGGAGGCTGCAGTGAAATCCGGCATGGAGTAGTTAGGGGCAGCAGAGGAATGGTCCAGCACCATGCCGAAGAGCTGAGCGCCCAGCATGCCGGAGGTAAACCCGCCCATATTGCCCAGGCCCGTAGCAGTGGCCACCACGGATCGATCCATGCGCTCGCGCACGATATCGAAGCCATAGTTAGCCGTCGGCGTGCAGAGCGCGGTAACGAAGGACACCACCAAAATCGCGGCCAGACCACTGTCGGTGCCGAAGGTAAAGAAAATGAGCCAGGTCAGAACGTGGACCGCTACAAAACCCAGGCTGAGCCACGGGCGAATATGCTGTGCGCGGGAGGAAATCTTGCCGTGCAATGGGCCGACGAGGACCAAAAATACCGCCAACAAGGTAAGCACCAGGCTGGACTTCGCCTTGGATAGCTCCATTCCTTGGGTCATCATGGGCATTCCCCAGAGCATGACAAAGACGATGAGCGGGAGCATACCGATGTAGTGAATGAAGTAGGCCTGCCATGCCACTGGGGAGCGGAATACTTTCTTCAGGCGCGCCGGGATGCTGGTGGCCTGAGAGTTGGGCGGTTCTTTTTCCGTGGGGATAATGCCCAGCTTTTCCGGTGAATCTGCCACCGCCACAATCGCGGCGATGGCCACGAGAATGCCCACCGCACCAAGGGTAACGAAGGCGGCGGTCCAGCCGGCTGCGCCCAGCAACCACAAGAAAGGCACTGCGGAGATGAATTGGCCCATTTGCCCGAGCGACGAGGTCACCTGGGTAAACATAGGCGTGCGGTGCAGCGGGAACCAATAGGGAAGGATGCGCATCACGGAGAGAAACGCCGTGGCATCGCCCGCGCCAATAAGTATGCGGGCAGCGATGGCTACGCCGTAGCTCGTGGTAAAACCCAGCACAACCTGACCGATGCCCATGATGACGGCGCCGACTACCAGGAGCAGGCGTGGGCCAAATTTATCGATCAATATGCCGGTAGGAATTTGGGCTAGGGCATACACGCCCAGCTGCACGGAGGTAAAGACCGCGATACGGCCGGCATCAACATCGAAGCGCTCAATAGCGTCCAGGCCGGCCACGCCAAAAGAGGTACGGCCAGTAATCGCTACGAGGTAGACCGCCATGGCGGCCACCCAAATGCCTAAAGCTTGAGTGGTAATGACTTCTCTGGGATTCGGCTGCGACATGGCTGATACCTTACGCCTTAACTACTAAGATTCTTTTGTGTGAAGTATATTTCGACCCGCGATACCGCCCGTCAGCCCGCATCTTTTACGGATATTCTCCTTGGCGGGCTTGCCCCCGATGGAGGTTTGTACCTGCCAGAGAGCTACCCGCAGTTGGATTTCGCCACTTTAAATTCATGGCGCACGCTCCTTGCGGATGAAGGCTATGCGGCACTCGCGGCCGAGGTGCTCAAGCTTTTCATTGACGATATTCCGGCGCAAGATATCGAGGATATCGCTGCCCGGGCCTATACCAGCCCCAAGTTTGCAGACCCAGAGATCGTCCCCGTTACCGAACTGGGAGAGGGCCTTTTTATCGGGCACCTTTCTGAAGGACCTACTGCGGCATTTAAAGACATGGCCATGCAGCTTTTGGGGGAGCTTTTTGAATATGAGCTCGCCCGCCGCGGCGAGACGCTGAATATTTTGGGCGCCACCTCTGGTGATACGGGTTCTTCAGCAGAGTATGCGATGCGAGGTCGCCAGGGCATTCGCGTTTTTATGCTCACCCCGGCCGGCCGCATGACGGCCTTCCAGCAGGCACAGATGTTTGGCCTGGATGACCCGAATATCTTCAATATCGCCCTTGATGGCGTCTTTGATGATTGCCAGGATGTGGTCAAGGCGGTCTCGGGAGATGCCGACTTTAAGTCCACCTACCGTATCGGTGCGGTCAATTCCATTAACTGGGCGCGGCTTATGGCCCAGGTGGTCTACTACATCTCCTGCTGGCTGAAGGTCACCGACAATGCCGAGCAGAAGGTTTCCTTCAGCGTTCCTACCGGCAACTTTGGCGATATCTGCGCCGGCCACATCGCCCGCCAGATGGGGCTTCCCATCGATCGCCTCATCGTGGCTACCAATGAAAATGACGTGCTAGATGAGTTTTTCCGCACCGGAAACTACCGTCCGCGCCCTGCCGCAGAAACCGTGGCTACGTCTTCGCCGTCGATGGATATCTCGCGTGCCTCTAATTTTGAGCGGTTTGTGTTCGACTTGCTCGGCCGCGATGCAGCCCAAGCAGCGGAGCTTTTTGGCACGAAGGTCAAAGAGGGCGGTTTCAGCCTCAACCAAGAGAAGATCGCCGCCGCCGGTCAAGAGTACGGATTCCTATCCGGCTCCTCCACCCACGCCGATCGCCTCGCCACCATCAAAGACGTGCACGAGCGTTTCAACTACCTGGTGGATCCGCACACGGCCGATGGCATTAAGGTCGCCCGCGGGGCGCAGCGCGAAGGCTTGGAGACGCCCATCGTATGCTTGGAGACTGCACTGCCGGTGAAGTTTGCAGAGACCATCACAGAGGCCACTGGCTCTGCCCCCGAGCCGCCTGAGCGTTTTGCTGGCATTCTCGATACTGAGCGGCATGTTAAGGACTTGCCCAATGATGCTGCGGTGGTCAAGGATTACATCACCACGTCGATTCAGAAAACGGAGGTTTAGCTCATGGCCCTAGAAAATTTTGCCGGCCCGGAACACTACACCGAGTTTGACCCAGAAAAGTTCATCCGCGATCTCAAGGCCCAGGCGGAGATGGCTAAGGATGAAGACGCTAAGGACGACGCCGGGGATGCGGGCGCGGATAGCAACTAGCGTTGGTGCAGTCTGCACGGCCGTGCTCCTCGCGGCCTGCAGCCCGATTCGGGGTGGGGAAGAACCAAGTTTTTCTGCCCTGTCTTATAAAAACCTCATTCCTAATGAGGTCTATTCCCCGGCCGTGGCGCCTATCGCGCCGGGCACGGCTCTTGAGCTCTCCGGCGATGACCCGCAGCCAGGCGCTTATTTCCAGTACCACTCTTGTACGGCGGCATGGTCATTTACGCTTGCCGACGCCCGCACCATCGCCGTTACCGCCGGCCATTGCGGCAAACCTCACGATAAGGTCTGGGCTGGCTTTGCCGACGGTGAGTTCAAATACCCCGCCGAGCCCATTGGTGAGGTCATTTATTCTGATATCTACGCCGAAAAGAGTTATGACCTCGACGTAGCTTTTATCGAAATCACCGGCAGTGCTGATTACTATGTCCCCAGGGAAGTGGACAATACCGTCGCCACCTCGCTGGCTCATCTGCCACAGAAGGTGTGCAAGCTGGGCGTGGTTACTAATGAGACGTGTGGATCGCTATCCCATGATGCGGAAATTGCGCAGCTTACCTGGCAGGACCGCCAGTGGGATTCGCTTGCTGCACGGGCACACGTGTGCAGTACCAATGGCGATTCGGGCGGGCCGGTCTATGGCGAGGTAGAAGGCAAACAGACCATCGTGGGCGTGGTCTCCGGAACGACGCAATCCCTCGAAGAAGGGCGTTCCTGCGAGAACACACAGACGGATATGGAGCTGACTTTCACCTTGGCTACCGATATTCAACGGCTTGCCAAGAAGGTTCTAGGCCCGATGGCCTAGATCGGCAGCACTGGTCTACCCTAGGTGGCATGCCGACTCCAGATTTCATTGTTCAGCTGCGCGAAAAGATTGGTCAGGATCAGATCTTCGTGCCGGCCTGTAGCGCCATTATCCTCCGCGATGTACCCGCAGATGCCGCATTGTGGGAGGTTCCTTCCGTGCTCCTAGTCAAGCGCTCCGATAATGGTGTGTGGACACCGGTGGAAGGAATCTGTGAGCCGGGCGAGGAAATTACCACCACTGCGCTGCGAGAGGTCAAAGAAGAAGTCGGACTCGAGGCCAAGGTGGAAGCGCTTTTGGGCGTAGGGCAAACCGGCCCAGTGACCTATCCCAATGGCGATGAGTGCACCTTCATGGGAACGGCGCTGCGTGTATCGGTAGCAGAGGGCGCAGAGCCGGTCATTAGTGATGAAGAAAATACCGAGGCGGATTGGTTCTCGGTGGCGAAGCTTCCCGATAGCGTTTCGCGCCGCCACCGCCTCATGATTGCTGACGCAGTAGCCCAGATGAAACATCCCCGCGGCTTTGTTCCACGTATGGGCTGGATGAAGCGCAGCGAGCAACCAGGGCTTTAGGTCGGCTTTGTTGCGGCGTCGGCAAGCAGCTTGCACAGATGCTGCGGATTGCGGGCGGCGATAAGCTCTTGTGCAATGCAGTCGCGCGCAGTGGCGATGTCTTCTTTATCGCCGCAGGCAATCACCGCAGTATTAATGGTGATGAGGACCTTGCCCTGTCGCGCCAACTCATAGAAAAGCGGGCAATCATCTGCACTCCAGCGCCATGCTGTGGCGTAGAAGTCCCGTGCGCCTTGGCCCAGCCACGACGTCTCCAAGAGCAGGTGCTCGCCGTAGAGATAGATGCCGTTTCGCTGCACGCCGGCGAGTACCTGTCTTACTGCAGTCAGGTCCGCGCATTCCCAAGCGATGAAGGTGATGGGGGAGGAACTATACATCACCGGCGACCGTTGCGGCGCTTCGAATCTTCAAAGCTGGAGTCTCGCATAGTGGCTGCTCCTCTTTGCTCCTTTTATTGGCCTGTAGTGATAAGTGGCTCTTCAGGGCCTGTTTCCTTTTTGCCTTCCCATACCCAGCTCAGGAAGCGGGTGGAGCACAGCATCCAGTGTGCGGTGAGGAGAACCGGGATGGTGAGCGCAATGGCGTCGATAAGCTCGGAGCCATTGACCAATGCCAGCTGGTGGCCGCCCATGCTGACGGTTCCCGGCGGGAAGGTGCACGACCACCAGGCAGGGGAATAGGGGACCCACCGAGCTACATTGGGATAGAAGGTAAACATCGCGTAGATGGATAGCGGAATGGCGATGATGAGGGCAGTCAGGCCGTAATAAATGGATACCGGGCCGGGGAAAAGAATCTGCATAGCCGTGGTGGACTGGCCTACCACGCCTAGTGGTACCCAGGCAGTGGCTGATTTCGCGCCGGTAAAATCCACCTTCCCGTGCCATGCGGCCCAGTACACGCGAGCAAAGGTCGGCACCGCCGTTACCAGGGACATGAAGAAAAATATCGTGCCCATTACGTGGTAGAACTGGCCGTAATCGTGAGCCAGCCAACCAGAAACCGAGGCCGAAATCATGGGGCCAACCAGTGGCAGGCCCCAGGTGAACTTCGGCTCGCCATCAAAGCGTGTGAGCTGGATAGCCCACGTGATAACCGTAATTGGGCCACCGATCCAAAAGCCTATGAGGCGGAAAGTAGGAATGTCCGTGAGCCCGGAAAGCGCGGCGCCGAGCGCCAAGATTCCGATGAAAAACATCGACCATTCCGCCATCGTGGTGCGCTCGAAGCTGGGATGGCGGTAGCGCAAGAAACCCGCGGTGAGGACGACAAAGATGACGCACGCAATGGCGGCAAAAATGCCGGCCAGGATCATCATGCCTTCTTCCACGAGTAGGCGCGAAACGATGGAGGTGCCCATGAGGCTGCCTCCCCACGCGGGGCCAGGGGCTGGGAGTTGGCGGAATCTATCAGTCACACCCACATGTTAATTTCTTTCGGTCGGGTTATCAGAATTTTGCTCTCGTTTGGGCTGGTGAGAACTCTCGCTAAGTATGGATTTAGGGGCGGGGGTCAAGCCTAGATCATCTTGTGGCATCGATCGCATCTCGCGGGGTCGGCTTAGAAAAAGCAAGTCCCGAGACCCACTGAAGGTCTCGGGACTGAGCTTTGTAGGCGCGTGCCCTTTCGTCCCCTATAGGACGCTGGCTAGCGCAGCTTTAGCAATCGAAATACATCTCAAATTCCTGCGGGGTCGGGCGCAGGCGAACGGGGTTAATCTCGTTCTCGTATTTGTAGTTGATGTAGGTTTCGATGAGATCCTCGGTGAAAACATCGCCTTCGGTGAGGAAGTCCATGTCCTCCTGCAGGGCCTTGAGGGAAGCCTCGAGGGAGGTCGGGGCCTGCGGGATGGATTCAGCTTCTGCAGGCGGCAGCTCGTAGAGGTCCTTATCTACCGGAGCGTGTGGTTCGATGCGGTTCTTTACGCCGTCGATGCCGGCCATCATCATGGCGGCAAAGCCCAAGTACGGGTTGCCGGATGGGTCCGGAGCGCGGAATTCGATGCGCTTAGCCTTCGGGTTGGAACCGGTAATCGGGATACGGATTGCAGCGGAGCGATTGCGCTGGGAGTAGACCAGGTTAATCGGAGCCTCGAAGCCTGGGACCAGACGGTGATAGGAGTTCAGCGTTGGGTTGGTGAACGCAAGCACAGCACCAGCGTGGTGGAGGATGCCGCCAATATAGTAGCGGGCGATATCGGAAAGACCTGCGTAGCCGGCTTCATCGTGGAACAGCGGCTTGCCGTCCTTCCACAGGGACATGTGGGCGTGCATGCCGGAACCATTATCGCCAGCCAACGGCTTGGGCATGAAGGTGGCGGTCTTGCCCCACTGCGCTGCGGTCTGCTTGACCACGTACTTGAAGGTCTGAATGTCATCGCCCGCGTGCAACATGGAATTGAAGCGGTAGTTGATTTCGTTCTGGCCGGCGCCCACCTCGTGGTGGAAGCGCTCGATGTGGAAGCCTACCTTTTGCAGGTTTTCCACCATGGCGTCGCGCACTTCACCGTGCTTGTCATACGGCGCGGTGGGGAAGTAGCCGCCCTTCAGGCGGGTCTTGTAGCCGGTGTTCGGGGTGCCGTCGAAGTTGGTTTCGCTATCGCGGTTCCACCAACCTTCATCGGAATCAACCTCGTAAAAGCCGTGCTGGACGTCGGTGCCAAAGCGTACGGAGTCAAAGAGGTAGAACTCGGCCTCAGCGCCAAAGTTGCAGGTATCGGCGATGCCGGTGGACTGCAGGTACTCTTCCGCCTTGCGCGCGATGTTGCGCGGGTCGCGGGAGAACGGTTCAAAGGTAAATGGGTCGTGGACGAAGAACTTGATATTCAGGGTCTTGGCCGTGCGGAACGGATCAATATGCGCGGTGGCTGGATCCGGCAGCAGGGTCATATCGGACTCATCGATGGTGGTGAATCCGCGGATAGAGGAGCCGTCGAAAGCGAGGCCGCTTTCGGCATCTTCTACGGTGAACTCTTCTGCTGGGATGGAAAAGTGGTGCTCGGTGCCTGGGACGTCCGTAAAACGGATATCGACGAATTTTACGTCCTCGTCCTTAATAAACTGGACGATGTCCTGCACTGTCTCGAAAGACACGTTTGTCTCCTCGTTGTTGACCGGTGAATTGTCTCTCTATAGCCTACTAGGTTCTCGCCCTAGGGATTGCGATTCCCCTCGTTTCACATCTCACTTTCCGCCCGCTAGATTGGTGAGCATGGCAGATAAGCGTACGTGGCTCGACGGCCCAAATATTCCGGGCGAATACGATGATATGGAAGGCCCCGGTCGCTGGCCGGGAGAAAAGCTGGGTCTTCCGGAGTCCGGACCGGGGTCACTAGCTTCCGTTGGCCGCCGCGCCGGCGCTGTGGCGATTGACTGGATCGTGTGCATGCTCATCGCCAACCTCATCCACATGTTTACTACGGAACTCGGCGGTGTGGCTTTCTTGGGCTACGCCCTCTGGGTCATCATGGGCATCGTGTGTGGTTGGCTCTTTGCTCGCACCCCCGGCATGCTGCTGTTGGGTATGGGCGTGGCGCGACTCGACGTCCCCGGCGCCCGCGTGGGCCTATGGCGCGCGGCGTTGCGCACGGTGCTCACCGGTGTGCTGTTCCCAGCAGCCATGGTTGATGCGGATGGACGCGGAATGCATGACCGCGCCACCGGTACCATCGTTATTCGCTCCTAAGTCGCCCGGATTTTCCGGGCAAGAGAAAATCCCTGCCACACCTCATATGGTGCGGCAGGGATTCGCTTTAGGCGCCCTACTTATTCTTTTTGCGCTGCTGGGCGCGGCGCATGCGGCGGTTCATGCCGGCCATGTTCTGCGCCTGGTGGGGCATTGGACCCTTGGGCATGCCCGGGGTGGTGCCCGGCATGGAATCCATGGCTTCGATTCGGCGGATGTTTTCATAGGTCTCGTTCTTATTGAAGTTGCGCGGCAGCTTCATGACCTTATTGCGCAGCTTGGATACGGGGACCTCGTCCTCGCCGTTGCCTACGAAGATCTCGTAGATGGGAACGCCGCCGGCGATCTTGTCTACGCGCTTCTTAAGCTGGTTGAGGGTAGGGCGCACGCGATTCTTATTGCCCTCGCACACGAAGATGACGCCGGCATTGCCGATGACGCGGTGGATAAGATCCTGCTGGCGGGTAGCGGCCACACCGGTCTTTACGGACCACACGATGCCCACGGTATTGCGCAGTTGCTGCTCGAGTGCCCAGCCCGCAGCACCCGGCTGGTCTTCCACGCGCTTGTACATATCGCGCTCCAGGCGGCGGGTGAATAGGAACATTGCGAGCAGCGCGCCGATGCCCAAGCCGAGGATGAGCATGAACCACTGGCCGTGGAAAAGCAGGCCGATCAGGAAGAAAAGCAAGCCCATGCCCAGGAAGGCGCCCAGCATGATGGGGATAAGCGCCTTATCCTGCTTGCGCTGCATATTAAATGCTTGCCACATTTGGGACCAGGTTTGCTTACGCTGCTGGCGCTTGGCCGCGCGTTCTTGCTTCTTTGCAGCCTTTAGTGCTGCCTTGTCATCTTTCGCCATGGCTCCTACTTTAAAGGTCAACGGGCATGAATGTTAAAACGGCCCACGCGGAAAGCGCAGGCCGTTATGAAAACGTGTGGTTTAGCGGACGGTGGCCGCCGCCGAATTCGCATTAGCCGGAGCCTTGGCCATGCGGGTGGTCACGGGTGTTTCTTCCGATGGGCCGTATTTCTCCAGCAGGGTGGAGGCCTCTTGGGCGGTAGCACCCTGGGAGGTTTCCGCCAAGTGCTTGAGGTTTTCCGGCAGCTCGAAGCCGCGCTTTTCCATGGCCTGCACGTAGAGACGGCCGGCGCGGTAGGACGAGCGCACCAGTGGGCCGGACATGACGCCGCCGAAGCCGAGCTCCTTTGCCAGCTTGGAGTGAGCCACAAACTCCTCTGGGCGCACCCAGCGCTCAATCGGGTGGAAGCGCGGGCCGGGGCGCAGGTACTGGGTGATGGTGATGATATCGCAGCCAGCAGAGCGCAGGTCACGCAAAGCTTCCTCGACCTCTTCCTCGGTCTCGCCCATGCCCAAAATCAGGTTGGACTTGGTAATGAGGCCATAATCATGTGCCTGGCGGATGACGTCCAAGGAGCGCTCGTAGCGGAAGGCCGGGCGGATGCGCTTAAAGATGCGCGGCACGGTCTCCAGGTTGTGCGCGAAGACCTCCGGCTTGGCCTCGAAGACCTCCTCCAGCAGGTCTGGCTTGCCAGAGAAATCCGGGGTGAGGTTTTCCACGCCGGTGTGGGGGTTAAGCTCGTGAATCTTGCGCACGACCTCGGCGTAGAGCCATGCACCCTCATCGGGGAGATCATCGCGGGTAACACCGGTAATGGTGGTGTAGTTAAGGTCCATTTCCCGGATATTTTCGGCTACGCGGCGCGGTTCATCGCGGTCTAGTTCTTCCGGCTTGCCGGTGGCAATATCGCAGAAGTCGCAGCGGCGGGTGCACTTATCGCCACCGATGAGGAAGGTAGCCTCGCGGGATTCCCAGCACTCGTGGATATTCGGGCAACCTGCCTCCTGGCACACGGTGTGCAGGGAGGCCCCAGCCACGCGGGACTTCATGTCCTCATAGCCCGGGCCAGTGCGAACCTGGTTGCGGATCCAGCGTGGCTTTTGTTCGATGGGTGACTCCGCATTCTTCTTTTCAATGCGGAGCATCTTGCGTCCTTCAGGCTTAACAGTCACAAAAACTCACTTTATCGGTTGATGGTGGTGATGGCTAATAGCTCTTCTAGGTATAAGTCGCCGCGGTCACATCCTATTCCGCGCCAGCCCCAAACTAGGGTTCTTGCCGCGCTTGCCGACGCCTCTGTCTAGCCCTTTCATTCGCTAACTTCGTGGGATCAGGGGCTGAGCCAAAGGCGTGGTCGGCGACAATGAGGCGGCCCGAGAGGGCGTCATCAAGCGCCTGCAAAAGCGGTTGGGTGGCATCCTCGAGGCTGACCTGGCGTCCGAGCTCCAGCGATAGGGTGGTGACATCGGCGTCATCGATGCCACATGCCACGATGTGGTCGTAGTATTCCAGCGTATTGCAGCAGTTAAGCGCCAAACCGTGCATGGTCACCCCGCGAGTAATGCGGATTCCAAGAGCGGCAATCTTGCGGTCACGCTTCGGAGCGGAGGGATCCTTGGCTTCGGTAGTGGAAGGAACCCACACGCCCGAGCGGCCATCGATGCGCCCGGCGGTGGTTACCCCCATCTGGCGGACCGTCTGGATGGTGGCCTCCTCGAGGCGGCGGACATAGTCGACGACGTCGACGGGCTCGGCCAATTTGATAATGGGGTAGATGACCAGCTGGCCTTCGCCATGCCAGGTGATGCGCCCGCCACGGTCAACGGTGATAACGGGCAGGCCGTTATCTGGCATATCTTCCGGTTGGGTGCGCTTGCCGGCGGTATAGATATTGGGGTGTTCGACTACGAGCACCACATCGTCTTGTTCCCCCTTGGCGCGCGCGGCTGCTACCTCGGCCTGGTAGTCCCAGGCCTCCTGGTAGTCCATCCGGCCCAAGAAACGGACCTCTAGTGGTTTATCGGAGGCGCGGATAGAACGCTCGGCGGGGAAGAAAGGATCGCGTGGTGCAGTCATAGACTCAAAGTTTCCTCTGGTGCGGTGGGCAAAGCAAAGCGGGAGGGTGCGCGTGGCACACCCTCCCGCGTGGGGTCGAATTAATCTAGGCCGTTGGCGGATGCATAAGCGGCAGCATCCATGAGCTCGCCGGCCTCATCAACCTCAACCTCGAAAAGCCAGCCCTCGCCGAACGGGTCGTTGTTGATGACAGCGTAGTCATCGTGCACATCCTCGTTAACGGCCTTTACGGTGCCGGTGACAGGGGAGTAGAGGTCAGAGACGGACTTCGTGGATTCGACCTCGCCACAAGACTCGCCGGCGGTAACGGTATCGCCTACCTCCGGCAGTTCGGCGAAGACGACCTCACCGAGGCGGTCAGCAGCCACGGAAGTAATGCCGATGCGCACGGTAGCGCCAGCAACGGCATCGGCGGCAGCGTTGACCCACTCGTGGTCTTCGGAGTAGGAAAAATCTTGAGGAAGGTTAGCCATGGTGATGTGGTCCTTTCGGGCTGGTTGAAAAGATGCTTACTTATCGCGCTTATAGAACGGCAACGCGGTTACTTCAAAAGGATAGCGCTTACCGCGAATCTCCACCTCTACAGCGGAGCCGGGCTCGAGGTTCGCGCCGGTATTCAGCAGCGCGATGGCCACTGGGTGTCCCAGAGTGGGGGAAGGCTGGCCGGAGGTGACCGTGCCTACCTTCTCATCGCCCACGAAAACCTCGGCACCGGCGCGGGCTGCGCGGCGCTGCTCGGAGGTGAGACCGGTGATCGCTACCTGCGGGCCTTCGGCGGCGCGTTGGCGGACGACCTCGGAGCCGACGAAATCGGCCTCCTTTTTGGCAAAGGCACGGGCCATGCCCGCCTCTACCGGGGTGATGTCGCGGGAGAGCTCGTTGCCGTAAAGAGGCATGCCGGCCTCGAGGCGTAGGGAATCGCGGGCGGCGAGGCCGCACGGCTTGAGGTCGTATTCTGTACCGGCCTTGAGCAGCTCTTCCCACAGCTGCGCGGCATCGGAGTTGTACACAATGAGCTCGAAGCCATCCTCACCGGTGTAGCCGGTGCGCGCGATGATGGCAAAGGTGCGCGCCACCTTACCCATGGTGGCGGCGTAATAGCCGAGGTTGTAGACCTCGTCCTGCTTATTGTCTTCCACCAACGGGACGAGGATTTCTGCGGCCTTAGGGCCCTGGACGGCGATCATGGCCACGTCACGGGACTCGTTCTTCAAGGTGACATCGAAGCTCTCGGCGCGCTTGTTGAGCTCGTCCCACACGGTATCGGCGTTGCCGGCATTCGGGACGACGAGGAATTTATCTTCCTCAAAGCGGTAGGTAATGAGGTCATCGATGATGCCGCCGTCCTCGGCGGTGATCATGGAGTACTTGGCCTTGCCCACCTTGAGGGGCTCAAAGTTGGAGATGAAGGCATAGGACAAGAACTTGCCGGCGTCGGCGCCGTTGACCCAGATTTCGCCCATATGAGACAGGTCAAATAGACCGGCGCTGTTGCGTACGGCGCGGTGCTCGTCTAGCTCGTTCTGGTACTTCAGCGGCATGTTCCATGGACCGAAGGCCGTAAAGGTGGCGCCGAGCTTCTCGTGCTCGGCATTGAGTGGGGAGGTAAGTAGTTCGGTCATGTTTACTCCTCAGAATCGTCGATATCGAATGCTTCCGGCGGCGGGCAGCTGCAGACCAAGTTGCGATCACCATAGGCCTCGTCGATGCGGCGCACCGGCGGGAAGTACTTGTAGCTGTGGCGCAGGGATTTCACTGGCCAAGCGGCCTTTTCTCGGCTGAAGACAAAGTCCCACGTATCGGCGCTAACGGACTCCGCGGTAAACGGAGCATGGTGGATGACGGAGCCTTCGTAGGACACCTGGCCGTCGATGATTTCTTGGATCTCGGCGCGGATGGTGCGCATTGCCTCGATGAAACGATCCAGCTCGCCCAAGTCCTCGGACTCGGTGGGCTCCACCATGAGGGTGCCGGCCACCGGGAAAGCCAGGGTCGGGGCGTGGAAGCCAAAGTCTACGAGGCGCTTGGCGACGTCCGCGGCGGTGACCCCAGAGGCGTCGGTAAGCGCGCGCAGATCCAGGATGCATTCATGGGCCACCAAGCCAGCATTGCCGGTGTAGAGCACAGGGAAGGAATCTTCCAGGGACTTGGCCAGGTAATTTGCGCCCAAAATTGCGTGGGCGGAGGCTTGAGCAAGTCCCTGCGCGCCGCTCATAGCTAGGTATGCCCAGGAAATCGGCAGCACACCGGCCGAGCCGTACTTGGTACTGGTAATAGGCACGCCTTGCCCAACCGGGGTAGCAGTGGTTGCATCCAGCTGCGGATCCGCGGCATTGGTGGGCAGGAACGGGATAAGGTGCTCGGCCACTGCTACTGGACCCACGCCTGGGCCGCCACCGCCATGCGGAATGGTAAAGGTCTTGTGCAGGTTGAGGTGGGACACATCGCCGCCGAACTGCCCTGGGCGGGCCCAACCGGTCAGTGCGTTCATATTCGCACCGTCAATGTAGACCTGGCCGCCCACCGCGTGGACTTTATCGCAAACATCGCGAACCTCTGGGTCAAAGACCCCGTGGGTGGACGGGTAGGTCACCATGATGCCGGCGATGTGGTTGCCATGCTTGGCAATCTTTTCATCCAAATCCGCCAGATCAATAGAGCCGTCGTCCGCGGTCTTTACCACCACAACGCGCAGGTTAGCCAGCGTAGCCGAGGCCGCATTCGTGCCGTGTGCGGAAGCCGGGATGAGTACTACATCGCGCTCGTTATCGCCATTGGCTACGTGGTAGCGGCGGATGGCCAAAAGGCCGGCCAGCTCGCCCTGGGATCCGGCGTTGGGCTGGATGGAGACCTTGGCATAGCCGGTAATCTCGGCCAACCAACCTTCAATCTCCTCGACCAGTGCGCGCCAGCCAGTGGTTGTCTCTTCCGGGGCGTAGGGGTGGATGCCAGCAAATTCCGGCCAGGAAATCGGCTCCATGGCGGCGGTGGGGTTGAGCTTCATGGTGCAAGACCCCAGCGGGATCATGGTGCGGTCAAGTGCTAAGTCCTTATCAGCCAGCTTGCGCAGGTAGCGCAACATCTGGGTTTCGGAGTGGATGCGGTTGAATACCTCGTGCTGGAGCGGCTCCTGGCTGCGCTGCAGGCTCTTAGGCAGGTCGAAGTCAGCCTCAGTCGCCTCAGCGCCGAAGGCTTGGGCGAGCTTGGCGACGTCCTCCTTAGTCGCCGACTCACCGAAGGACACCGATACCTTGTCCTCACCGATCGCGCGCACGAGGTATCCCTCCTTCTGGAGGTTCTCCTTGATGCTGGTGGCATCCACGCCGGCGACGGTGACTGTATCGAAGAAGTCTTCAGATACCAGCTGCTTTCCGGCATCCTTGACGGATTGGGCGAAGCTGGAGGCAAGCCCATGCACGCGCTGTGCGATAGCCTTGAGGCCTTGCGGACCGTGGTAGACGGCGTACATGGAGGCGACATTAGCTAGCAACGCCTGCGCAGTACAGATATTAGAGGTGGCGCGCTCGCGGCGAATGTGCTGCTCGCGAGTCTGCAGTGCCAAGCGGTAGGCCGGGCGACCATCCGCGTCCTTAGAAACACCGACGATGCGGCCAGGCATCTGCCGCTTGAGTTTTTCTGTAACCGCCATATAAGCAGCGTGCGGGCCACCGAAGAAGAGCGGCACGCCGAAGCGCTGGGAGGAACCTAGTACAATATCGGCGCCCAGTGAGCCAGGGCCTTCCAAGAGAAGCAGGGAAAGCGGGTCGGTGACCACAGCGTCTAGCGCGCCGCGGGTATGCAGCTCTTCGATGAGGGAAGAGGGATCAAAAATGTCGCCCTCGGTGCCGGTGTAGGCAATGACGGCGCCAATGAGGTCCTCGCCTACGAGGCCTTCGCGCAGGTCGACGATTTCCACCTCGAGGTCAATCGCGCGGGCACGCTCCGCGGCGACGGTAAGCACCTGCGGGTGCAGGCGGGAATCGAGCACTACACGGCGGCCCTTCTTTACCGCACGGGACATAAGGCCCACGGCCTCAGCCGCAGCAGAAGCCTCATCCAAGAGAGAGGCATTCGCAATCGGTAGTCCAGTGAGGGATTCAATCATGGTCTGGAAATTCAGCAGCGCTTCCAGACGCCCCTGGGAAATCTCCGGCTGGTACGGCGTATAAGCGGTATACCAACCAGCATCTTCTAGCAGACCGCGGCGGATGACCGCTGGGGTGAGGGTATCTGAAAAGCCCTGACCATAGAAAGGCTTTAGCACAGTGTTCTGGTTGGCGTACTCCCGCAACGTAGCCTGTGCTTCATCCTCCGAGAGTGCCTCAGGAAGCTGAGGCAATTCTGCGGCGCGGATCTTGGAGGGAATGGCGGCATCGACCAGCGCGTCCACGCTGTCGTAGCCTACCTTCGCAAGCATGGTGGCCTGCTCCGTAGAATCCGGCCCTAGGTGGCGGGAGATGAATTCCATGTCAGTGAGACTCCTTAGTGAGGGACAATGGCTATAACCGCCCTAATTATATGTTTAATAATGGGTGAGCCGATCCCCCTTGAGAAACTTTTATGCACCGCATCACTGTCTAAGGTGGCTCCTAAGGCGCTCACCACGGGCTTAGGGGGAACGACCGCGAAAAGCCTCGAATAAAACGGGATGGATGGTTCAGCTAAAGGCGGAACTATCACCCCCACTTGGCACCCCAGACATGGCAAAAGCCTTCCAGCCCCGCAGTAGGGCTGGAAGGCTTTAAGCGGCGATAGAACCTTTAGACTTCGAGGTCTGCCTGGAAGTCCGCGGTCTGCAGGCGATCCTTGATGGTGGTGATGAAGCGGCCTGCGTCCGCACCGTCAACCACCTGGTGATCGTAGGTGAATGGCAGGTAGCACATCTGGCGGATGGCAATGGCATCCTGGCCGTTTTCGTTGACAACCACCGGACGCTTCTCAATGGCTGCGGTACCCAGAATGCCGGCCTGTGGCGGAACCAAGATCGGGGTATCGAGCATGGCGCCCTCGGAACCGATGTTGGTCACGGTGAAGGTAGCACCGGTCAGATCGTTCGGCTTCAGCTTGTTATTGCGGGCCTTATCAGCCAGCTCCGCAATCTGCTGCGCGATCTGCGGCAGGGTCATGTCCTGTGCCTTGTGGATGACCGGGGTGAGCAGACCCTTCGGCGTATCAACAGCGATAGCGATGTTGACGTCCGCGTGGTAGGTCATCTCCTTGGTTTCTGGGTTATAAGACGCATTGACGTTCGGGTGGGAGACTAGGGCCTCAGCGGTAGCCTTCACGATGAATGGCAGGAAGGACAGGTTGGCACCGTGCTTGTCGATGAATGCCTGCTTGTTCTTCTTGCGCATATCCCAGATGGCAGTCATGTCGACTTCCTGCACGTGGGTAAGCTGTGCGGAAATCTGCAGCGCCTCTACCATCTTGGAAGCGGTGATTTCGCGAATGCGGTTAACCTTCTGGGTGGTGCCGATAAGCTCCTGCTTGGCCGGATCCACAGACTTGGTGGACCAACGAGCGCGTGGGGAGTTGTCGGATTGCGCACCAGACTTGGCAGGTGCGTCTCCTTCGCCAGCGGCAGCAAGCACGTCCTGCTTGCGGATACGGCCACCGACGCCGGTGCCCTCAACGTTGTTGAGGTCTACGCAGTGCTTGTCAGCCAGCTTGCGTACCAGTGGGGTGACATAAGGAACGTTGTCGCCGTTGTTGACCTTCGCGGAGGTATTGAGAGAAGAATCCTGCTGGGTTTCCTTCTTGTCCTCTGCCTTTGGCTCCGGCTTCTTATCTTCCTCTGCCTTTGGCTCTTCCTTCTTTTCCTCTTCCTTCTTTTCTTCGGCCTGTGGTTCTGGCTTGGAGTCGGAGGAGGATGCGGTGGCGTTTTCGTCGCCGATGC
>NZ_JBBMGI010000015.1:0-62633 GCF_037908445.1 Corynebacterium sp. KPL2825 | reverse complement strand
ATTTTGGGACCAGCACCCGCCGCAAGCAATAATAGAAATCAAGGCAAATGCCTAGGAACAAAACCCGGGGCACTTCAGGTACTGGCGCCCGCCCCACGCACCCGCTGTACGCACTAGTGGACTACACACATGGCAAGACACCCCATTTTCAACCCCCTTGTAGGGCAACTCGCCCGCTACAAGCCAGCGCCACCGATTCCGCCAGGCAAGCACCCGCTAAGAAGCGTGGCGAAACCGGTCCACGCGGCATCCGGCGAGAGAACCAGACCGCGCTCGGGGGCGGATTCCAGGCGTGGCGAACTAGATCGGCGGAGTTGACGGCGAGTGCCTCAGGCCAAATGGCCGAAAGCGTGCGGCAGCTCGAGCGGAAGAACACGTCGCACCAGCCAGCGTTAAGCGCGAGGTTGAGGCCAAGGACACCGGCGTGTGTACGGCTGGCTCCGCACAGTTTTACCTAGCCACATTCTTTTCCACCGCCATCTGGCTGGGCTCCTGGCTGCTGCGGGAAACCGTTATTACTTTTCTGGCCACGCACCGCGCAAATTTGCTCGCGGCGCTGCCATTGGCACAGCGCTCATGGTCCTTTTCATCCTCGGCGGGCTCATCATTCGCTTTACCTCCTTGTTAGCGAAGCCGGCGAGCGACCTGCTGGACAATATGCGCCACGGAAGTGTCCCTATTACCCTGACCAAGCTCTTTATTAACGGCGAGATAAGGAGCTTTTCTTCCGCGACGTTACCCGCCGCCAGCTTGCCGACGCCCTCCCCCACCCCGCCATCCTTACCCAACTAATCATCTACATCACTGCTACCGCCGCAATGAGCATCTCCCTCCTGCTCATTACCCCCATCCTTATCGGCGACATTGCAGAGCTCAAGGCCCCGCCGAATTTCTCATCTCCGCCACCACACTGCACCTAGTGCGGAGCATCAGAATGGCGTTCTTGTTGCCGGTAGTTATGAGGTAAAGAAGAATTCGCCCGATAA
Organism: Corynebacterium sp. KPL2825; assembly: GCF_037908445.1. Classification (NCBI taxonomy): domain Bacteria; kingdom Bacillati; phylum Actinomycetota; class Actinomycetes; order Mycobacteriales; family Corynebacteriaceae; genus Corynebacterium; species Corynebacterium sp. KPL2825. Next base: position 61,647 of record NZ_JBBMGI010000015.1, on the reverse strand, counting down.
CGGGACGCCGAAACGCACAGATCGGAGAGTTCTCTGCAGTCTCCTACTGGCTGACTACTTCACCATCAATTACTGGAGGATTGGCGGATTTACTTTCAGGCTTGTCAGCAAACTTCGGCAATGATTCATCAATATCATCAAACTCACCATTTAGTTGACGTTCGAACACGTCAATAAGGCGTTTGCCCATCAGCTTGAACGAGACCCATGCAATACCACCGGAAACAGCTCCACCAAGTACTGGAGCGGCCTTAGTGATGGCCTTCTCGACGGTCTTTTGGTGATGTTCGAACCAAGCATCGTGCCGGTTTTCTTAAGTAAGGGGTACCAGATAGTTTTGGCCAAAGCCTTTCCATCAACCTTTTCCCTACCTGGGACCCGACTTTTTGGGAGGTGTTGGCAATCAGCGCAGCAGCACCAGCTGCGCCGAACATTCCGCCCAAATAAGCCATTACACGGATCCTTACCTCATCTGAAAAGCGAGATGTCCCGTTTGGCTCAAAAGCTCATCTTCCTCATGCAAATATGCGATCTGTTGCGCCATATGCATTGCAAAACCGAAATATTGCACGACATTCGCAGCGCAAACTGGAATCATTACGAGGACACTGGTCGGGATACCGGATGCGAAAGATACCGCAGCAGTCTTGGTTGTATTGGACGCTACAACCTTTTGGGCATTTTTCGAAGTATCGCCTGCGAGAAAACCGCCTGCGGACCATGCTCGAGAATCTCTTACAAGTAGGGAGAGCCCTCAAATTGTTTCTTCAAGAATTCGGCGCGGTCCACCTTCACAAATGGAATTTTCGATGCCAATTTGATCGTATTAAGGGCATTATCATATAAAGCTTACTCGGCACGAGCGGACAATTGCAGCTTTTTGCCATGACTAAAAACTCCCAATATAAGGAAAACTAACTGCAGCCAATCCTAATTCAAGAACTGCGCGTTTTTATTGATCAGGCCCGTAGGTAATTAAATTCAATTGATTTTAGGGCCTAGAGCTTTTCGGCCGCGTAAACGCCTGCCCCAAATTCACGCGTCATTGTCCAGCAGGTCCAGATGCGCTAGCAGAGGTCGGTCGTATTTCGGATGGCGAAGGCGGCATTGGACACTAGCGTGAATAAAGCCAACAGACTTCCTAGTCTTGGTGCATGCCATCACAGGCCACGATAGGGACAAGGTGTCTATCGGAGATAGAGGAAAGAGGTGGCGCCGTTAGACTGCAGCGCTCAGCCCTTGCGGCGAGAGATACGGCGTAGGGCACGAAAATCGTGCGGTTCAAAAGCTTGCACATGTCAGCAGCAAATTCGATGAAACAACTTCAGCTGCAGGTCTTTCGAAGTAAAAACTATTAATGTGCAATGCACAGATAGAAACTAGTCTGCACGCCGCCGGCTCGGATTAACCAACTAAATGACTGACTGACCAACTAAAAAGGTGTAGAGCCACGAGAAAAACAAATATACGTATACTTTGATATGCCCCATATTCGACGATTTGCAGAGGATGAAATGAGTTCCGCTTCACACGTAGCATTCGTAGGCCTTGGCTACATTGGTCTCCCTACAGCGGTTGTTATGGCCAATTCAGGATTGAAGGTCACAGGCGTTGACGTAAATGCTGGCAATGTTGAAAAGATAAACAGAGGCGAAGTAACCATTGTCGAGCCGGGCTTGGAGGATGAGCTCAAGAAGGCACTCGATTCTGGAAAATTCTCTGCAACTACTGAACAGGTTCATGCAGATGCATACATCATTGCTGTGCCGACGCCGTTTACTGAGGGCCATGCCGTAGATATGAAATTCATTTACTCAGCCGCCGAAGCCATCGCGCCTCAGCTTAAAGGAGATGAGTTAGTCGTCCTCGAATCGACTTCCCCGCCGCTAACTACTCAAAAAATGGCGCAGCGAATCCTTGAGTTGAGGCCTGATCTTTGTGCCGACGAGGACGGTACTGCCCCTACTGCAAAAACCATTTACTTCGCACACTGCCCCGAGCGAATTCTTCCTGGTAAAGCAATGGAAGAGCTAAAAACGAACGACCGGATTATTGGTGGACAGACCAGCGAGGCAACACGTCGTGCCAGCGAAATTTACGCTAGCTTCTGCGAGGGGGAACTACTGCCGACGAACGACGTAACCGCCGAAATGGCAAAATTGACTGAAAATTCATTCCGTGATGTAAACATCGCTTTCGCAAACGAGCTTTCTTTAATCTCAGACAACCTGGGTATTAATGTTTGGGAACTCATCGATCTAGCTAACCACCATCCGCGAGTTAACATTCTTCAGCCGGGACCTGGTGTGGGAGGCCACTGCATCGCCGTAGATCCGTGGTTTATCGTTTCAAGCGATCCAGAAAATTCAAAACTCATTGGCACCGCACGGCGTATCAATGACAATAAGCCTCAATGGGTCATTGATAAGGTCGTAGAAGCGCTTGGGAAGTCTGAGAGCAAAAAACTAGCAATCCTGGGATTGGCATTTAAGCCAGACATTGACGATCTTCGAGAGTCACCGGCACTTGAAATTGCAAAGAGAATTGCGGCTCAATTCGAAGACACTCAAGTTGATGTCGTTGAACCAAACATCGAAAAACTCCCTGATTCACTTTCCGAATTCGATAACGTAGAGCTCAAGCCAGTTGAGAAAGCTGTGAAGTCTGCCGACGTTGTCCTTCTCCTAGTCGATCATAATCAGTTCAAAGAATTCGACACTGAGAACCTGAACAACAAGATCGTAATTGACACTAAAGGTCTCTGGCAGTAGCACAAACCCCAGATTCAAGAGGAAAGTAGCCGCAATGACTGTAAGGCCATATCCGTTTGGATTCCTAGTCAGCGACAAACGCATTGCAGACCAAGGAATTCTTCAGCGTCACTTCAAAAAGATAGATGCTTGGGATGCTTTAGAAGTGTACGTCCAGCCAGACGAACCAGTTCAAACTATCACGAGCAATGATGTAAACATAATATGGTTCGGTCATGCTGCTTTCGTCGGAAACGATAAGCCAAAAAAGCCTTTTATTGAGGTAGCATGCGCCGCAGTTTCCTCGAGCTGGCAGGAATTTCACGAATTCCTGGATCTGGTTGTAGGTCGCTGGGCAGCTTTAATCGTTAAAAACGGAAAGGTTTCCGTTTATAATGACACGTTGGCTAGTCAGCCTGTTTATATAGCGCGCGACGAATCCTTACTTTTCGCATCGCATTTGCCACTTCTCCATCGCGAGCTGAATGCGCGAACAGGCGAGATCGAAGAGTTAACTAACTTAGGCCAATTTAAGCTCTGGGATCAAACTGAAGACTCACGAATTGCCGCTCTACCTCCAAACTTCTTCTTCGAATTTGCACAGAAGAAGTTAATTAGGTTCTATCCGCATAAGAAATTCGGTGCTGAAAGCCTTCCGTTCGAGGACGCAGTTAACGCGTCAGTTCAATTAGTCACCCGCTCCGTCGAACACTGGGATAGCCTAAATTACGAGTTATTCTGTGCGCTGACGGCTGGAATGGATACACGAGTCTGTGCAGCTTCGGCTTTGGCAGCGGATGCCAACTTCAGCTTCGTTACCTACGGAAGTAACCAGCCGCCAGCTCCAGCAGATGGAAATACGAAGAAATCTTATAAACAAGACGTCCTAGTTTCCAGTGAAATTGCAAAAGCATTCGATAAACGGCACGTAGTTCTTGCAATGGAAAATGTAAAAGATTTTCCCCTTTCCACTCACGAAAAGGAAATACTCCGAGAAAACACGGTCGGGAAGCATGCTTTAAACTTCCAAGGACTTTACGAACAAGCCCTGGGAGACAAACCCGCTATATGTTTTGTCGGCACTGGCTTAGAATCCGTTAGGCAATACTACTCACGATCAAGCAGACCATCTACGGAATTCGAAACTTTTTCTCGAATCGTAAAGAGCCTCGGCGGCTTTTCTAATATTGATGAAGGCAAGGCGTTTACCGAGAATAAAGCTAAAGCGCTTTGGAATGCTTTTGATCTACAGACAGTCGAAAAGTACGACTATCCAGTCGCAAACGTACTGTATCAGGAGCTTCGTGCCGGGAGGTTTCAATCGGAAGCCATCAACTGCCAAGCTACAGCTTTCCTGCCAATAAATCCGGTGGCAATTCGGAAGTTCTTCGAACTAGCGCAGGTACCGTCCTTTTACGACCGCAAAAACGCAGTCTTCGCAAAATCCTTCATCCGGAGTGCATTTCCTCCATTGACCACCTTTCCAATTAACGGTAAAGAGTTCTCGATTGAGTGGAGTGCGTATGTCGACGGCGGAAAAGTCTTTAGCAGGATTGCCGAGGGAATCCCTGCTGAACAAGAAAAGCAAGACATCCCAAACCTAGTCCAGCTGAGGGACGAGAACCTGAACAAAGGCGGTGAGCAGTTTTTCCGGAAACCCTTTGAAACAGAAATGGGATCGATACGGATCACTTTCAAGAATCACTACAACATAGGTCGCGATGCAAAGAGTGTTGTAATTTTTATCAGGGTAAACGGGCACGACTTGTATACTCTCCCAATTGGTAAGCGAAATGACCCTTGCACTGTGTCTATCGATGGATTGAAACAAGGAGATGAGATCGACTTGGGAGTCAGGTCTACACGTGTCAACGGTCCTGCGTGGAAGAATGTCAGTCTTTTGAAACTTACTGAGTGGGAAGAATGCACATCTGACAGCATTCCGCCAGAACTCTTAATTTCTTCTACCAGGAACTTTTCTCTGCCAAAATCCGACTGACTGGACTCTCACCCTAGTAAATACTGGCAAAGATCCCCGTCTGTTTTCTACCTATGCCCATCGCGGTGCGGCGCGAATATAAGCCTCAGGACCAGCCGGAGTCCGAATTATCTAACCGCTATACGAACATTTATATCAGCGTAGTTCACGCTCATTCGCTTCAGATGCCATAGGAAGCTCTCAGCGGCTCCCCTTCCGTTCTTGTCCTGGTCTCTATATTCTTTTAGGGTCCTGGAGCCTTTCGAATGGTAGTCATGAAACTTCAATTGAGCTTCTGAGAGCGCCCAGACGAGGAACCGCAACTATCGAATCAATTTAACCATTTACTTACTTGGGAATCGAATAAAATAGTCGGCTTTTTGTAAGCATTTTTGACACCGCAGATAAGTTCCTCTGCCGATTCAAAATTCTTTCTGGCCATTCGCGCAGTCCACTTACTGTATAACAGCGTGATTGTCGTTACATCTCCATCGGCGATAATTTGCCCATCATGAAGCCAAACTACTCTCGTACACATGCTTTTGATTGAAGACATGGCGTGAGAGACAAGGAAGATGGTTCCAGTATTAGTTAAGAAGCCATTCATCCGATCTTGAGCTCGTTCAGTGAATGATGCATCACCTGTTCCTAATGCTTCGTCAATCAGTAATAGATCACGCTGCACAGCAGTTGAAATCGCAAACTTCAATCTAGCCCCCATTCCAGAAGAATAGGTTTTCATGGGACGATCAACCGCCTTGCCAATCTCTGCAAAATCAATAATTTCGTCCGTAAGATTTTCGATCTGGTCTTGATCTACTCCCTGAGCCAGTAAGCCAAGCCTAATGTTAGTTCTACCGGGAAGCCTAGGTTGTAAGGCTGCCGAAACATTTAGAAGCGTTGGTGTAGAAGAAAGGAGTACTTCTCCTTCGTCAGGTGCTTCGTTTCCCGCGATCAGTCGCATCAACGTAGACTTCCCCGAACCATTTCGCCCTAGTATGCCGATGCATTCGCCTTTTTTGGCATACATCGAAACTCCGTCGAGGGCTCGTACAAAGTCGCCTTCTCGCTCATTAGATAACTGTGGCCGGCGAAAGATGCTTCTTTTGTTGTCCGCTCGATAATATCGCGCCACATCTCGTACAACGACGCTCGGACTATCTAACGTGTACATATCGGTCTTCAGCTCTCCAGAAAAAAATAAATCCCATTACAGCCGTACCAACGGACCAAAGAACCAAAACTAGCCACTCCGTAGAATTTGGACATTGTCCGTACATAACAACTCCCCTGGCCGCCTGCAAAAATTGGTATGCAGGGTTTGCCTGCATCACCTGTTGAACTTCAGGAATACGAGCGTACCGTTCGACCGAGAAAAACACCCCCGATACGTAAAACCAAGCACGGTTAATAAAAAACACAATTTTTTTAGCATCAGGGAGGAATGCGGTCACTCGCACTGAAAATAGAAGTAGCCCAAACGAAAATATGTGAATAAGACAGTAAATGGGGATAATAAGAACGATAGTCCATTTAGGCCATGTACCCCATTGAAAAGCCAATGCAGCCACAACCGCTAGCACGCCGGGGATAAGATTACTGATGAAACCTCTGATCGCTTCACCGACAACCAACGAAACTCTAGGGAACTTGAAAGTCCGCATCATCGCTTTTGATCGCTGGAGTAAGCCCGATCCGCTCCCTAGCCCACGTGACATCATTGAGAAATAGGTCAAACCAATGATCAAAAACCCGACGAAGTTATCTACGCCCCTAGACGTCCGCAATATTAATCCGAACATAAGCCCGTACATCGCGATACGCAACAATGGCTCAAGCAGGTTCCAGAGACGTCCCAAGAACATGTCGTCGTTGTCTACCGAGGCCTTGAATTTAGCGTGCTCGTAAATGAAATGCCGGTAATGCCACGTCTCAGAAAGATAAGAGGCTAACGTTTTTCTTCTATTGCTAGCAGACAGATCCTCGTCGGGCACCAATACAGTGAACTTCCGTTTCGGGGATGCGTCTTGAAGGAAGCGGATCGCCTCAGCTTCTTGCTGATCAGCCATTGATCTCCCTTTTCTGAAACTTACTGGACATTCTTTGTTGGGAACCTAACAAATGTTTTCAATCCTATCACTGTCCCCTGATGTAAAATCAGGTCAGACCTGTGACATTTCGACCAATCAAGCCTCATAAAGACTATAGATTTCTTCCAGCGTTTTTTCTGCAAAGAGAAGGCTATCTCCCTGAAGACGGTTAAGCTTCGGCTTATATACTTCAGCCATGGTCAATGCGAGTTGATATTTTCTAAAACGCTGAGTCAGACCATATTCTTTCAAAAGTATCGCCTGAGCTTTTTCTCGAATTAATGCACGGGAAAAGTAATCCATGCTTGCAACATTAGTAACTGAATCATTCCGCTCGGCGTAATATACAACGTAGGGGCGAGAGCACAATACGATACGCCTTGCTTTCAATAAAATCTCCCATCCGAAAACTGTATCTTGTCCAACAGCGCCTTCTATAAACCTCAAGCTGCAATTCTGGAGGAACCGTAGGTCAATAACTGAGGCTTGGGTCGAAATTACAGGAAAACGGGGGGCTCGCTGCATTAACGACTTCGGATTTGAAATTATCTTCCGTCTCCGGAAGGTATGGCGTGAATTAGCGCTTAATTTTTCTCCTACTTTTATTTGATACCCTGTTGCTATCTCAGGGCGCTGCTGACAGGAATGAAACTGACGGAGCAGCTCATCGTAACCTCCGACAGAAATTTCATTGTCAGGGTCAAGAAAAGAGACGAGTCCCGAACTCGCCTTTGATAGCCCTACATTGCGAGGCACCGACGCAGAGCCACTAGGCATTCCCTGTAGCCTAATTACCTCTACATTGCTGATTCCGGCCTCTAGCTGGCCCAATATTTCCTGTGTCTTGCAGTCACATGAGGCGTCGTCCACGATCAAGACACGCATTCTTGCCCAAGCTTTGTTTGCCACAAGACTCGGAAGACATTTAGCGAGCAGATAGACGCCGTTATTATGGACCGGAACAACTACGTCTAATTGGCTCGGTTCCATGGAAATAGCTTGGGAGCGCTTCTTTACTTCGTCCCAGGCAGCATTGTGCAACCAGCTTGATGAAGGAGCTCGGGCATCACTGCCATCGCCCATTTGAATCTGTTCATACTGAAGAGCACACTGTCTTAATGCCGCGATCAAATCTAGGTTTCTTCCTAGATCCGATGTTAACGAGCCTGAAAAAGGTAATCTTACGCTGGGAAACCGATTGAAGAGCTGCTGGCTATAAAGTGTGGTCTCGACCTGTCGAGACTCCTCTATCTCGGACGATACCGCCTCTAAAAGCACCTGTTCGGCCGCAAAACTCCGCACATACCGCTGATTCGCTACCGAACGCAGACGAAGGGCATATATTTTCAACGCAAGTATATGCGGAATTCGACCAGCCGTAGAAAGGATAAAAGTGGGATTCATTTGAGGTCCAAGAGCGCGTTGAAAAAAGGAAGTTTCATTCGCTACACAGGTTCTTCAATTCATTATTTATGATCTGGATTGTATAAGGCTTTCCAAGAGGGTTGTGCCCCATGTTCGCATCAAAATAGAAATTAAAACTGAAAGTAGGGTTCTTTCCCAATGATCTAAAGGTCTCTAGTCTCGATAAGATTGGTTTTAGTTGCTGTTCAACATCTCCGGGGCTAGCAATATTCAGAAGCACTTCAGTCTTCGGCACATAACCGAGATATTCGAATAGATCTATTACATTAACCCGCCAAGGCTGCTCACTCCGCACCAGATCAACTTTTGATCCATGAAATACCTCTCTGAGAAGCGTATTTACAAAACGCTCGTTGTATAAAGACCAATCGAGTTGAGGGTTGTTCACTAGGGCGGTGCTCCCTCTATCCATAGCAGCACAACAAACGGCTTGAAATCCACCAGCAGAACTACCATAGTGCAGTGTCTTGTCGGATCCGACTAAGTCGAATCGTTCACGAAGTGCCTGGATAACTTCGTAATAGGCGCTAATTGCCCATTCTTCATCAGAAAACTGAGCCCAGCCAATCTGCAACCGCTTGTTCTTAAGCATTGTTGGATCAGCAATCTGGATTACGGTCGCCTCAAACTCATCCAACCATGAAGACCTTTGGAAAACAATACCATCAGGTGCCTTTGATCTCTGGATAGCACCGTTATAGGTAACAAGCAAAGCATCTACGCTGTTCTTTGCTGGCCGAAGCAGTACGGGAACATGACAAGAACCGACTGCGATTATAAAGCGGAATTCACCCCGTTCACCTTTTACAAGTTCCTCATCGGCAATATGTTTAACGTCGTCAAGATTATACGTTTTCAAAACTGTTTACCTAACATACTCGACAAGTTTGGAATACTTAGCCGGCTCGAGTGCCGCACTTGGGTAGAACAAACGCACGCCATGCATAATTCCTACGGGCGCAATTTCCTTAAATCCATGAATCGACGAAACCCTCTCCCTGCATCCAGCTTCAACAATCAAAAGGGCGCTATGTCGGAGATAGTTTTTCGACAAAAGTAGACTACGTCCCAAATTAAAACTGTCTCCATCAACGACGGTTAATTTTACTGAACTTTTCTGCACCAATTCCGCCGAAGGGTTAGTCCAATTTACAGTATCTACCTTCAATTCTCGTCTAAAACGCTCACACCATTTATCTGTAGTTAAGACGAGAGTGGGGCTCATCCATTTTACAACTTTATTTATGGAAACCATGGACGATAGTGGGATTCCATCTTCCGCTGGCTGAAATTCATTCATCTCCCAGATAAATGAATCAATTTGACTTGGCAATAGATTTTCAGCCCGTTTAGAATCTTCAGTCTCATCAGTTTTAGCGCCGCCGCTCAACACGTCGTCAGCAAGGCTGTCAACTTTTCCTCCTAACTTGGCAGCCTCGGTCTTCAGCTGGCGCTGTACCTTTTCTATTTTTCGAAATGCTCTGAAGCTCCCCCTTTCAGTTGCTCGCAAAACAATTATAAGTCCGAGGGTCAATAAGACAGGTTCTATATAAAGCAGCAAATCGCTTTTTACGATAATGCCCACAGCCGCGCAAGCAATAGAAAGGAAAAGTATCAAAAAGAGCAACAGCTGACGACGTGAAAAATTCTTCATACTTCTCCTTAAGATACAGACGGATATACTAAACTGCCGCTACGATGAGCTTGCGCAACATCGGTTAGAAATGGCAAGCGCTGAAATGGCACTGCAGTCGCGCTTATTTCACGCGCCATGGTTGCTGCCACCCGGTTCCAATTGTGTTCATCACTAACTAGAGACTTTGCATACTTCGAAAGTGCAATCTGCTTTTCCCGATTTCCCAAAAGTTCTAGGATCTTTTCGAGCAACTCTTCCGGATCACCTTGTTGAAATACAGCCGCAGCTTTACCATCGCGAGACACTTCCGATAGCGCAGATACTGAAGATACAACTAGTGGCCTCCCGGCTGCCATCGCCTCGAATGGCTTTAAAGGAGTTACATTTTCAGTTGCAGGTGTAGACAATCGCGGAAGAACGATCAGATTCGTTTCTTCAAAAACCTCTACCGCTTCCTTCGGAGAAACGGAGCCCGGGATATCCACTAGGTCTGAAATACCCAACTCCTCAGTAAGGGCGCTGAGCTTCTCAAGCTCAGCGCCCTTACCAACGATCTTAATACGAAGGGGCTGCTGCCGCTGCTTCCCCAAGGCCACAGCACGAATAAGGGTTTCCAGTCCTTCATAGTCGACCAAAGACCCTACGTAGCCCGCATCATATTCAAACTTATCCTTCTCCTCCAGTGGAGTGAGATGCGAAAATTTCGACGTGTCGACGGCGTTTGGTACCAACCCGATATCGAGCCCATTTTCGCTACGATCGTTCAGTAGCTTCGCCATTGAGCTATTCATGGTGACTACGCGATCAGCATAGCGACAAGTAGCGTCTTCCATCCGCTCAATCCTTCGGGCTTTGCCGAGTTGCGCTCGACCTTCAAACACGAGTTCCCATAGTCCTGAAACTTCATACAACACCGGGACCCCCAGTTCATGAGCAGCAATCAAGGCGGGTAACGCAATCAGGTAAGTGGAGCGCACATGTACCACATTCGGGCGCTCGACCAAGAAGACCTCCCGATACCATTCAATAGCCTTATACATGTACTCAAATTCACCGTTCTTCCGACGAAAATCGGCTGGTAAATGTCTGTATTCGACACCGTCCACTTGATCCACCGGATAAGGAAAAGCTTCTTTGGAGTTTACGCGTTCGGAGTAGAATCCCGGCCGTGTATAAGCCCGAACATTTATACCGTTGCGCATCAGACCTTTCAGAAGCCCCTGCGCCCTTCCGGTATAGCCTCCGGTATGATTCGGCAAGCTCGCATGCAAAATGGTCACGACTTTGACATCGCCTATGCTTTCTAAACCAGCTTGTTTATTAGGCTCCTCTATAGCGTGAGCGCGCTCAAACAATTTGAGAGCATACCTAGACTCTCTGATAGCTCCTCTAATGTCTTTACGCTTGAAACGACTTAGTTTCTGACCAGCCACGAACTCAAAGTCTGCCTCATTCCACGCATCAATAACTTTAGACATCTTCCTGCCCCCAAATCCCTACGATGGAGTAGATAGTTCTTCGTATAGCTTAGCCAATTTTCTACCATTGGCTTCCCAGGTCTTTTCATCAAGCCATGATCTCTTAGCCAGCAATTCCGCTGGGGCTTCGATAGCTTCACGGATTCCATCTGCTAGCTCAGAATGTGAGTTAGGCGGAACAAACTTAGCATACCCCCCAGTCACTTCTCTGAGAGCCGGCAAATCTGAGCAAACGACTGGCGTTCCCAAAGCCAAGGCGTTTAACAGTTTAAGAGGAGTGACATTTCTTGTGACGGTAGAATCTGTTCGAGGGACTACAAATACGTCAAAGATTGAGTACCACCCTTGAATCTCATTCCTAGGCTGCTTCCCCGCAAAATATACTCGGTCACTTACTCCTAACGACCTGCAAAGGGCCGATAGTCTCCCGCGTTCCTCCCCGTCTCCCACCAAAACCAATTGGATATCCTCATCGAGCAACGGTATCGCACGAACTAACGTTTCCAGTCCCTCATACGCGACCAAGGAGCTAACCGTCCCGATAATCTTTTTATGTTGGAATCCTAGTTTCTGGCGTATTTTAAAGGCGTTCCTTCTATCGGGCTTCATATCCCGCTCAATGGCATTTGGCACTATTGTCAGTTTGCTCTCGGAAACACCTAATTCAATTAGCTTCTTTTGAGACAATTTGCTTAGCACTAGAACCGCACTTGCTTTTTTCGCAGCTTCCAACTCAAGATTCAGAGATCCTCGGTAGTAGAAAGACTTTTTCGCTTCGGACACCACTGAGTCCGAGAATTTGGACAACCATGTGTTGTGCGGTTCACCACGTATCTCGTAAATCCACGGTATTCCCAACTCACCTGCAACATCTGAAATCAATGCCGCGTTTTTGAAATCAGTAGTTGTTTGAATAACCGATATGTTCTGTTCCCTGCAGATTTCAATGAGCATTTTCTTGGCTAAGTCATATTTTTTCTGCTCGCCAAATGGCCAAATTTTTGGAACCAAAAGCGTCAGTTTATGCACATGCTTACGCGCGTCTGGAATTTCCCCTACAACCAAGGGATACCCTAACCGGCTCACTACAGTTAAGGAGTTAATTTTATCACGGAGAGAGTCAACTGATGCCGCAGTACGCACAGTGTATCCAGATTGTGTATAGGGCAATGAGTTATTGACGAAATACAATACATTAGGTTTTCGAACACCGTTAATCGAATTCGTTCCCTTGTATATTTTGAAATCAAATTGTTTTCGCTTAGCCCTCACCAAAATAAACTTGCGAAAATAGATAATCTTTCCCACCAAGGAAAGCTTCGAGTACGCCGAATCAAACTCTTGATAGTTTCCGGTTTCTATTAGAAATTGAAGTGGCTTTACCCCTGTTAACTTGCTCCAGCCGAGAGCGTAGTGCGAACCGGCTATATCCTTAGATCGGCTCCCTTTAACAGCCTGATACCCAAAAATTCTTTGCTTTACTTGATGAGCAAAGCGTTCAGGCTCCATAATAAATTTTTCCACTGAAAAGGCAGCGGCGACCACAACATAATTTAGCCATCTAAAAACGCTTTTCATTTTAAATGCTCAATCCAATTTACTATTTTTTTAACCTCTCCAGGTACGACAGCTTCCCTCTCGGATTCCACCCACATGCGCCCCTTTGCAGTCACCGAGAGCCGAGCAGGTTCGTTGAACAATGCAGTCCAGAGCTCAGCCAGCTGATGAGGATTTTCGGGTTCGACGATGTCGCCCGCGTCTAGCTCCTTAATGATTCGTGCGGTCTCACCATTTACAACGCCCGAAATGTGAATTCCTAAAGTCATTAACTCATAGGTTTTAGAAGGCACTGCTCTATCCAATGGCTCCCAATCTGTTAAATGCACCAAAGCAGTGTCGGCCCACTCGTAAAATTTCACTATCTCCGCAACGGAACGCACTCGGTAGAAACTAGCGTTTACCCCCATCAATCCTGCATACTTTTCCAGTTCTCCAGCAGCTGCACCCCCGCCAACGAAGACTAGTTCCACTGGGGTTCCCTGTTCCTGTGCAATTGCAGCCGCATCAATTGAATTTCTTAAGTTCTGAGCTCGTCCCAGCGTTCCAGCATAGAGAACGCGTAGCGTATTAATATCAAACGGATGCCTTTTAGCTAGCTTAGGTATATTTGCCGGAAAGACATTTCTAATCGTTGTGATTAACTGCTGATTTTGACTATTCGAATACTTGGATCTCTGATTCCGTAGTTTCTCTGCTAGATCTTCAGAAGTCACTATGATCGCGTCAGCGCGCTCGAGTAATGCGTTTAGCCCCTTTTCAACGATCCAACTCAATATACGGATCGGGCCTGAATTGATTATCTCTTCATGCCTCGAGCGCGATTCCAGCGCTCGATTCCAATTTCGATACTCTTTCATGAGATCTGGCCAAGCATCTCTAAGGTCAAGTAAGTACGGAACGCGAGCTACTCGAGCTACGAGAAAAGATACGACGGCAGTCGGCAAAGCAGGAACTGTCCCAACTACCGCGTCAACTGCACGAATTCGAGACCAATCTCTAACTACCGTAATCAGAGCTCCTGCGGCAATAAAAGCCTGAGAAAACGCACGAGCTGCGAGTGATTCACCGGCAAAAAGAAAGGGACTACGGTAGATTTCTTCCCCTACCGGTCCAGTTTCAATTTGAGAACCTGGGGCGAAGGATTTCAAAGAATCTACCAAGCCAAGTTTTCGCCGATAACTTGGAGGAGGCGCTACAACCGAGATTGCTGCGCCCATATCGGCAAAAATATTACTTAACCATGTCCACCGCCGCTGTGGAACACCATTCTCTGGATACCAAAACTGCGAAAAGACAAGAAGCCTCATCTATCCGCACCTCCAAGCTGGGCAATGTTTATTCTGACATCGTACAACGGTTTTATAAAAGCACGAGTACTCCGTCACTTCTACATTTACTAGTATGCACACATCGCGTTTAGGAGATTCTATGAAAAAGCTCCTCTTTACCTGCTGATTTGTACCTAAGACGATGGAGCCTATATAGTTAATTCTCGTTGCACAGAGAACACGAAGTTCGATGTACAGCATACGCATAATCCTCCATAGCTCAGTTGGCAGAGCATTCGACTGTTAATCGAAGGGTCACTGGTTCGAGCCCAGTTGGAGGAGCAAAAATCCCGCTTAGCTTTGCTAAGCGGGTACTTTTGTATTGAGCCCTATTACCTCTGGGCTAGAACGGCTTGTGGCCTAGTCGTTGATGTACAGATACTGCTTATTTACGAACTCATCTAGGGCAAAGACAGAAAGTTCGCGGCCGTAGCCGGAATTCTTGATTCCGCCGAAAGGCAGCACTGGGGAGAAGTACTGTCCCAGGTTGACGTGGATCATTCCGGTATCGATCTGGTCAGCCACGTTGGTGGCACGCTCGGTGTCCTCAGAGAAGACGGCGCCGCCCAGACCGTAGTTGGAGTTATTGGCTAGCTCCACTGCTTCCTTTTCGGAAGAGACCTTATAGATTTCGGCCACAGGGCCGAAGAACTCCTCATAGTAGGATTCGGAGCCTACGGGGACGTCGGTAAGCACGGTTGGCGTGTAATAGGCCGCGGTTTCATGCAGCTCGCCACCGGTACGGATGGTGGCGCCTTTGTCCACGGCGCGCTGGACCTGCTTGTCTAGGTTCTCCGCGGCACTGCGCGAGGACATTGGGTAGTACTGGTTATCCGCTGGGCTGGAAGGATCACCTTGTTCCATTCCCTCGGCGATGCGCACCATTTCATCAACAAACTCGTCGTAGATATCCTCCATGACGATGATGCGCTTATTGGAGGTGCAGGCCTGGCCGACGTTCTCGATGCGCTTGACCCAGGCTTCCTCAGCCGCCTTAGTGATATCGGCGGCATCGAGAATAATATACGGATCAGTGCCGCCGAGCTCCAGCACAGCCTTCTTAAGGTTGCGGCCGGCGATTTCCGCAATGGCGGCGCCGGCACGCTCAGAACCAGTGAGAGAAACACCCTGGACGCGCGGATCAGCAATAACGTCCGCAATCTGGTCATGATCGGCATATATATTGATGTACACGCCCTCGGGCAGGCCCGCCTCGCGGAAGATCTCCTCGATAGCAGCGGCGGACTTCGGGGTAATTTCGGCATGCTTTAGCAAAATGCAATTGCCATTCATCAAGTTCGGTCCGGCAAAGCGTGCGACCTGGTAGATGGGGTAGTTCCACGGCATGATACCCAGGAGAGAGCCAACGGGAAGGCGGCGAACCACGGCCTTTCCGCCGGGTACATCGACTGGCTTGTCTTTATTGTGCTCTGCCGCGTTATCCGCATAGAACTGCAGGATATCGCCGGAGAAGTTGATCTCCCACTC
This sequence comes from Corynebacterium sp. KPL2825, assembly GCF_037908445.1. NCBI lineage: Bacteria > Bacillati > Actinomycetota > Actinomycetes > Mycobacteriales > Corynebacteriaceae > Corynebacterium > Corynebacterium sp. KPL2825. Next base: position 45,914 of record NZ_JBBMGI010000015.1, on the reverse strand, counting down.
CCCTTCCGGGGTGGCCTTGCCCATTTCTTGGGCCTCAATCTTGGCTAGTTCGCCCTTACGCTCCTTAAAGAGCTCAGCAGCACGGGAGACAATCTTGGCGCGCTCGTCAATTGGGGTCTTACGCCAGGTTTGAAAGGCCTCGTGAGACTTGGCTAGTGCATCCTGAATCTGCTCGTCGGTAAAGGTATCGAAGGTTTCTACCACTTCATTTGTGGCGGGGTTGGTAACTGCGTAGCCCTTAGACATCGGGACTTCCTTCCTATGGGGTGTTGATATTGATGTACATCGCGCAGGCATTGTGCCTGTCACAACAGTACGCGACTTTTGTTAGCCATGTCACCGATTTAAGCGCCGACGGCCATCGAGCCGTCCTTCATTTTCACGCCCTCATCCTGCTTCATGTAGGTGGCATCACGGGTAAGCATCTGGCGGACCATGTCCTCATTCTTCTGGATTTCCGCCTCGAGGGCTTCCTTGTCTTGGCGCAGCAGGTCAAAACGTTCTTGCACTAGTGGGGCTTCCATCTCCAAGATGGGCTGCATCACGGACTGCGCCACGCCACAGGCATCAGCCACCTCATCGCCGTGGATGATGCGCACGTGCGCAGCGGTCCAATCTGTAAGTGTGTCTTCTGGGAAACCAGTGAGTTCCCTAGCATTGACAACGAAGCCAGACATCAAGGTATCGACAAGCTGGCGGGCAGCCTCGTTAATCTCGCCGTCGACGGCATGGATGGCGTCCATGGTCTCCTGTGAGGCCTCTACGCCATCCTCGCCGCGGAAGAGATCGGGACGGATTCCCAACATGCGGCCGACTATCTTCCACAGGTAGAACACATCCTTTTCTTCTTCCGCGGTGAGCTGCCAGCCCATGCGGCGCAGCCCGGCATATGGGATATACGTGAAATCGAACCAGGTGCGCAGCATGTCGAATTCACTAATCGGCGCACCATAGTCGGAATAGTCCAAGCCTTTGCGGTTATGTACGCGGCGCACATGAGCGTGAATCGCGCGCACCATGCCTGTATGAATAAAGCCCTCCCCTCCTGGCTGCAAAGCATCCGGCAGGTAAAGCGAATAGGTCCAATTTGTGGTGTAGGCAAGGCGCTTGACTGCACCGTCAGTAAGCTCACCGGTGTTAACCAAAAGGTCAGCGATGGCCGGGGTAGCATACGTATGCACCAAGGAACCAGGGCCCAACGCCAGACCGTGACTCAACGGCGGGATGGATAGGTAAGTGCGGCGACCACGCTCAAGCTTTTCGGCGTCTAGACCAGCAAGCGCCTTGGTCATATCCTCAATCAATGCCGCTACCTCCGGCAGGGTATCGTCATCGGCGGTGCCGCGAGCTAAGGCCTCGCGCAGGTTGGGCATGATTTCCTTGACCGTATGACCGCTGGTGAATAGGGCGTCTGCCACGGGATCCATAGCCCAGAAGGCCTCTTGGTAGCGGTCTGCGCGCTGCGTGCCATACTTGGCCACAAATTCTTCGCGGCTACCGCGGCCGGCCGGCCATTCATTTACGGTGCTCAACGGTGCTGGTGCATTCATTGTGGTTTCTCCTTATAGTCTGGTGAGAGTTGGTGAAGTCGGTTTAGCTGCGGGCTTCTTTCGAGTCATCGTGCAAGGTGTAATCGGACTTGGTATCTGGTTCGTTCTTAGCGATGTAGTCTTTGATCACCTCCGTCACCGCAGTCCAAGGGGGCTTGCCGTTATTGGCTCGCTTTATCCTGGCCCTTTTCGCACCTGGCAGCTTGTCCCGAATTCGGGCCGCACGAGCTTCCGCTTTAGCGGCTGCCTTGAAGAGGATGGCCCAAGGCCTAAAGTTGATCTTTTCCCAGCGTGTGCCCTGCACCATAAACTTGGTGTCTTTCTCGCCGCAGATGGTAGATAGTGCGCCAAGGGCAACGTGCGGCACGAGGGGGTTGAGGCTTTCTAGGATGGACATCAGCGCGGTAGCCACACGCTCGTGGTAAGCAGAGGAATATCCGCCATTGCCATAGATGTAATCAGTCATCTTGCGCATTTCATCGCCAGTTTTAGGGATAAGGCGCTCCTCCGCTCCCATCATGTAGAGGATGTATCCCCAATACTGAGCCACGTCATCCCACTCCTGGCCGCTATGCGGACGGCCAAAGAACTCGTCGATTGCAAGCGGCATCATGCCAAACCAGCCTTCTCCAGAGACGAGGAAACTGGAGCCGATTGGACGCCCGAACTCGTTATAGTGCTCCGGACCCCACATCTTTTCCAATCCGCGGTTTGCCTGGGCGTGGAGCAAACGCACGCGCACCGCCGCCTTGCGTCCCTCACCAAAACGCTCGAAAACGTTCTTCTTTCCTAGATCCACAAAGAACTGTGCAGTCTCAATAGACCGCTGCATGGCTTGGAACTCGAACATTCCGGTCTCACCTGTGGCCGCTGAGGTGCGGTCCTCCAACGTGGTTGCCCAATAAGCAAAGGCGATAGCAAGAATCTCTGAGGTGCGGGTGACGTTGTAATAGGCTACGCGCCCGCGTTCGGCGGCCTCGAGGTCTAGCCAACCTGGGATCCGATCTACTTCTTGGAAAAACTCCACCAACTCAGGGGCAGGTTCACGCACCGTATCGATGCCCTGATTTAGCGCCTGCTCGAATTTTTTCCGCGATTCCTTCGCTCCATCGCGACGGAAGGCTTGGGCGAGCTTCTCACCCGTCTCATCGGTTTGCCACATGTGGTCATCTAAAAGGCGGGTTTGCGCAGTACCGTAGCCCTCCCAAGAATCTTCCACTGAGTGCCAAGAATCAAAAATATTATGGCGCAACACGGACCAGCTCGGGGTGGGGGTGCGCCGCTTAGGTGCCGGGCGCAGCGGCATTCCATCGCGGTAAAAATAGCGGAAATCCTCATAAGGATTATCGGACATCGGCAAAATCTCTGGCTGCGTGGCTTCGCTCGCCAAGGGCTTCGTGGGGGTTGACATTCGAGTCACTTCACTTTCTAATCTTTAAGTCGGTAGCGCGGGATCTAACGCTTTGCTTCTTTCGAATCGTCGTGCAAAGTCCAGGCCACCTTGACGTCAGGCTCGTTATTTTTGATGTATTCCTGCACCTCTTCCAAGGCGTTCGACCACGGCGGGCGACCTTGAGTAGCTTTCTGCTTCTTATAGGCTTCAGCGTCTGGTCGTTGGTCCGCTTCGCGGGCTTCTTCAGCCTCTTTACGGGCCTTTTCCTCAAAATCCTTCGCAGCCTGGCTAAAGTCCAATTCGGCCCAACGGGTCCCCTCCACCATGAACTTGGTATCTTCAGGGCCAACCAACGTGGCCAACGAGCCCAGCATTTCTAGCGGCAGATTGGGATCCATTTGTTCCACAATGGACATCAGCGCAGTGGCAACACGCTGGTGATACGCGGAAGACCGCCCACCATTTGCGTAAATGAAGTCGGTCATTTTGCGCATCTCATCACCATTTTTTGGAATGAGACGGTGCTCTGCACCCATCATGTGCAAGACATAAGCCCAGTACTGAGCTACGTCATCCCAATCTTGTCCAGAGTGAGGACGACCGAATAGCTCGTCAATGGCTAGTGGCATGAGCGCAAACCAGCCCTCACCCGAAACGAGGAAGCTCGAGCCAATCGGCCGTCCGAACTCGTTGTAGTGTTCTGGGCCCCATAGCTTTTCCAGTCCCCTATTAGCCTGTGCATGCAAAAGGCGAACGTGCACTGCCGCTTTGCGGCCTTCCCCAAAGCGATCAAAGACATCCTGTTTGCCCAAATCAACAAAGAACTTGGAAGTCTCTAGCGCGCGCTGCATCGCTTTGAATTCGAACATGCCGGTCTCACCCGTGGCCGCAGAGGTGCGATCCTCCATGGTGGTAGCCCAATAACCAAAGTTGAAGGTGAGCAAATCTGCGCTTGGCGTGGCATTGTAATAAGCCACGCGTCCCCGCTCAGCGGCCTCCAGATCAATCCACTCAGGAATGGTATCTACCTGCTCAAAGAAGGCAACGAGTTCTGATGACGGTTCTTCGACGGTTTCGATGCCCTTATTTAGAGCTTGCTCAAAGTCGGCCCGAGCTTTCTTTGCGCCATCGCGACGGAAGGATTCAGCCAAAGCGGCGCCTTGTTCATCCGTTTGCCACATATGGTCATCTAGGAGTCGTGTTTGGGGCGTGTCATACCCGGCCCAGTCATCGTGGACAGTGTGCCACTTGTCAAAAATATTATGGCGAAGCGTGGACCAACCCGGTTTGTCTACGCGCCGCTTAGGCGCCGGGCGTAGCGGCATTCCATCGCGGTAAAAATAGCGGAAATCCTCATAAGGATTATCGGACATCGGCAAAATCTCTGGCTGCGTGGTTTCGCTCGCCAAGGGCTTGGTGGGGGTTGACATTGCAGTGACTCCCTTTCTTCACTCAAGTGTGAGACCACACACTGTTGAACAATATGTGCTCTATGTCACCTTTAATACGTAGTGGTCATCGTATAGAGAGTCAGATTGCACCGCAATGGAATTCGCGGAGGTTTACCCATTTTGCTCTGCTTTAAACTTTCAACAGTGGACAGAAGGGCTTGAATTACACCCCCTACCATGAGAAATAAGACAGAAGGATGCGCCAGGAAATCTTTTAATTTGAAGCCTTCACCCACCCATGTGGGTGTATCGAATGCGCTTAACTGGCCCAGTGTTACTACATGAGTGACATAGAACTCAGTTAGTGGCTACTATGTCCTCAATTACTTTAAAAGCTGAATGGCGTGAAGTGGTGCCGCGAGATGCGAATGGGCCGCACAGCGTTAGAACGCTTCACAGGCTTCCCTCGCTCCGCCCACGCCATTGAGCAGAAAGGGGCCACAATGGACGAAACTTCCTTAAAACACTCTCCGGCACGAGGCACAGCAAAACGGAGCGAAGGTTCGCGGCTGCGGGCCACAGTACAGCAGGTCACCCCAGTCGCTGATGACCTTATGGTGCTGGAATTCTGCTTTAAGAAAGGAGCGAAACTCCCCGACTACTCCCCTGGCTGCCACGTAGACGTCACGCTCACCGGGCCAGAGGATACGGAGTTAGTGCGCCAGTACTCCGTTTTTGAAATGCCATCCAAAGAGACCCCCTGTGGCGGCGCCGGTGCGGATTCAACCTACGGCATCGCCGTTAAACGCGAAGAGAATTCGCGGGGTGGCTCCCTTGTCATGATGCAACTTCGCGCGGGCGATGAGTTACTCATCTCCCCAGCGCACAATAACTTCGAACTCGTTGACACCGCCAGCTACTATGTGCTCGCCGGCGCCGGTGTTGGTATTGCGCCTATGCTTTCCATGGCCCAATCGCTACAGCGCCAAGGCAAACCCTTCATGGTTCTCTACTTCGCCTCTAGCATTACCCGCGCCGTACTGCTGCCCCAATTGCGCAGCATATGCGGCGATAGTCTCATTGAAGTTTTTGGCTCACCCCGTGCACGGCAAGAAGAAATCTACCGACACCTGTTGTCCCAAGCCCCGCAGGAAACAGTGTTTTATGTATGCGGTCCGCAAGGGTTCATGTCCGGCGCAAAGGAGGTAGTGCTGGACTATCTTCCCCACCAGAATTTCCACTGGGAAAACTTCCACCCTGATATGGAAGCGCTTAGCGGAGAGAAAAATGCCGGTGCAGGCGATTGCGCTTTCGACGTGGAATTTTGTGGGGAAACCGTTCACGTTCCAGCCAATGTCACTGTACTCGAGGCACTCGAGGAAGCTGACTTGCCGGTGATGTCACGTTGTTTAGAAGGCACCTGCAGCACCTGCGTTATGAAAGTGATAGAAGGCGAGCCAGATCATCGAGATTCCGTCTTTAATGAACAAATGCATGCAGACGGCGCCTTTGCGCCCTGCGTTTCACGGTCACTGGATAGACGCCTGGTGCTCGAGCGCTGGCGCCGCTAAGGCACTACGCTTTAGAGCGAACGCACCATCACGACCCCAATGATGACTAAGGCCAGTCCCACTACGCGGTGAATAGGGGGCAGTCCCCGGCGCGCATGCCCCCAGCCGAGCGACTCTACTACCTGACCGCACACAATTGATCCCACCAACGATCCAATCACGGTCGTTCCCGTGCCCAAGATGGGAGAAAGCGTAGCCCCACCAACCACGAAGAGTGCCCCAAGGACTCCACCGAACCACATCCACCACGGACCAGGGGCGGGACGGGTGAAAAGAGCACGCCGCGGACCTCGGGGGGCGATAGACAGCACTGCAAGCAAGAGCACGCCGACTGCTAGAGAAACCTCGCCGGCGGGAAGGGGGTTGCCCAATGCACGGCCGAGGAAGCCGTTGACAGCAGTTTGGGTTGCTGAGCCCATTCCAATAAGAACCCCAAAAAGCCGCCACAACCACAGCTTCACACCACTGGCTGTAGCATGCGTAGTAGCGGCACCGCGCCCGATTTCCAATACCAACGCGATTCCGACCAACACCACGGCCACTCCGAGGATGCGCAGCGGGCCGACTCCAACGTGTGGGGAATTAAATATGCCGGTGGTATCGCAAAGCAGACCCATTGTTACCTGCCCCAAGATAGGCAAGATAACGGTCTCCACACTGCCGATGCGAGGGAAAAGCAGAATATTTCCCACGATGAAGGAAACTCCCATAAACCCGCCGAGCCACACCCACCAGGGCTGTTGCGCAGCGGTGGCTAAATCCGGAATTAGGTGACCGGTGAGCGCAAGAGCAATAAGCGCAGAAACGAACAAGCCAATAATAAAGGAAAAGAATCCCGCCACAATTGGGGAACCAATACTTTCACGAAACCGCGTATTAATGGCCGTCTGTACCGGCACTATGGCGCCGACCAGCAGGGCGGCAATGACCAACATAGAGCGTCCTTTCTTATAGGCAGCTGGGGGGCATCGCCAAGCATGGCTTCTGCCACATTGCACAATGCAGAAACACTGAGAGTGCAGGCCCAGGGTTGTGGGACCTGCACTCTCGGAGAGGCGGCAGCACTGCCATGAGATGGTGCGGGCTAGCTACCAGAAGATTTATTAATCCGTGGGAATGGAGTCCGTGTTCTCCAGTAGCTTGGCCACATAACCGGTATTGAACTCACCGCTGCGGAACTTTTCGCTATCGAGCAACATCGCCTGGAACGTCGCAGTCGTCACCACGCCCTCCACCTCTAGCTCATCGATAGCGCGCAGCATTCGAGCGATGGCTTCATCGCGATCTTCTGCCCACACGATAAGTTTGCCGACCATAGAATCATAGAAAGGTGGGATCGTGTAGCCAGTTTCGATGTGGGTATCCATGCGTACACCAAAGCCGCCTGGAACGCGATAGTGTTCGATCTTGCCGGGGCGAGGAGCGAAGTTTTGGTTCGGGTCCTCAGCATTGATGCGGCATTCAATAGCGTGGCCGCGTATCTCAATATCATCCTGCCTGATGGACAACTTCTGTCCGGAGGCAATGCGTAGCTGCTCCTTGATAAGGTCCACACCGGTAATCATTTCCGTAACCGGGTGCTCGACTTGGATACGGGTATTCATCTCGATGAAGTAGTACTTGTTTTCCGTGTTGTCGAACACGAACTCGATGGTACCGGCGTTTTTGTATTTAACTTCCTTGCACAGGTTGATGGCAGCTTCCTGCATCCCCGCTCGGAGTTCCTCGGTCAGGACCGGGGACGGGCCTTCCTCAATAAGCTTCTGGTTACGGCGCTGGGAGGTACAGTCACGCTCTCCCAAGGCCACGACGTTCTCTCCATCCGAAAGCACCTGGATCTCAATGTGCCTAATATCGGTGAGATAGCGCTCGATGTACACCGAGGGATCGTTGAACGCCGATTCGGCCTCGTTCATGATCTCATTGAGATCTTTTTCCAGCGTGTCCTCGGATTCAACCACGCGCATGCCACGACCTCCGCCGCCGGCTGCAGCCTTAATAAGCAGCGGGAAGCCTGTGTTGCGGGCGACTTCCATCGCCTCATCAATTTCGGTGACTACTCCATCGGAGCCGGGCACGGTGGGCACCCCGGCAGCTTGCGCGATGCGCTTTGCCTCGATCTTATCTCCCATCAAACCGATGTGTTCGGCAGAGGGACCGACAAAGCCGATGTTTTCTTCTTCCACCATGCGTACAAAGTCGGGCTTTTCAGATAGGAATCCGTAGCCGGGGTGAATGGCGTCGGCCTTAAAAGCCATGGCCGCAGAAAGGATGAGCTCGGGGCTGTTATAGCTTTTCGCGGCGTTGGCTGGGCCGATGCAAACGGCCTTATCAGCTAGTTTAACGGGCAAGGAATCCTTATCACCCTCAGAGTAGACGAGGATGGATTTTATCCCCAGCTCCTTGCAGGCGCGGATAACGCGCAAGGCGATCTCGCCGCGGTTGGCGATCAGAACGCTATTTAAGAGATCTGACATGTTTTCCTCCAGATCGTTGTGCGGGAACGGGGCTTACTTTGGTTCGATGATCATAAGTGGCTGGCCGTGCTCAACGGCATCCTCGTTGTCCACGAGGATTTCCTTGACAGTTCCGGCAAACTTGGCCTCAATATTGTTCATCAGCTTCATAACCTCGACGATGCACAGCACCTGTCCTACCTCGACCTCATCGCCAACTTTGACGAATGGGTCCGCGCCCGGCTTCGGGGAAGCATAGTAGGTACCGACCATAGGAGCGGTGACGGTCTCGCCCTCTGCTGCCGGAGCTCCGGAAGCCTTCGACTGCTCCTGATCAGCTGGTTCTTGTGCAGCGGGTGCCGATGTGGGCTCTTCCTGCGCTGGCGCCTGCTGTGCGGGGACTTGCTCTGCCGGGGATGCGGCTGGAGCAGCTGCAGGTGCGGCAGCTGCTTCCGGAGCCGGGGCTGGACGGTTGAGGCCGCCAGGCGTGCGGGACATGGCGAGTTCGATGTCGCCATACTTGATCTGCAGCTCCTGGATATCATCGGAAAGGTTGGCCCACTTCAGGAGGGCCTTCAGATCCTGCAGGTTGGTGGTATCAGTCATGATTACTTTTCTCCTTTAGTGAGGTTAATTTCCAGGTCAGAGGTCTTGAGGTGGAAGTCGGTGGTATCGGAAGAGTTGTAGATTTGCTGGACGAGGGAGGTCAAGACGCCTCCTTTGACGCCTTCGCCCTCGCCGGCGCGGCCCTCAGCTACGAAGCGCTTCATTTCATCGACTTGGCTGCCGGCGAACATAACGCGCAAAAGCAGGGTGTCGATGTCCTCGTCCGGATGCGCCTCTTTCAGGCCCGGCAGTACCGGCTTGAGTTCTGGGATTTCCTCGGTGATTTCGGAGGAACCGTTGGCCAGGATCTTTTCCAATACCTCTGGGTCCAGCGGGGCCAGAGGTTCACCGTAGTAACCCAGGGCATACTTCTTAATCTCATTTGGGACCACGGAGTAGCGCTCACCAGTCATCACATTCATGACGGCCTGTGTACCCACGAACTGGGCAAATGGCGTAATCATGATGGGGTATGCCAGCTCTTCTCGCACGCGAGCCACCTCATAGAGCAGCTCCTCAAATCGATCTCCTAGTCCCGCAGTTTCCAGCTGAGATTCAAAGTTCGTCAGCATGCCGCCTGGCAGCTGGTGCATATAGTGGAGGCCGTCGAAAGCACGCGGCACACCCACCGGCTTATCCTCAGTATCGGCGATTTCTTGGATCCGGTCACTGGCAGAGGCGATGCGATCATCGTCAACGTTTACGGTATAGCCGAGCGCCCGCAGATCTCGTACCAAGGCCTGGGTCGCAGGCTGACCGGGGCCGTTGGCAAGCGGGGCGATGGAGGTGTGAATGGAATCCACGCCCAACTCCGCGCCAAAGAGATAGGTCAATGGGGACAAGCCGGTCAGGGAGTGGGTGTGTACCTCCAGCGGGATATCTTCTCCAATGGAGCTGCGGATAGCCGGGATAAGGGTTCTCATGCGGTCCGGAGTGAGCAATCCGCCGGCGTCCTTCAGCATGATGCGGTCGACGTCGGTGCGTTCAAGCAGCTCCTCCGCCTTTTGCTTGTAGAGCTCATCGGTGTGCACTGGGCTAAGGCAGTAGGACAGTGCACCAAAGGTCTCAGCGCCAAGTTCCTTGGCAAGCTTGAGGCCCTTGTCAATGTTGTCGATGTCATTGAGCCCATCAAAAGAACCAATGACACGGAAGCCGTTGGCATAAAGGCGTTCAGTCCAGTTAAGGATGGCATCATCCGGCAGGAAGTCAAAGGATGCCAGATTCTTGGAGCGAATCAGCGCGCGGAACTTAGTACCGGGGGCGGCATGCTCGTGGACGAGGCGCACACGTTCCCACGGATCCTCTTTGAGATACCGCACGGCCACGTCGAACTGAATGGGGGCAACTAGGTCAACGTGCTCGAACCCGGCATTGGTGATGTCATCCAGCAGAGAAAGGATGTGTTCCGTGGTCATGCGGGTGGCCCAGATACTCTGGTGCGCATCGCGCAGGGTGGTATCGATGATCTTAATTTCACGCTCGCTATCGGCTGGGCGTCCGCCCGCGGCCATGACTTCGGCGAGGCTTTCTGTGCTCAATTCCTCGGGACTAAGAGCAGTCATAAATCCCTCCTTAGGGTGTGGCTCCGACAAGACTCGGGTGGCTTAGGACTCATACCTTTCCGTCCGTGTCATGTGTCACACGCTACACCAGTGTCCACCACTGTGAACCTAAAACTTTTACCTAAGGAGGGCTTTCCCGCCGTTATCCAAGCTCAGAAACGCTAGACATTTACCCAACTACCCCCAAGTGGGGTCACAATGCGCACCCAAGTTCACAATGCGAACCATAAATCTAACCACAGGTTGTCCCCGAAAGGGGTTCATCACGTGCAGTTTCTCACGCGGTAAACAACATCAATAGCGCCAGACGATCTCAATACTTTGGATCCTCGCCGCCCATTTGTGTGATCTAGGTAATATTTTTCCCAACCGTCCCGGTCCCACTACAAGGAGAACTCATGACATCCACCACCAAACCGACATCGCCACCAGATACCGAATCCGGCAAAAACGCAGCTTCTACCACCGACATCAAATCCCTAGGAGCCAGCCTTACCGGGCAAATCCTAGAGTGGTATGAGTGGAGCTCCTATGCAGTCTTTGCCCCATTCATTGCCACCGCAATGTTCAATAAGGGTGACTCCACCTCCGCCCTTTTAGCTACCTTCGGCGTTTTTGCCGTTGGCTTCCTTGTGCGTCCACTCGGAGGCATCGTCTTCGGCCGCGTAGCAGATCAGCGCGGCCGAAAATCTGTACTCATGATGACCATTATCATGATGGCCATCGCCTCCGCGATCATCGGAGTCATGCCCACCTATGAGCAGATCGGCATTTGGTCCTCTGTGGGTCTTTTGGTGATCCGTATCCTGCAGGGCTTCGCCCACGGCGGTGAATCAGCTGCCGCCAATAGCTATATCCCAGAAATCGCCCCCAACGCCCACCGCGGTAAATGGGGCTCTATGGTCTACGTTTCCATTTTCGGTGGCTCCGTCATCGCCTACGTGCTCGGCGGCCTAATCTCCCTCGTACTCAATGATGACCAACTTGCCTCATGGGGTTGGCGCATCCCCTTCTTCCTCTGCGCGCTCTCTGCCTGTGTAGCGCTATATCTACGCCGCCACATGAAAGAGTCTGATCACTTCAAGGAAATTGACAGTTCCGAGCCCAGCGTAGACACCCCAGCGCGCAAGGAGCGCGCAGCAATCCCTCAATCTGCCTCCGCTACTCGTCCGGCTTGGATCAATATCCTGCTCGTTATCGGCATGGTCTCCGGCGTTACTTCCGCGCACTACACGTGGACCTCCTACGTTTCTACCTATGCCATTAGCCACGAAGGAATGACCACACAAGGCGCGTACTGGGTCACGGTGGTTGCTCAAGTTGCTGGCCTTATCGCTCTACCGCTGTGGGGCAGTCTCTCGGACAAGATTGGACGCAAACCCGTCATCTATATCTGCGCGGTAGGTATGGCCGTTTTGCAAATCCCACTCATGGCGTTGATCGATTCCCGTCCGTGGACCCTGCTCGTCGCTTCTACTGTAGGCGTGATTATCGTCGCCGCCGGTGGTGCGCTGCTATCTTCCATCATGTCCGAGGTCTTCCCTACCGCCCAGCGCACGCATAGTATCGGTCTTGCATACTCCCTCTCTGTAGCTGTCTTTGGCGGAACCGCGCCCTATATCTACCAGTGGTTTGTCGCGCACGATCTGGCGTGGGCCTCTGGCTTTTATGTCATCGCCCTATGCGTCCTCACCATCATTAGCATGTACATTCTCCCTGAAACCAAGGGTGTAGACCTACGCGATGTCTAACTAGTACCTCTCTCATTCCCACCTAGGGCTGGGCCGAAGCATGAATCATTTCGGCCCAGCCTTTAGCTAATTCAGCACCAAAGAACCCCACTCATTAGAAATGAAAAAGAAAGCCCGCCTTCCGAGTGCTAGAAGGCGGGCTTTCGGGAACAGTTCAGGACTAAGACAGGTCCAGCGTGAATGGGGCATCAGTAACCTCGCGGATGGAGTCCTCAGTCTCCCCCTCAGCCATCTGAACTAAGGTCAGACCTTCTAACTCATCAACCTCGAAGACGGCGCGGTCCGTAATAATAAGATCCACGCAACGCGCGCCGGTGAGCGGCAGTTGGCATTCTGAAAGGATTTTGGACTTGCCATGTTTGGACACGTGCTGCATCATCACCACGATGCGTTTGGCGCCATGAACCAAATCCATGGCACCGCCCATACCTTTGACCATCTTGCCCGGAATCATCCAATTGGCAAGGTCTCCGAATTGGGATACTTCCATGGCACCAAGTACCGCTACGTCGATAGCGCGTGATCGAATCATTCCAAAGGATTCCGAAGAAGAAAAGAATGAAGCTCCGGGAGCAGCAGTGATGGTCTCTTTGCCAGCATTGATAAGTTCCGGGTCCACCTTATCTTCGGCCGGGTACGGACCTACGCCCAAGATGCCATTTTCAGAATGAAGCACCACTTCGAGGCCCTCTGGGAGGAATCCAGGAATCAACGTTGGCATGCCAATTCCTAGGTTGACGTAGTCGCCGTTTTTCAATTCCTGTGCGGCCCGAGCCGCCATTTCTTCACGTGACCAGGTCATTACTTGCTCACCGTCCTAAATTCGATTCCAGTTTCTTGCTTTCCCACTTCTACGACGCGATCGACGTAGATGCCCGGCACGTCAACCTCGGCCGGCGGAATCGCCTCCACCAATTCTTCTGCCTGCACAATGGTGATATCAGCGCAACGAGCGGCATCCGGGTTAAAGTTCTGCGCAGTCTTGGCAAAAGCTAGGTTGCCGTATCGATCTGCGCGAGCGGCATGAACGAAGGCAAAATCTGGGGTCAGTGCCTCCTCCAGCACGTAGAGCTCGCCGTTAAACTCACGAGTTTCCTTCGGCTTAGAAGTCTGCGCTATGGACCCATCCGGGTTATAACGGGTGGGGATATCCCCTTCCGCAAGCGGGGTTCCCACGCCGGCCTTGGTATAGAAGGCGGGAATGCCAGCACCGCCGGCACGCATACGCTCGGCCAACGTTCCCTGCGGGGTAAATTCCACAGTCAGTTCTCCTTCGAGATACTGGCGGGCGTACTCCTTATTCGTTCCGAGATAGGAACCAATAGAGCGGGAAATGCGATGATCTTTAAGCAAGAGCCCGAGCCCGAAATCGTCGGTACCAAGATTATTGGAAATGATGGTGAGGTCTCCAGAGCCGAGTTCGCGCAGAGCATCAATTAGACGCGCCGGAATTCCCACGAGCCCGAATCCGCCCACCGCAATGGAAGCGCCGTCTGGAATATCTGCTACGGCATTTTCTACTGAGTCGATGACTTTATCTAACATGGCTTCAGCCTACGTGTGGTTCATATATTGCACAAGGGTTCACAGTGCGAACACTTTTGGATACAATTACGAGACGTAGGCCACTTCATCAATTTTTAGAATCGGAGACCACACCTTGAACGACACCCCCACGGTGCAGTCACTCGCCCGCGGATTAGCCGTTTTGCACTCTTTTAATGGCGAGCGCCCACGCCAGACTCTGGCCCAGGTTGCCGAGGTCACAGGGCTAGCACGTGCCACTGCACGTCGTTTTTTGCACACCTTGGTAACGGAGGGGTACGCGCGCACGGATGGCTCTGAGTTTTGGCTTACCCCCCGGGTTTTGGAACTGGGCTATTCCTACCTATCGAGTTTGGGTCTTCCCGATATTACCCAGCCCCATTTGAGGGAGTTATCCACCAAACTCGATGAATCCTGCTCTGTCAGTGTGTTGGATAGGGACACCGTGGTTTATATTGCCCGCGCCGCTGCACACCGCATCATGGCCACCAATATCACCATCGGCACCCGCTTTCCCGCGCACGCGACCTCAATGGGACAGGTACTGTTAGCGGATCTCACTCCATCGCAGTTGGACGAATTCCTAGAAACGGCGTCGCTGGAGAAAGTCACCCCTCACACGCTCACCGCACCCGCGGATCTTCGGGCGCGCCTAGCGGAGATCCGGAAACGCGGTTGGGTCATCGTAGACCAAGAGCTGGAGAAGGGCCTGCGTTCCATTGCAGTTCCTATTCGCTATGGTTCGGGCCGCACTGCTGCAGCCATCAATGTCTCAACCCAAACATCCGTCTATTCCACTGAGGATCTCACCACGTGCATCCTGCCGGAGCTCATCGCAACCTGCAAGGCAATCTCCCATGACCTTGCCACCACCGAACTTTCTTAAAGGAGAATTATCATGCACACCCGCGACGTAGTCCTTTGCTACCCCAAGCGCACCCCTGTCGGCCGTTATGGTGGCGCGCTAAAGTCCGTCCCCGTCCAAGAATTAGCTAGCCTCGTGGTCAAGACCATTGTGGAAGAGTCCGGTATCGAGCCCACCAAAATCGATGACGTCATCTTGGGCCAAGGCTCCCCTAATGGTGCCGCACCCGCTTTGGGCCGCGTGGCTGCCTTAGACGCTGGCCTGCCCACCACCGTGCCGGGTATGCAGCTCGATCGCCGCTGCGGATCGGGTCTGCAGGCCATTATTACCGCAGGTGCCCACATTGCTACTGGCGCTGCCGATGTCATCATCGCCGGCGGCGCGGAGTCTATGTCCCGCACCGAATACACCGTTGATGCGGATGTACGCTGGGGAGCAAAGGGAGGAAATATGATCTTTCGCGATCGCCTCCAAGAAGCCCGCGAGGCCGCCGGCGGAAAGCACCACCCGATTGCCGGCGGCATGATTGAGACCGCCGAAAATCTCCGCCGCGAATACTCCATCGAGCGCGTCGCCCAAGACGAGCTCGCTGCACGTTCCCACCGCAATGCCGCCGCTGCACAGGAACAATCGCTTTTCGACGCCGAAATCATCCCCGTCACCGTCCCCCAGCGCAAGGGGGAGCCTATCGTCGTAGACAAGGATGAACATGTCCGCCCAGATTCCAGTACAGACAAGCTATCTAAACTGCGCGCGGTCATGCGCAAGGAGGACGAAGAGGCAACGGTTACCGCCGGTAATGCCTCGGGCCAAAACGATGGTGCCGCGGCCGTCCTAGTGACTACCCGTGAAAAAGCCGAGGAGCTAGGTCTTACCCCAATGGTCACGCTCAAGGGATGGGCCCTAGCCGGCGTGGATCCGGAACGCATGGGTATCGGCCCGGTGGAGGCTTCCCGCAAGGTTATGGATCGCCTCGGCATCACCTTCGATGATCTTGACCTCATTGAGCTCAATGAGGCCTTTGCCGCCCAAGCGCTGGCTGTACTCAAAGAATGGGACATTTCGGCAGATGATCCGCGCTTCAACCCGCACGGTTCTGGCATTTCGCTCGGCCATCCCGTGGGTGCTACCGGTGCCCGCATCGTCGTCACCGCCGCGCATCACCTTCACCGCACCGGCGGTAAGCTCGCGCTGGTTACCATGTGTATTGGAGGCGGACAAGGTCTAGCAGCGATCATCGAGGCCGACTAAGCACTGGCCCACGCTCATTAGTGCAAGTGGTTGCTTGCACTACAATCGCGCTTGGTTACTCGCCGTAGCGGCGCCCCACGTGAACGTCTACGCCGCCGAAGAGGCTATAGCAGTTCACAATAATTTCTGGCGCGTCTACTGGGAGGTCATTCGGATGGATGGCGCCGTTCTCTACCTTGAGGTCATGTCCGCCAAAAAGGCCAACGCCGCTGACGTGGACGCGGAAGCCTTCGGGAATATAAACATCGACGCCACCAAAGACGCCCGCCGCGTTGATGGTGGTAGTACGACTGTGCAGGGCGACGCCCGTGAGATCGATGTCCACGCCACCGAAAAAGCCCAACGCCGTCAGAGAACGAGCTACTGCCCCGCCGCTGACAGTAGACCCGCCGAAGATCCCCACCGCAAGGGAGCGGGTCTCCTGCACGCTCGGCTGCACCTGGCGGATAGCCTGCTCCACCTTGGCGATGGCTTTGGATTCTTGCTGGCCCGCATAGGCCTTTGCGATTTTTCGTTCTTGCCCGAACAGGAGAATTTCTGGGTCCTCTACAAGGTCAGCCAGCGGCTCGATGAGCTCAGCGCGAGTCGTCGCATTAACGCAGGCGGCCGAGCGTTTTTCAAAATCATCGAGGTCAATCTGCCCTGCCGAAAGCGCATCTCCTAAAATGTCTGCAGCTTTCATGCGCTCTCGGTGGTTACAGCGGATATCCAGCGGTTTCATACCTTTAATATATCCGCTTTCTCCGGCAGGCGCGCGAGTGATTCCTCGCCTTTGGGCCCCTTAGAGGAACCTGCCTCCGGCAGAAAATCCTCTACGCGCTCGCCTACCCCGGTCAACTCTGCGATAGCCGCAATAGCGCGCTGCGCGCCCTTGCCGTCACCATAAGGATTGACGGCGTTGGCCATGGCGTCGAATGCGGCGTCGTCGGAAAGCAAAAGCTTTGCCTCTGCCACAATGAGATCGCGATTAGTGCCCACCAGCTTAACCGTGCCGGCAACGACGGCTTCGGGGCGCTCGGTGTTTTGGCGCATGACTAGCACCGGCTTGCCCAATGCTGGTGCCTCCTCCTGGACTCCGCCGGAGTCAGTCAAGATGATGGTGGCACGGTTTTGTAGCTGCGTGAACTGGTCATAAGGCAGCGGATCCGTGATGATGATATTTGGCAGGTGCTCGACCTCCGGCAGGACCGCCTGGCGCACCTTGGGGTTGAGGTGCAGCGGCAATGCGAAGTTAATCTCCGGATAGGCTTCTGCCAAGTCCTTAACTGCACCACCGATTTCCTTCATCGCCTCAAGGTTCTCGCGGCGGTGGGTGGTAACTACGACAAGCTGCTTATCGGAGTCTGCGGCTTCCTGCAGGGCAGGGTCTGCGAACTTCGTGTCCCACGATGCTGCTTCCAGCAGAGCGTCAATGACGGTATTACCGGTGACCACAATGTCCTTGGAACGCACATTCTCGCGGCGCAGGTTCTCCATCGAGCCTTCGGTTGGAGCCAGGTGCAGCTCGGCTACCTGACCAATGAGCTTACGGTTAGCTTCTTCTGGGAACGGCGAATGAATATCGCCGGTACGCAAACCGGCTTCGAGGTGAACGATCTTTACCCCGCGATGGAATCCGGCGAGCGCTGCAGCCATAGCGGTAGAGGTATCGCCTTGGGAGATGATGACGTCCGGCTTTTCTTCCTCAATAATGGAGTCCAATCCAGCGATGGCGCGGGAGACAAGCTCATTGAGTCCCTGTCCCTGTTTCATGAGCCCCAGGTCGTGCTTCGGCTGGATGCCAAACATGGTGTTGACCTGCTCCAGCATCTCTTTATGCTGACCGGTAGAGACCGGGATGGATTCAAAGCGCTCATCTTTATCCAGCGCCTTAACGACGGGGGCGACCTTAATGGCCTCCGGCCGGGTGCCGTAAACGGTCATTATCTTGGGCTTAGTCACTAATCTTTTCCTTTAGAGTGACGGAGATATTTCTAAATTGAACCATGGTCTGGAGATCTGTACCCCCACAGGTTGCAGAACCTGCTAGCCGCTGACGCTCACGCCGCCGTCTGGGGCGATGGTCACCCTGGCCGCCATGGCGCGGGCTAGATCGAGACGCTGCCATGAGCCTCCTTCTGCTTGCCAATCCAATGGGTTGCCGGCTGGACGCGCGGTCTGGCGTAGCACCTCGGCACGCTGATCCCAGCTGAGCTCTGGATGGGATGCGGCAAGCAGCACTGGAGCGGCCTGCGGGACGACCATCGGGGCGTCAGTTCGGTAGCGCGGGGCGAAGTCATAGTCCATGAATGTGGAGTATTGTTCTACCGCATCCGCCGTGGACCGATAGTCGGTGCCCTCTGCCCGATCCTGGGCCACCAATTCTTCCACCGTCTTGCCGGTGCGCCACTTAATTTCCTTGCGCACTTCCATCGAGGCTTGCCACAGGGCATTGCGCATGCGCTTGTCATTCAAGCGGTCAGCCGCGGCGGCCTGTCCTGTCATGCGCCCACCGATGACATCCAGCGGGTAATGCACGCCCAGTACTACGCGGTGGTTGCCGGCCTCCGCGCCGCGCAGCATGAGCTGTGGGCCTACCTCAGGCAGCATGAAGGACATCAGCGTGGTAATCCACGTTGCCTGATTGGTATGGCCCGAAGGGAAGGCTGGCGAGGTGGGATAGAGATCCTTGGAGCCATCGTCATAGCGCTTAATCGCCTGCGGCGCGCGCTGGTACGGGCGTTGATAGTTGAAGTAGTACTTCTCCGACATCGTGGAATTGGCCAGTCCGCCTGCGCGGGCCGCATAGCCATTTCCTAGGAGGTATTCGGTCTTGGGCAGGCGGTGCTCGGCCAAGGCAGCGCGGAAGGCATCGCCTAGGTTCTTGCCCATCGAGTCAGAAACGGCGTTGAGCACGCTCGTCGAGCTGGCCTTGGCATCGGCCTGCGCGCGGCGGATCAAAGCGGGGTCACCGGCTGCGGCGTTATTGATGGCCACGGCCTTGTCCATATTTTCTTGGCGGATTTCTGGCTGAGCCTTGATGTGATCAAAAAGCTGGACTACCTGCCAGTAGTTGCCAAATTGATAAGAGGAAACATCGGATTCAAAGCCCGCGATATAGTCCGTGCTAAACGGCTCTGGAACCGGGGCACCGGGGTGCTGGACCGGAGGAGCGCCGGTGGTCTGCTGGGTAACAGGCTCGCGGAGCTGTGGCACGGCCACGGGGAGGGCGGCGCTGGCAGCCGGTGCCAGCGTTATGGTCAGTCCGGTGGCCGCGCACAAGGCGAGTGCGCGAACTGCCGGGCGGAGTTTATTCCGATAGTTCAACGTGGAAACCTTTCACTAGTAACGAATTCCCACGCATAATATCTAGCTAAAGTTACAAAAAGGTGAACGTGACGCTAAACCCGCATGCACAAAGCTGGGACGGTGACTACACCTTCCCGGTACTATCTAGCAATCCTCGGACCAAGCTGAAGCTTTCTGCGTAGTAGCAACACCGGTGTTCTGGTTACTCGATTCTGCCGAAATACTCGCGGTAAATAGCGCGGCCAGCGCTACTGCTGAGGCCGCGGCCGAGTCCCTACGCGCGTTTATGTCCACCTCTTTAAACTAGCGCGAATTCCTGTTTATGAAAAGAGCTGTCCTACAGCAAATCGAGCTTTACCCCTTAACGGTGGCTAGCAGCGAGCGACGGGCCTTCGCGGTAGGCTAGTGGAGAACTTTTACTCGTACTGGAATAAGGGGACACGCTAAATAATGATCCAATTCGTCTTCGGCGCCGCAGCAGGATACGTTTTTGGCACCAAAGCAGGCCGCAAGCGCTACCACCAGATCAAGGGCGCCTACGAGAAGGCCATCAACTCCCCCGTAACCAAATCTGCCGTCACTTCTGCGCGCAAGGCAGTAGCCAACCGCTTGGATCCGGAACCGCGCATGCGGGAGGTTCGCGATCTATCTTCCAAGCGCAAGGGCAAAGGCCGGCTGCGCGGTTCCCAAGTAGACAACGCGGACCGCATTTATGAACCTGATGAGGACTAAATTAGTTTCAGCCTCTTCCCTCCCCTCGCTGCGCACCTGAATCGGTGACATGGCGAGGGGATATTTTTAACCTTGGGGAGGCGTGCCGCGGAAGGCGCGGTCATTGAGCTCGCGACGGGCTTGCTCTAAAGCGACGAGGTCAGCAAAAAGCGAGTTATAGCTAGCCTCATCATCAGAGGGACGCATGCGGCCAAGACGAGCCTTCAGCTGGGCAATTTGATCTCCCACCACGGTTTCTTGCAGGCGGGAAAGCACGGAGTCAGCGTATTTTTCGGGGCCGACGTCGGTTGGCAAAATGGCCTCTACGGCAAGCTCCGAGACGAAGTTGCGGCCGGTGAGATCCTGCATTTCCCCGGCCACCGCGGCGATCCATTCCACGGCCGGCATGGTGGCGCCCTGAGCTGCGCCGCCCACGGTAGAGATGGCTTGGCGCACGAGGCGGTAGGCGTCGTTGGTATAGGCGTCGGCAGTAATGCCATCGAAGTACGAGCCTGCCACCTGCGGCATCTGCAAGGCCAGCTTGAGGGCCTCGCGCTGAGGCCACAGGTGGGTCTCCTTCGGGCTCGGCGGATGGATCATCGGCACGTCCTGCTGTGCCGGCTGCTGCTTCGCATTGTCGAAGCGACGAATGGTGGGCTTTTCGGCTTTCTTGGGCTTGCGTGCCTCCGCGCGCACCTGCCGGAGAACCTCTTCCGGATCCGGCCAGCCCACCCAACCTGCTAGACGCCGGGCATATTCACGCTGCAAAGGTTGATCACGGATCTGTGCGACCACGGGTACCGCGCGGCGCAGGGCCTGCAGGCGCCCCTCGGCGCTGTCAATGCTGTATTCCGCGATGACGGACTGGATAACGAACTCGAACATGGGGATGCGGTCCGCGATGAGCTCGCGCACGGCGGCATCGCCTTTGTGCAGACGCAGATCGCACGGATCCATGCCGTCGGGCGCTACGGAGACAAAGGATTGACCGGTGAACTTTTGCTCGCCATCAAAGGCGCGCATGGCGGCCTTCTGCCCTGCCTCATCGCCGTCAAAGGTATAGATGAGCTCGCCATTGAAGTAGGAATCATCCAGCATGAGTCGGCGCAGCACCTGCAGGTGCTCGCCGCCAAAGGCGGTACCACAGGAAGCAACAGCGGTCTTGACGCCTGCGGCATACATGGCCATGACATCCGTGTAGCCTTCTACCACCACGGCTTGGTGGTTTTCGGCGATATTGCGCTTGGCCAAATCGAGGCCAAAGAGCACCTTGGACTTGCGGTAGAGCATGGTCTCAGAGGTGTTCATGTACTTGCCGAGCTTGTCGTCGTCGAAAAGCTTGCGGGCGCCAAAGCCAATGACGTTGCCGGAAAGGTCCTTAATCGGCCACAGCAAACGACGATGGAAGCGGTCGATGGGACCACGCTTGCCCATCTTGGAAATGCCAGCTGCTTCCAGCTCTTCAAAGGAAAAGCCTAGGCGCAGCAGGTGTTTGGTAGCCGTATCCCATCCCTCTGGGGCATAGCCGCACTCGAAGTCATAGATGACCTCGCGGGAAAAACCGCGATCCAGCAGGAAATCGCGGGCTGTAGCCGCTTGTGGGGTCTCCAACTGCTGGCGGTAAAACTCGTGGGCGGCTTTATTGGCAGCGATGAGGCGCTGCCGCGTGCCCGGCTTCTCATTGCGCGCGCCCGTAGAACCGCCCTGGTAGTTGATGTGATAGCCGATCTTCTGCGCTACCGCTTCAACCGCTTCTGGGAAGGAGACCTGCTCCATTTCCATCAGGAAGCTGAATACATCGCCACCCTTGCCGGTGGAAAAGCAGTGATAGTAGCCGCGCTGCGGGCGCACGTGAAAGGACGGAGTCTTTTCATCCTTGAAGGGGCTAAGGCCCTTAAGCGAATCGTGCCCGGCGGGCTTGAGCTGCACGTACTCGCCGACGATTTCTTCTAAAGGCGCGCGTTCACGGATAGCTTGGATATCGCTGTCCGGAATTCTGCCTTTTGCCATGCGTACAGACTACCCCGCGCGCGGTGGGAACGCTTAACTGCCTAGGACAGGAAGGTGCCCTTCGCCAGGGTTCACAGTTTGGGCGCAAATTACCCTCTGTTGGGGTACTTTACCCACGCTGTTACCTACCCCCGTGACGGGGGAATTTTTGACCTCTCTATTGGCCCAGGGCGATTTATACTTTTAGCGCCGCACCTGCAACAATAAAGGTATGCCCAAGTCCAAAGCGTCCAAGAAATCGCTCCCCGTTGCCCTCGGCGGCCTTGCGCTCGCCGTCGTGGCAGGCTACTTCGGCTTCGACCTCGGCGGCAATGATGAATCCTCTGCCTCTTCACCGTCGGAGTCCGCAGCAGGGACCGCGACTGGCGACGCCGATACTTGCGAGATGTCTTCCCTACCCGCCGAGGCCAAAGACACCGCAGACGATATCTTGGCCGGTGGCCCCTACGACTACCCGGATAATGACAACGCCCGCTTTGGCAATTACGAGGGCCGGCTGCCCCAGCAGGACAAGAATTACTACCGCGAATACACGGTAGAAACCCCCGGCAGACACAACCGCGGTGCCCGCCGCATCATCACCGGTGGCGGCAGCGAGACCGACCCAGACGTGTGGTACTACACCGACGACCACTATGAAAGCTTCTGTTCTATCCCGGACGCAGAGGAGTAATCATGCGACGCATCCTCATTACTGAACACATCCGCACTCGCGCGGACTTCTTTAACGCACTCGGCCGCACCCGCGGCTGCGAAGACTGCGGCCCGCGCAACCTCGATGACCTAGCGGATTTCCTACGCGAGCAGCGCACCAGCGTCATCGTTGCCTCCAATATGGATATCGAAGGCGAGGACCTAGCGGCGGTAGCTAGCGTGCTCGAGGACCAAGGTGTCGCGTTGGTGCGCTAGCGACTCGGGCCCTGGGGTTGGAGCTGAGGCGTTAGGTCCATAGATATGAGGCCGAATTGAGGGTTTTGAGCTCTCAATTCGGCCTTTTCGCGCTCAGATCGGCCTGATGACTCTCGACCTAACTCTAGCGCGGTGGTGGGCAAGCCAGGTTTAGCTGAGGAACCCAGACAGCTCCGCGCTCCGGCGGGCCAAGCGCTCGAGGCGGGACTCCGTCATGGACGCAATTTGGTCGATGATGGCGCGGTCACGAGCGGCATCAGAATCGGCTTGCTCCCACCACAGCCGAAAGGTGGCATCGAGGGAGCCGGGGGCGCCGGCGACGAGGTAATCGTAGACGCGGTAGATGCGCTCGCGCTGGCGGTCCTGGCGGGCAAGGTGGGCGGGCTCATCCATGACATAGAGGACCGCGATGGTTTTAAGCAGTTTGACCTCGGCCTCGGCTTGCTTGGGCACAATGAGGTCACCGTGCATGCGGCCAAGGGTATTGGAGGCGATGAGCTCGGAATTAGCCTCGCTGGTAGCGCCGACGGTCGCGCCCACATAGCGGCCTACGAGCTCAGAGGTCATCTTCTTCAAGTTGGCATAGTCGCGCAAGGAGTAATCAAAATCGCCGATGGCATTGATGACGCTTAAGTTGCGCAGGCTATCGGCCGCCTCCAAGAGCTCATCGGCGGTGCCGCCAAAGGCTTTAGCGCCCTTTTCTGCCAGCTGGGCTAGCTCAACTAGGTCCCAAAGGACTTTGAGGGAGATGCGCCGGGAAATAATGCCGTCTTCCACGTCATGCACGGAGTAGGCGATGTCATCGGACCAGTCCATTACTTGGGCTTCGATGCATTTGCGATTATCGCTATGGCCCTCGCGCAGCCACTCGAGCAGATCCGCGTCCTCGTCATAGGCGCCGTATTTGCGGTTGGTGCTGCCATCGGGATTGGTTTTGGTCCAGGGGTATTTGCAGGCACCGTCGAGGGCGGCGCGGGTGAGGTTGAGGCCGAAGCTGCGCGGCACGCCGCTGGCATCGTCCACGATGATCTTGGGCTCTAGGCGGGTGAGGATGCGCAGGGTCTGCGCGTTTCCTTCAAAGCCGTTGAGGGCGACCTCATTGAGTGCGTTTTCGCCATTGTGCCCGTAGGGCGGGTGGCCGATGTCATGGGTCAGCCCTGCCATGTCGCACAGATCAGGATCGAGTCCAAGTCCAGCACCGATGCTCCGCGCAATTTGGCCCACCTCCAGCGAGTGGGTCAGACGGGTGCGTGGAGTATCGCCATCGCGCGGCCCGACGACCTGAGTTTTATCGGCCAGACGCCGCAAGGCTGCCGAATGCAGCACGCGGGCGCGGTCACGGGCAAAGACGCCGCGATGTTCTTCCACGCTATGGAAGGCTGAGCCCTTCGGCTTTTCATCGGCCAGGCGGGCGAAGTCGGCGGCGGAATAAGAATAGGACACGCCCCAAGTTTATTCCGTGAACTGGCCCTTTGGGTGAGCAACGTGGCCTAAGTGCGGTCGTCATCCTGCTCAATCGTCTGATGCCGCAGCTTTTGATTCGGGCGCAGGAGCTGCTCCACGCGGTAGAACCCATTGCGCAGTGCGGCGGCACCGCGCGGGGGCAAAAGTCCTGCTACCAGCGCGTAGGCCACGCCACCGGTTTCGTGGGCAAGGTAGCGCCACCAGGGTGTGGAAAAGCGTGCGGCTGGGTAATACGGCGTGCCGGATACGGTGGCTTTTAGTCCTTCTTGGCGGGCGATGAGTGCGGTGCGCAGGCGGTGGAGGGGATCGGTGATGATGGTGGCGTCGGAAAGCGCGAAGGCTTCCTTGGCCGCTTTCAGGGAGCTGCGGGTATCTAGCCCCTGCTCCACCGCGTGGACGGTCAGGTGCGGGAAGTGCTCGCGCAGAAAGGTGCGGCCGACGCCGGCCTCAGTAAACCTATCGCCGGGGAGCTTGCCACCCACGGTAATGACTTCCAACCCCTCGGCCGTGGCTAGCTCGCCGGCATGGCGCAGGCGTCCGGCAAGGATGCGGGAGGGCCGGCCGTCATATTGGGCAGTGCCTAAAACAATTACGTACTTCACTGCCCCATTACACTACCCGCCGAAGAGCTAAGTGGAGCCGGTAAAGTGGTGGGCATGAATTTGAGTGCACGTTTGGGCCGCGCGGCCATCGCCGCTTTCATCTTGGGCTGCACCTCCATCGGTGCGGGCTCTGCCTTTGCCGCTGAAACCACCACCGTGGCGCAGGGCACCGGTACGGCCACCCTCACGGAGAAGGTTACCGATGACGCGGGAGTTTTAAGCACCCAAGAAAAGGCCGAGCTGAGGGAAAAGATTGGCCAGCTGCAAAAGGACGAGCACCGGGTCCTCTTTGTCTACATCACCAATAAGCTAGATACGGATCCGGAAAGCTATGCCGCCCAAGTGGTCAAGGACAAGGGGGAAAACTCTGCGGTGTATGTCCTGTCCGTCGATGACCGCAAAATGGGAGTGCAGACCGGCAAGGATTGGCCCAAGGGCCGGCTCGACCAGATGTATGACGCCGCCTATGACAAGCTGACCAGCGATGAGTACGGTGCTTCCGCCCTCGCGCTTGCCGACGCCGCCCTGGGCAACACCAGCAGCTCCAACTCTTCCGATTCTTCCGGCCTAGCGTGGCTGGGCGGTGGCGCGGCCGCCATTGTCGCCGCCGGTGGCGGAATCATGTACTACTCCCGCCGCAATACTAAGAAGAATAAGGCGCAAACGCTCGAGTCGGCCCGCGAAATCGCCCCGGGCGATACCGATCAGCTCAACCGTTTGTCACTTGAGACCTTGGACCAGTTGGCGCAGGAAGAGTTGGTCTCGACCGATGAGTCCATCCGCCGCGGCAAGGAGGAGCTCAATATCGCACTTTCGGAGTTTGGTCCGGAGCGCGTGCGCCCGTTTACCAAGGCGATGAACCACTCTACTTCTACCCTGCAAAAGGCTTTCCACCTACGCCAGCGCCTAGATGATGCCGTTCCGGAGTCCCCGGCCGAACGCCGCCAGATGCTCGTGGAAATCATCTCCTCGTGCGGACAAGCTGATGATGCCTTAGACACGCAGGCCGCTGAATTTGCCCAGATGCGCGACCTACTTATCCACTCCGATGAGAAACTGGACGAGCTCACCCAGCGCACCGTGGGCCTGCGCGCCCGCCTGCCGGAGGCCGAATCCACGTTGGCTCGGTTGAAGGGCAACTATGACGAGCACGTTTTGTCCTCCATTGCCGATAACCCGGAGCTTGCCGCCGCTTCGCTTGATGAGGCAGAAAAGCTCCTAGAAAAGGCCCGGGGAATCCAGGCCCGGCCGGCCGGCCAGCAGGGCCCGCTGGTGGGGCTCATCCGCGATAGTGAGCATGCCTGCGCGATGACGGATCGCCTAATTTCCGGCGTGGAAAACGCGGAGGAGAATATCGCCACCGCCCGCGCTAACCTCGAGTCCCTCATTGCCGAAGTCGAAGGCGAAATCGACGAGGCCCGCGAGCTCGAACGCCAAGGCAAGGCGCAGGGAACCACGGCGGATTGGAACGCGCTCGAGGAACTGCTCGGCCGCGCTGGCACCGCAGTCACTGAGGCCAAAGCCCACGGCCAGCAGGATCCATTGGGCCAGCACACCGCGCTGACCTCTATCGATACTCAGTTGGATGAGGCGCTTGACCGCGTGCGGGAAAAGACCTCCACCCACGCGCGCCAACTGGATCTCTTCCGCCAGCAGATTTCCGTGGCGGAATCCAATATTCAGGCTGCGGAGGACCTCATTTCCTCCCGCGGGCGCATCATCGGCTCGGGCGCACGCACCGCGCTTGCCGACGCCAAACGTCTCCACGCCCAAGCCCTCCACACCGAGCGCAGCGATATCCGCGCCGCCCTGCAGTCTTCCCGCGAAGCGGTGGCCGCGGCCCAGGCGGCGCTGCAGCGCGCCAAGGATGACATTGACGAGCACCGTCGCCGCCAGCAGCGGCAGCAGATGGGCAACGCGGCCGGCAATATCGTCACCGGTATGGTCCTGGGCCAAATGCTCGGCGGCGGCCGCGGCTTTGGTGGCGGTTTCGGAGGCGGCGGCTTTGGTGGAGGCAGCTTTGGCGGCGGAGACTTCGGCGGCGGCGACGGAGGCGGCTTCCGCGGCGGCTCCTTCTAGCCGAGCAAAGGCCGCCCCGTCTCACTCTCCGTGGGCGGCGCCTTCGTTGATTGCGCCGGACTAGGTGCGCAGGGTGCGCGGGGTGGCGTCGAGAAGCGCACAGGCGTAGCTCAAGAATATGGCGTCGAGCTCCGGCAGCTCACCCACGCTCACCTGCAGTCCGTTTCCCGCCGGGGCGGTGCTGGCAACCTCGGCGCCCGAGCGGCGAGCTACGATGCGGCGCTCGCGGCGGAAAGGGTTGCGGCGTTCTAGCAGGTACTCGCGCTCCCCGCAGGCCGCACGCAGGCGGGTGATGGTAATCCCGGCCTGGGAGACCGAGAAATCCTCGCCCGCGCCCGCCGCGGTCTGCGCGCGCAAGAAGAAGCGCGGGGAGGAGTAATCCAGCGAAGATTCCAAGGTTAGGCGCTCGCCGGCCGCGGTGGCGAGCACACCGTCGCACACGGAAGCCAGTTGCTCCCCCGCGGCACTGCTGAGCGCACCCTCGCCCCAAGTCCACTGCACAGTCATTAGAAGATGAAAAGCGCGAGGATGGCAACGATGGAAGCGAGGACCAAGGTGATGATCCACGCCCAAGCCTTGCCTTGGGTATTGGCATCAAGGATGACGCGGGTAAACCAGCTCAAACCGGCAATTTCGGCGGTGGTGAGTCCTTCGGCTTCGTGCTCGAATTCGAGGATGGACTTGCGCACCCCAGAGTTGCGGGAGGAGAACTGGCCTACCTTGTCATCATCGACATCATCGATGATCCAGTCGCCGCTGTTTTCATTGATGAAGTGAAAAGTGCGGCCGTTGAGCGATGCCTCTAGGCGCTTATCGCGGCCGAGGCGGCCGGCGAGGCGGTAGATGGAGCCGTCGGCAAGCGTGGCAGAGGCGCCAAGGTCACTGACCTCGGTGCGCCAGAAGTGGCCGTCGACCTCCGCGGAATGCTCCGAGAATACGCCCAGCTGCTCCGGGCCGTCTTCGGCCAAGAGCACGGGGTTTGCGCGGTCAGAGCGATCCCAGCTGGTGTAATGCATCCCTAGCACCCAATCAGGCGGGAGGCGAGGTAAGCCTCGAGGTCATCGAGCTTCACGCGCTCCTGCTCCATGGTGTCGCGCTCGCGCACGGTCACGGCATCGTCTTCGAGGGTGTCGAAGTCGAAGGTGACGCAGAACGGGGTGCCAATCTCATCCTGGCGACGGTAGCGGCGGCCGATGGCACCGGAGACGTCAAAGTCCACGTTCCAATAAGCGCGCAGCTTATCGGCCAACTTGCGGGCAGGCTCAGAGAGCTCTTCCTTCTTGGAAAGCGGAAGCACGGCTACCTTGATGGGGGCCAGGCGGCGGTCCAGGCGCAGGACCACGCGCTTATCGGTACCACCCTTGGCGTTGGGAGCTTCTTCCTCGTCGTAGGCATCAACCAGGAAGGCCATCATGGAACGGCCCAATCCGGCGGCCGGCTCGATGACGTACGGGATCCAGCGCTCGTCATTGGCCTGGTCATAGTAGGACAGGTCCTCGCCCGAGCCCTTGGCGTGTACGGACAGGTCATAGTCGGTGCGGTTAGCCACGCCTTCCAGCTCGCCCCACTTGGAGCCCTTGAAGCCAAAGGCGTACTCCACGTCCACGGTGCGCTTGGAGTAGTGGGAGAGCTTTTCCTTCGGGTGCTCGTAAAGGCGCAGGTTTTCTTCCTTGATGCCCAGGTCCACGTACCAGTTATAGCGGTCATCGATCCAGTACTGGTGCCACTCTTCGTCCTCGCCTGGCTTAACGAAGAACTCCATCTCCATCTGCTCGAACTCGCGGGTGCGGAAGATGAAGTTACCTGGGGTAATTTCATTGCGGAAGGACTTGCCAATATTCGCAATGCCAAACGGCGGCTTCATGCGCGAGGAGGTCATCACGTTCTTGAAGTTAACGAAGATGCCCTGTGCGGTCTCCGGACGCAGGTAGTGCAGGCCCTGCTCATCATCGACTGGGCCAAGGAAGGTCTTGAGCAGGCCGGAGAAAGCCTTCGGTTCGGTCCAGTCACCCGGCTGGCCGGTTTCCGGGTCATTGATATCTGCCAGGCCGTTTTCTGGCTCGTGGCCGTGCTTTTCCTCGTAGGCCTCAATGAGGTCGTCGGCACGGTAGCGCTTACCGGTGTGGCGGGATTCCACCAGCGGGTCGGAGAATACTTCAACGTGACCGGAAGATACCCAGACCTGGCGTGGCTGGATGACGGAGGTATCGACACCCACGACGTCTGCGCGGGACTGGACCATGTGGCGCCACCACTGACGCTTGATGTTTTCCTTGAGCTCTACACCAAGAGGGCCGTAGTCCCACGCGGAGCGGGAACCGCCGTAAATTTCACCTGCCTGGTAGACCAAGCCGCGGCGCTTACACAGGTTTACAACGGTATCGATGACGGATGCCATAAGTTTTCGGACTCCTCTGGTAGGGGACAGTCTTGACAATCTCGTTCAGTCTAACCCTAAGCGCTTGCCGGCGGTGGATTAGGGCATGAATTTAATTTGAAATACATACGAGTTATTGAACACATCGGGTAATATAAGGGTGCCCGACAGGTAATAGGTATTTAATTGAAAGTGACATTCCCTATGACGACCACTGATACGGCGATTAATAGTTCTGCGGCCGCCGGCGTGATCGCTGCCCTCGATTCGCCCCTACGCATCGCCATCATCTCCCGCCTGGCCGAACGCGATCACTTTGTACACGAGATCGTCAAAGCCACCGGCAAGTCTCAGCCGCTCATTAGCCAGCACCTGCGCGTTCTCAAGCAAGCGGGCATTGTTGACTCCGAGCGCAGCGGGCGCGAGGTGACCTACTCACTCATTGCGCCGCAGGTATTGGACTTGCTTGCCGACGCCGCCAGGATCGCCTCCTAGCCCTCCCCTCCTTGCATATAAAGCCGCCTGACTATGCAGTTGTTGAAAAAGAATTGATAATATAAAGGTCATGGCTTTACACGACAGTATTCCCAAACTAGGAGCGCGCAATACCAAGCAGCGCACCGCAGTCGTCGAGGTGCTGCGGGATATGGAGAAATTCGCCTCCGCCAAGGAGATCTATCACGAACTCCAGGAGCGGGAGGAAAAGGTGGGTCTGACAACCGTGTACCGCACCCTGCAGTCCCTAACCGATATCGATGCAGTGGACGCGCTCCACATGCCCAATGGCGAAACCCTCTACCGCCATTGCGAGACCGACGCCCATCACCACCACTTGGTATGCACCAAGTGTGGCCGCACCGAGGAAATCGACGGCGGCCCCATTGAAAAGTGGGCGACCTCCGTGGCCAAGGAGTACGGCTTCGAGCTCACCGGCCACGATGCCGAGGTCTTTGGCATCTGCAGCAACTGCGCCGCTTCCGCCTAAGCATCCCCACTCCGCCTAGTGAAGCCGCTCCTCCCCTAGCCCCAGTCTCCACTCCGGAGCCTAGGGTTTTCTTGCGCGGCCCGACTGTGGCAGGGCCTTCCACGCCAAGACTATAGCGCCGAGACCGCAATCAACTGCACGACCACATTATTGACCAAGTGCACAATAAAGCCTGCGCGCAGCGAATTGTGGAAGCGGGTTACAAGCGCGCACCCCATTCCTAGAAACGTCGCATACACCATGACCGGCGGCGCAATATGGACGAGACCAAATAGCAAAGAGCTGAGGATCACGCTGGCAAACGCTGGGACGCTGCGATCTAGATACCCCATCAGCAGGCGGCGAAACACAATTTCTTCCACCAGCGGTGCCAGCAAAAGATAGGAGGCCAAAGAAACGACCACCATGACACCGCGTCCATCTGCTGCAGATGTACTTTCCGAGGGCGATAGCCCCAACAGCGGCCCCACAATCGCGGCAGCGACTCCCGCTACAAAAATGGCGAGAGGAACTTGCCACAATAAGTGCCAACCACGTCGACCTAAGGGAACAAAGCCGAGACTAATTCCCCGACGCTTGAGGTAATACACCAACGCAACAGTCGGCACTACCACTGAAATAACAAGTGCAGCAGGCAGAACTACACCGAGCCCACCCGTGGTCAAACCGGTCTTCAGCATGGCAAAAACTGTCACTACCAATAGGACATCCATTGAGATGATTGCCACTATTCCGATTAGTGCGTCTTTTAGCCTGATGTCGTCTTCTGCCATGCTTTTACCCTAAAAGGCCGCCAATCATCCTTAAGAATGAATTTACCCGGGACAGTAAAGCACCCTTTACAGTAAAGGATGCTTGACATATAGTGGGCGTCAAGCACGCTTTACAATCACTTGTTAGAAGAGGCTTCCTTGCAGACCACCCGCTTTGGCCGCCCCAAGTTTGGCGGCACCCAAACCAAGCTCATCACACTATCCGTTGCAGCAGGCGCGGGCCTTGCTGCAGCCGCCGGTGCCATCGTGGCCGCTTTCGTACACGATGATTCACCGCTACTAGCGTTTGCTGTGTACGCACTGTGCCTATTTCCTGTAGCTACGGCGGCTAGCTGGGGATTCATGGTGGATCGAGACACCATCCGTGGGGCAACACCCGATCCGGAAAATTCCATCGAATCCCATTGGTATTCGCAAGCCTCCGAAAACACCCTGCACGCCATGCTCTTTGGCATCGGCGGACTTGGCATCGCCTCCTCTTTTTGGGATTTCCACGTTTCGGGCACCCTGCTCACTATCATCTTGGGAGTCTTTGTGACCGGCACCTTTGGCATTAGCTACTTTGCCCACAAGCGGGCGGCAAGCTAAGCCATGGACAACCGGCTTAAAGAGATTCGCGAGAGCCAAGGTCTCTCCCAGCAGGGCTTAGCCGCGGAGCTAGGCGTATCGCGCCAAACGGTCATCAGTATTGAAAAGGGGCGCTACGATCCTTCGCTCCCCCTCGCATTTCAGATCGCGCGCCACTTTTCCTGCCGAATCGAGGACATCTTTATCCCCGAGGTATAAAGCACACCACTTTGGTGCTGCGCGTTACTTCTTAACGCCACCGAAGCGGCGGTCGCGCCGCGCGTATTCCTCGATGGCGGCGAAGAGATCCTCCGGGGTGAAATCTGGGAAGAGCTTATCCTGGTAAATCATCTCCGCATAAGCCGACTGCCACAGTAGGAAGTTAGATGTGCGCTTCTCCCCGGACGGGCGCAGGAAGAGATCCACATCCGGCATGCCCGGATCATAGAGATGCTGCGCTATGGTTTCTTCCTTAATATCGCGCGGGTTGAGCTCGCCGGCTGCAACTTGCTTGGCGATGTCCCGGAAACCATCCACCAGCTCTGCCCTACCGCCGTAGTTCACGCACATGGCCAAGGTCATCTTGGTGTTATCCTTGGTCAGTTCCTGGGCAGCCTCGAGCTCCTTAATAACCGAGCGCCATAGGCGCGGGCGGCGCCCAGCCCACACCACGCGCACACCGCGCTCATTGAGCCACTCACGCTGGCGGCGCAGCACATCGCGGTTAAAGCCCATAAGGAAGCGGACCTCCTCGGGGCTGCGGCGCCAATTCTCCGTAGAGAAGGCATATGCCGAAAGATAAGGAACGCCGGCGGCCAGGCAGGCATCGACGACGTCAAGAAGCACGGCTTCGCCGCGCCTATGCCCCTCGGTGCGCTTCATGCCCTTCTCTTGGGCCCAGCGGCCATTGCCGTCCATAACCAGCGCAATATGGCGCGGCATGAACTCATCCGGGATATTCGGCGGGGTCAAAGTGCGGTTCGGGTCTGGCGTAATCACGGGCTATATTCTACTGCTCCATTACCTGCAATGCGGAAACATTGCGCTCCATGTGCCACTGCAGGTGCGCCCGCGCTAGGCGATGCCCCTCCTGCTTTTGCGCATTCGTGGGATTCGTCGGGTAGTTATGCGCTAAAAGCCACAGGTGATGCAGCGTTTCCGGATCCACCTCGGCTGCACCCGGCGGCCGGCATTCGTGGCACGCCGCCCCGCCGACTGCCGGGTGAAAGGCGTGGTGCGGGCCGGGCCGGTTGCACTGGGCACAGTTGAAAAGGCTCGGCGCCCAACCGGCATGCGCCATCGCCTGCAGCAAGAAGGCATCCAGAGTCATGGTTGGGTCCGCAGTTTGCAGCCGCTCCAAGGTCGCGGTGACGGATTCGTAGAGGTAGGGGTCATGGGCTGCGTCGGCAAAAGCCAGGCGCTCGGCTGACTCCAGCACCGCGCAGGCCGCCGTGTAACGCTCATAGTCCTCGATGAGGCGCGCGCCAAAGTAATCCACCGTATCCGCTTGGGAAATGGTGGCTAGGTTCTTGCCCACGTACAGCTGAACATCAAGGTTAACGAAGAGCTGCAGGCGCGAGCCAAAGCGCGACTTGGCACGGCGCACGCCCTTGGCCACCGCGCGCACGAGGCCGTGATCGCGGGTGAGTAGGACAATGACGCGATCGGCCTCACCAAAATCGTAGGTGCGGATGACCACTGCGCGGTCACGATAGTTCTCGCGCATAGTGGTTTAAAACCCGAGCCTACCCAGCGACTTCGGGTCAGACTGCCAATTTTTCAGCACTTTAATGCGCAAGTCTAGGTATACGTTCTGGCCCAGCAACTCGATGATCTCCTTGCGGGCATTGCCCACAATGCGGCGGAAGCGCAGGCCATCCTTGCCTTCGATAATGCGCTTTTGGCCAGGCCGCTCCAAATACAAAATGGCGTGGATATCCAGCACACCCTCACGGGTGCGCGATGGCAACATCTCATCCACCTGCACCGCCACCGAGTGCGGCAGCTCCGCCTTCAAGCCGGATAATGCAGCCTCACGAATGAGTTCCTCGATGCGCTTTTCCTGGCCTTCATCGGTGATGTGATCATCTGGGTAGAACTTCGGGCCTTCTGGCAGGTGATCCACGATGACCTGCACGAGCTCATCAAGCTGTACACCTTCCTTGGAGGACACCGGGATGACTACCGCATTCGGGTCATCTTGGGAAAGTAGCTCGTGCAGGGCCAAAAGCTGTGCGCCTACCTGGTCTTTGCTGGCTTTATCCAGTTTGGTGACGATGCCGATGATCGGCGTCTTCGGCGCAATGGAGCGCACGTTGTCCAGGATCCAGCGGTCACCCGGGCCAATCTTCTCATCGGCCGGGATGGTCAGGCCAATGACATCCACATCGGCGTAGGTATCCTTGACTACCTCATTGAGGCGCTCACCCAACAGGGTGCGCGGGCGGTGTAGGCCCGGCGTATCCACGACGATTACTTGGGCATCTTCGCGGTGTACCAAGCCACGGATGGTGTGGCGGGTGGTCTCCGGCTGGTCAGCCGTAATCGCAATCTTCTGACCTACCAGGGCATTGGTCAGCGTCGATTTACCGGTATTCGGGCGGCCGACAAAGGACACGAAGCCGGAACGGAATCCTTCCGGGGTGTCGGTGTACTGCGAATAGTCAAGCGGGGCGGCCGCATTCTCGGCGCCTTCCGGCACGGCATCATCGGGGTCTTCTGGAAGACCCTCGAATGCCGCATCAAACTGTGCATCAAAATCAGAACTCATTACCCGCAATAATAGCCCACAGAGCCAAAATCTCCGATTAGTTCACAGCCAATTTCTACCAGCGGTACAGAATAGGGCTAATCTATGGAGAAACCTCTTCTCCCCAGCACAAACCGTGCTGCCTCCCCGGAAAGGCTCCTCCATGCCCCGCACCTCTCCTGCGCTCATTTTGAGCGCTGCTCTTACCCTCTT
The DNA here is from genome assembly GCF_037908445.1 of Corynebacterium sp. KPL2825. NCBI lineage: Bacteria > Bacillati > Actinomycetota > Actinomycetes > Mycobacteriales > Corynebacteriaceae > Corynebacterium > Corynebacterium sp. KPL2825. The sequence continues at coordinate 11,246 of NZ_JBBMGI010000015.1, read as the reverse complement.
CCTCTCCGCCTGCTCCTCCCCGATTCCGAGCCATCAGCAGAGACGAGCACTACCTCTGCGACGACCTCTTCTTCGTCCGCCACCAGCTCTTCGAGTACGGCCTCTTCTGCTGCTACCAGCAGCGGCGAAGAGAGCATGCCTGAAGAACCTGCAAATAGCGTTGCTGCAGAGCCAGAGACCCAGGCCGAGGCTGCAGCTGCGGAGCCAGAGTTGCTGTATTGCGATGACGGGCTAGGCGCGTTTGGCCATTTTTCCGATGGCTCTTGGCACCCAACTGAGCTCTGCAACACTCCAGAGCTACAAAGAGCTGTTCGGGCTGAAGAAGTCTGCGGTGGTCCAGGCGGACAATATAAGTACCCCGAAGAATGGGCCGAGCTGTGCAATGGAGGCCTTCCGCCTTCAGATTCGCTTAATGACTATGGCGACGTAGATGCCGGATACACACCAGAGTCTGACGCAGTGTTAGATACGCCAGCCGATGCCGATACAGGTGCGGTAGAAGGCGACGAGTATTAGCAGCAAAAAGACCGCACGCTGGACAACACCAAGGCCCTGCGCCCGTCGAAACGGGTGCAGGGCTTGCCGCTAAATTAGTGAAGCTTACTTAAACTCGTCCGGCAGCGGTCCAAGCTGCGGGCCGTCCGGGTAGTACTTCCAGCCGTCCTTGATGCGGACGTCGTCAGCCCACGGGAGCTTGTATTCGCCCTTGGCCAAGTCCTCGACCCAGGTGAGATAGTTTTCGGTCTTGCCGCCGGGGTAGCCAACGTAGCCGCGGTTACCCAGGTTGAAGATGTTGTTTTCAAGGCCCCAGTTGATGCGAGCCTTATCGGCCAATTCTGGGAAGATTTCGGCGGTGACGATTTCACCGGGGTTGCGGTGACCCTCAGAAATCATGTGGCCATCGTAGTTGCAGACGTTGCCCTCACCGAAGTAGTAGAAGGTGTTGTCATAGCCAGCCAGGTTCACCGAAGCAGTGAACATGAGGTTCTGGAAGGCATTGGTCTTATTGGTCATGATCCACTGATCCTGGGTCTGCGTGGAGTAGCCAGAAATGCGGATATAGACATTGGCGCCCTTATAAGCGGCCTCGCGTGCCAGCTCGGGGAACATGCCATCGTGGCAGATATTCACGGCGAGCTTGGAACCCTTGGGACCGTCACATACCGGCATACCCAAATCGCCTGGGTACCACGGTTCGATAGGAGTCCATGGCTGGAGCTTGCGGTAGTGCAGCGCAATTTCGCCATCGGAGTTGATGATGATGGCGGTATTAAATGGCGGCTTTCCTTCCTCATGGTTGGGCTCCATGATGGAGAAGACGCCCCAAACGTCATTTTCCTTACAAGCCTGCTTGAACTGATCTACCTTGGGATCATCGAGACCAATGAGGAATTCATCATAGGACCAAATCTTGGTGTTGAGACCGGAGGAAGAATATTCCGGGAAGACAATGAGATCGAGATCTGGGTAGCCCGCCTTGGTGGAGGCAACCATGCGGCAGATTTCATCCACGCTGGCTTGGACGTCCTCTGGGGTGTTAACCACGGGGACGGGGTACTGAATGAGTGCCATCAAAAGGCCGTCGGGAGAGGCGCTGATGCTTCCGGTACTAGACATGGTGAGCTCCTTCTACTTGATGAGAACGTGACTGCCGCCATATTAATAGGGCATGGTGCGCCATACCACTTTTAAGCAGGCGTGGGTGTCTCATATGAGAGACTCGGAAAGTAATACAAGGAGCAGATAAAGAAAGCCGAGCTGAGGCTGCATCCTCAGCTCGGCCAAATCAAGCTAGACCTAGCGTGGCATTACGCCGCAGTGCTGCGCTAGGCAACCTAACCTCTCACTGGATAGGGTCCGCAACAATGGGCTTTCCGTAGAGATTGCCCAGGCCTAAAGCTCCTCCGCGTGGAACTGCATGCGCGGGTGTGCGAATACATCCTGAGACTGGATGAGCTGAAGCTCAGCAGTCTCGGCCTCATAGGTGTTTTCCAGCAGGTCGTAGACAGAGGAGGCGGTGCGGCGCAAGGACTCCTTAACGTCGCTGGTCTCGGTGTAGTGGCCGGTAAACAAGGCGGCGGTGACATCGCCGGAGCCGTTACGCTTAAACGGCAATAGTGGCGTGGACACTAGGAAGGCGCGGTCGCCGTCAACGGCGAGCATCTCAATCTGGCCCTCTGGAGTTTCGGGACGCTTGACGGAGGTAACCAGAACGGTCTTTGGACCGATTTCCTGCGCCTTCTTCACCGCGGCGAGGGTCTGATCGAGGGTACCGACCTCGGAATCGGTGAGGTAGCCCAGCTCAAATTGGTTGGGGGTGATGATATCGGCAACGGGCACAACGCGGTCACGCAGCAGCGGCGGGATCTCATCGGAGACAAAGCAACCGGACTTAGCATTGCCCATTACAGGATCGCAGGCGTAAAGCGCCTTGGGGTTAGCGGCCTTAATGCGGCGGACGGTTTCCACGATGGCGTCGGCAATGTCGGCGCCGCCCTGGTAGCCAGACAGAATGGCGTCAATCTGTGGGAAGGCACCGCGCTTTTCAATGCCATCGATAATGGAGGTGACATCGCTGGCCGGAATCATCGGCCCGCCCCAGTCACCGTAGCCAGTGTGGTTGGAGAAATTCACCGTGTGGACCGGCCATACTTCATGGCCGGCGCGCTGCAGAGGAAAGACGGCCGCAGAGTTGCCAACGTGGCCGTAGGTGACGTGGGACTGGATGGAAAGGATAGTCATAGGTTTCCATTGTGCTATGCGGCGCACGCGCTCACAAAAGAAAGCGAAAAATTATTCTTCCGGGCGATCTTGTGGTTCTCCCACCGCAGGTATTCCCCCACCGGGAACCTGCTTGTCCAGGTTGGCGCGTTCGGCGGCATCGGGAAAAGCCTTCGGCCCGGAAGGCTTGGGCTGATAAGCCACGCCACGATCGGCCACATCGTCGTACCAATCCGCAAGCAGCTCGTTTTGGCGGCCGAACATTTCCTTTTCCTCGGCCGGAGTGGAGTGGTCATAGCCCAGCAGGTGCAGGCAGCCGTGGACCGTAAGCAGGGCAAGCTCGTGACCTAGGGAGTGCCCAGCGGCATCGGCCTGGCGCAATGCGAATTCGGGGCACAACACAATATCGCCCAACATGGCCGGGCCTGGATCGGCGGCATCCGGGCGGCCGCCACCAGCAATCGCACCGGGGGTGAGCTCATCCATGGGGAAGCTCATGACATCGGTAGGGCCTTCCAGGTCCATCCAGCGCACGTGGAGATCCTCGATGGTCTTCAAATCCACGCAGGTAATTGTGCACTCGGCATCGGGGTTGATGTCCATGGCGCCGAAGGCATAAGAAGCGACGTCAATCAGCATCTCCTCGTTGACGCCCTCGAAGCCGGATTCATTGAGAAACTCGATACTCATTCCATTCCCTCGTATTCTGCGGCTTTCTTATTATCAAAGGTCTCATAGGCATTGACGATGCGCCCGACCAGCTGGTGGCGCACCACGTCTTTCGCTCCCAAGTCCGCAAAGTGAATATCCTCCACGTTGCGCAGGATGCGGCGCACGATGCGCAGGCCGGAGACCTGGCCATGCGGGAGATCCACCTGGGAGACGTCGCCGGTGACCACGATCTTGGAGCCAAAGCCCAGGCGGGTGAGGAACATCTTCATCTGCGCGGGCGTGGTGTTTTGGGCCTCATCAAGGATGACAAACGCATCGTTCAATGTGCGGCCGCGCATATAGGCCAACGGAGCGACCTCGATGATGCCGGCCTCCATGAGCTTAGGGATCATCTCTGGATCGAGCATGTCCCGCAGGGCGTCGTATAGCGGGCGCAGGTACGGATCAATCTTGTCATTGAGCGTGCCCGGCAAAAAGCCCAGCTTCTCCCCTGCCTCTACAGCCGGGCGGGTGAGAATAATGCGCGAGACCTGCTTGGTTTGCAGAGCCTGCACCGCCTTGGCTACCGCGAGGTAGGTCTTGCCGGAACCGGCCGGGCCGATACCAAAGACCACCGTATTATCGTCGATGGCCTGCACGTATTCGGACTGGCCCACCGTCTTTGGGCGGACGGCCTTGCCACGGCGCTTGACGATGTCCGCCGCCAGCGCCGCCGAAACCGACTGCGGCGCCTCTACCGCCACCATGTCCATCGTGTGCTTGACCGTATCGGTGGATACGGCGTGGCCACGGCGGGCGATGGCTTCGAGCTCGTCAAGGATCTTCGCGGCGCGGGCCACCTCATAATCGGGACCGGTGATAGTAACGACATTGCCGCGGGCAAAAAGGTCCGCATCCAGACGGTTATTGAGCACGCGCAAGTTATCGTCCGCGCTACCCAGCACGATGCTGACGTAGGCGGAATCTAGCTCACATTTCTTCGTGATGATAGGCACGTGCTTTAGGCTACCAGCGCCGGCTACCACCGCTGGGTGCGCATGCCGATTGCCGCCAGCGCCACCATTGCCGCGCTGGCTGTGCGCAGCACCTCCGGGCCGAGCTTGATAGGCGTGGCGCCGGCCTCCTTGAGGCGATCGAGCTCGGCGTCACCGATGCCGCCCTCGGGGCCGACGAGCAGAACGACATCGTCTGCGAGCGTGACATCCTTGATGGAGGCGGTGGCTTCTTCATGCAGGACAAGCACGGTGGGTGCAGCCGCCGCATCACCGGCGGCACGGTCGCGGCTGAGTTCTTGGACGAGCTGCGGGGTGGTCAGCGGGCCGCGCACCTGGGGGATGCGGGCGCGGCGGGATTGCTTGGCCGCAGAATCTGCGGCCGCCTGCCACTTGGCCACCGCTTTTGGTGCCTTCTTGCCGTCCCATTTGGCCACGCAGCGGTCTGCCTGCCAGGCGATAATCTCATCGGCGCCGGCTTGGGTGGCCAGATCCACGGCGAGCTCGGCACGCTCGGACTTCGGGATGGCCTGCACCACGGTCACCCGCGGGGTGGGCTCAGGCGTGGTGACGATGGACTCAACCATGCCCTCTAGGGAGTCCTTGCCCGTGGCGGCGGTGATGGTGAGGGTGAGGCGGATACCGGTGCCGTCGATAAGCTCGAGGCGCTCGCCCTCCCCCATGCGCTTGACCGTCACGGCGTGGCGGGCCTCCGGGCCAGAGAGGCTGAAGGCCTCGCCGGTGCGCGCGGCGGAAAGGTCCGGGTGGATGAAGACGGGGAGCGACATTAGCGGCGGAACTTATCGCGGATGCGGCTGAAGAAGGATTCCTCTTGACCGTCGCCGGTGGTGCGCACGCGCGCGCCCTCGTCGCGGGAGTTGCGAATCTTCTCCAGGGACTCGCGGGTCTTGCGGTCCAGGTCCTTTGGCACGACGACGTCCACGTGGGCAAAGAGGTTGCCAAAGCCATCGGTGCGCAGGCGCGGCATGCCGGCACCGTCGACCTTGATGGACTCACCCGGCTGGGTGCCCGGTTCGATATCGATCGTGAGCTCTTCGCCATTGAGCTGGTCGATGGTGAAGTTGGTGCCCAAGGCGGCGTCAATCATCGGCACGCGCACGGTGAGGTTCAAATCATCGGCGTTGCGCTGGAAGACGGGGTGCTCCTCCGTGTGGACCTCAACATAGAGGTCACCGGCTGGGCCGCCGCCGTGGCCGACCTCGCCCTGGGACGCCATGCGGATGCGCATGCCGTCGTTGATGCCGGCCGGGATATTAACGGTAATATCGCGACGCTTCTTCACGCGGCCGTCGCCGGCGCAGTGGTTGCATGGATCGGTGATGACCTCGCCAAAGCCCTGGCACTTCGGGCACGGGCGGGTGGTCATCACGTTGCCCAAGAAGCTGCGCTGCATCTCCTGGATTTCGCCCATGCCATTGCAATTATCGCAGGTAACCGGCTTGGACTTGGACTCAGAGCCGGTGCCGCCGCAGGTATCACACAGCACGGCGGTATCCACGGTGACCTTCTTCTTCAAGCCGGTATAGGCCTCTTCCAAGGTAATGCGAGTGCGCAGCAGGGCATCATTGCCCGGTTGGACGCGGGACTTCGGGCCGCGGGAGCCGCCAGCACCGCCGCCAAAGAACTCGGCGAAGATATCGCCCAGGCCGCCGCCACCGAAGCCGCCAAATCCACCCGCACCGGCGCCACCGCCGCCTTGTTCCATGGGGTCGCCGCCCATGTCCACGATCTGGCGCTTTTGCGGATCCAGTAGGACCTCCTGAGCCAGCGCGGCATCGCGGAACTTCTCAGCCGCGGTTTCATCATCCGGGTTTAGATCCGGGTGATACTTGCGGGCCATTTTGCGGTAGGCCTTCTTAATCTCCTGGTCAGTTGCGTTTTTATCAACACCGAGGATGCCGTAATAGTCACGAGCCACTGTAAGAGATATTCCTTCTAATTCGTCTTGTTGGGGTTAACTTGAAAAAATAATGCGCGGCCAGCTAGTTTACTCGCACTGCTCGCCGGCCAAAATTTCGCTCACATACCGTGCAACGGCAGAGACCTTAGAGATTGTTCCCGAGTAATCCATAAAGGTAGGCCCCACCACGCCAAGGCCGCCGAGCGTGGCCACCTCATCGCCGGTGCCGAGACCATAGCCCGTGGCCACAACGGAGGCTTGGCGCAACTGGTCTTCTTCGTTTTCCTCGCCGATGACCACGGAGACGTTGCCTAGATCCGGCACACGGGCAAGCAGCTTGAGGACGACGACCTGTTCTTCCAACGCCTCAATAATCTTGGGTAAACCTTCTGGGAACTCGCGGGCCACGCGCGTCAGGTTGGAGGCACCGGCCATAATCAGCCGGTCGGAGGGCTGCTCCACTAGGGTCTCGATGAGCGTGGTGGCCACCTTGAGCACATGGTGGCGGATATCCAAGGGAGCCTCGTCGACGAGGTGGGCAAGTTCCACGGAGGCGTCGCTAAGCGTCTTGCCTACCAGCGCACTATTGACGATGTCACGCAGGCGGAAGGTCTGATCCTGGTCAATGATTTCATCGAGCTCCACGTTGCGCTGGTCCACGCGGCCGTTATCGGTAATAAGCACCAGCAGCAGGCGCACTGGGGACAGCGCCACAACCTCGCAGTGCTTTACGCGCGAGACCTTAAGGTTGGGCAGCTGGACGACGGCCGCCTGCTTTGTCACCTGCGCCAATAGCTGCACCGAGCGACGCAGCACGTCTTCCAAGTCCACGCCGCCTTCCAAAAAACTGAGCATCGCGCGGCGCTCCGGGGTCGAAAGCGGCTTGACCTCATGGAGGGAGTCGACAAAATGGCGGTAGCCCTGCTGGGTGGGCACGCGGCCGGAGCTGGCGTGCTGTTGGGCGATAAGGCCCTGGGATTCCAGCACGGCCATATCATTGCGGATCGTGGCCGAAGAAACACCTAACTGGTAGCGCTCCAGCAGCGTTTTAGAACCGACCGGTTCTTGGGAGGCAATATAGTCCGCCACGATGGCGCGCAGGACTTCCTTGCGGCGGGCATCGGTTGAGGTAGACACTATGTCGCTCCTATTCGCTTGGCTCTTTCACGTGCTTTCGAGTGTAGACGGGACGAAGATTAGGTTTCTTCAGCGACGAGGAGATCGGTGATGATGCCATCGGCCAGCAAGCGGCCGGGCTTAGTGATGCGTACGCGTTCGCCGGCGCGCTCGAGCAGGCCGCGGCCTATGAAGCGCTCGAGGGCGGGAGTGGCATGGGTATCGATCCAAGCCTCCGGGATACCTTCGCGCAGGCGCAGGCCAAGCATAACCTTTTCCATGTGGCGGTCGGCCTCAGTGAGCGCTTCGGTTTCCTTAATGGGCAGCTCACCGCGGCCAAGGGCGTCGATATAGCGCGAGGGGTGCTTGACGTTAAAGAAACGCTCGTTGCCTAAGTGCGAGTGGGCGCCGGGGCCTGCGCCCCACCAATTGCCATCTACCCAGTAGATGCGGTTGTGCTCGCACTCGCCACCAGGCTTGGACCAATTGGAGACCTCGTACCACTCAAATCCTTCCGCTTCGAGGGTGGAAGAAATCATCTCGTAGCGCCGGGCCAGCACGTCCTCATCAGGGGCGGGCAAGATGCCTTTGTTGACCTTGCGGGCCATGCGGGTGCCGTCTTCAACGATGAGCGAGTAAGCGCTGACGTGGTCCACGCCGGTCTCCAGCACGCGGTCTAGCGTTTCGCGCACATTGTCATCCGTTTCGGTGGGCGTGCCATAAATCATGTCCAGGTTGACGTGCTCGAAGCCGGCGGCGCGAGCCTCGCGAGCGGCGGCGAAGGCGCGTCCAGGGGTATGGGCGCGTTCTAGGACTTGGAGAACGCCGGGGGAAGCGGACTGCATGCCGAGGCTGATGCGGGTATAGCCGGCGTCGGCAAGCTGGGCGAAATACTCCGGTGAGGTGGACTCCGGGTTGGATTCGGTGGTGACTTCCGCCCCTGGTGCCAAGCCGAAGGTGGAGCGGACGGTGTTGAGGATCCGGGTCAGCCCCTGCCCGCCCAGCAAAGAAGGCGTGCCGCCGCCAATGAAGACGGTCTCGGCCGGGCGGCCTACGCGCGCGGCCGCCAACTCCAGCTCGCGGTCCAAGGCATCCAGATAAGGCCCGGTGAGATCGCGCGGGCTGCCGAGCTCTCCTGGGGTATAAGTGTTGAAATCGCAATACCCGCAACGAGTGGCACAGAAAGGAACGTGGATATACAGCCCGAAGGGTTCAGTCATGGATAAAACCCTAATAGGGCGGGAACAAAATGGCCGAAAGGGGGGTTAAGCATGTAGTATGTTTGCATCTTCCCAAGTAGAAAGGCACCCTCAGTGGAACCTCCCAGTCGATGTCCCTACCTCCTTCTAGGCGGTGGGGAGTAAATCATGTTATCGGCTATTTTGATGATCCTGGCCGGATTTGTAGTCATCGGCCTCATCATCGTCGCGAATGCATACTTCGTGGCCCAGGAATTTTCTTTTATGTCCGTGGACCGCACACAGCTGCGGTCCCAGGCTGCTGAGGGGGATAAGACGGCGCAGCGCGCGCTGGCTATTACCCAGCAGACCTCCTTCATGCTCTCCGGCGCGCAGCTCGGCATTACTATTACCGGCCTGCTCATCGGCTATGTGGCCGAGCCGCTCGTGGGCCAAGGACTGGGCGTCCTGCTCGGCGGCGTTGGTGTGCCGAGCGCAGTGTCTATTACTGTGGGCACCATCCTGGCGCTTTTCATCTCCACGATTGCAACCATGCTCTTCGCGGAGCTTTTCCCCAAGAACTACACCATCGCCGCCCCTATGAAGACGGCGCGCTGGCTGGCCTCCTCCACGCAGCTTTACCTGCGGCTATTCGGCTGGCTCATCCACTTCTTTGAGTACTCTTCCAATGCCATCCTCAAGGTTTTTGGCATTGAACCGGTAGAAGACGTGGACTCCTCCGCCACCGCCGATGACTTGGAATCCATCGTGGATTCCTCCCATGAGGCCGGCGATCTGGATGAGAATACTTATATGGTGCTCGACCGCCTGCTGGATTTCCCTGAGCACGACGTAGAGCATGCCATGATCCCGCGCTCCCGCGTGGACGTCATTGACCCGGACACCACCCTTGGTGAGGTTCGCGAGATGATGTCGTCCGATCACACCCGCTACCCCGTCATCGATGATGAACATAACCCGGTGGGCGTCGTGCATCTTATCGACGTGCTGGGAAGCGACCTTCCCGCCGCCACCAAGGCCACCAGCATCATGCAGGACCCCGTCGTGGTACCCGAGCTGATGCCGCTACCAGATGTCGTGGAAGAACTGCGCGATAGCGAGCAAAAGATGGCCTGCGTCATCGATGAATACGGCGGCTTCGTAGGCATCGTGACCATGGAGGACTTGGCCGAGGAAATCTTGGGCGATGTCACCGATGAGCACGATATCGAAGAAACCGAGGAAATCACCGAGCAGGACGATTCCCACTGGGTGGTAGATGGCGATACGCCCATTGATGAAATCGAGCGCGCCATCGGCCACGACCTGCCTGAGGGCGACTTCGAAACCGTCGCTGGCCTCGTCATCGCCCACTCCGGCGCGTTGCCAGAGGTCGGTGAGGAACACGCCATTCAGCTCGAGGCCGAGCCCGATGATTGGGTGGACCACGATGAGGCGCCCGTGCGCTCTATCCGCCTGCGCGTGCAAGAGGTGGACCGCCACGTGCCCTCCGTCCTTGCCATCGAGCTGGTGGAGGATTACCCCGACCAGTCCGATGATGACGATGAGAAGGAGGATGCATAATGACCGAATCTTGGTGGCTTAACCTCCTCGTTACCCTACTTATCATCGCCGCTTCCGGCTTCTTTGTGATTATCGAGTTCTCCTTGATGGGCGCTCGCCGTCACCGTTTGGAAGAGTATGCGGAAAATTCCCGTACTGCCCGGGCCGGCCTGCGCTCGCTCAATGAACTGACCATCATGCTTGCCGGCGCGCAGCTGGGCATTACCGCCGCGACCTTCGTGCTGGGTGCTGTGACCAAACCGTGGGTCCACCACCTGCTCATGGCCCCGCTAGAAGCTGTGGGACTACCACTGGGCATTGCCGATGTCGCTAGCTTTATCCTCGCCCTCTTCATCGTCACCTTCCTTCACCTAGTGCTGGGTGAGATGGCGCCGAAGTCTTGGGCGATCGCACACCCTGAAACCGCACTGCAGGTCATCGCAGTTCCCGCGCGCGGCTTCGTGTGGATCTTCCGCCCGCTGCTGAAATGGATCAATGTCATGGCCAATAAGCTCGTGGCCATGGCGGGCGAAGAGCCCGTCGATCGTGCCGGTGCGGCCGGCTACGATGCCGAGACCCTGCGTACCTTGGTCGAGCATTCCCGCGAAACCGGCGCATTGGATGATGACTCCGCCAACCAGATTTCCGATGTCATCGAGTTGGAAAACTCCACTGTTGGCGCCATGGCCCGCGCCCACGGCTCCGAGGTAGTGCCCCTGCCTTCCGACGCCACCGTGGACGATCTCCAGGACCTCGTCGTGCGCAAGAACATCATGCGCGTACTGGTCTTTCCTAAGGACTCCCGCGTTCCCCGCGTAGTCCACGTGCGCGATACCTTGCTGGCAGCTCCGGAGACCCCGGTCCTCGAGTTCTCCCGCCCCGCCCTGTCCGTGTCTTCTTCTACTACCGTGCAAAAGACCTTGGACCATATGCGGGCCCGCAACGAGCAGCTCGTCATGGTGGGTAAGGCCGATAAGGACAATGCCGTGTGGATCCTTACCTGGGATGACATCATGGGCCAGCTGTGGCCGCAGATTACCGAGCAGCTAGACAAGGTCACCCCTCCCCCGGCCGTCTAAGTCC
>NZ_JBBMGI010000014.1:0-64637 GCF_037908445.1 Corynebacterium sp. KPL2825 | reverse complement strand
ATCCTCGGCGGCGCAACCCCACGTGAAATACTTAACGAACTATTCAAGCGTGGCGCATCCACCGCTTGATTCCGCCCTCCACCCCGCTATTGATAGCCCAGAGAAGTTTGACAAGGCCTACCTGGGCAAACTGAACCCGCAGTACGGCGCCGGCCCATTCAAGGTAGACAACGTGGACTTCAAGGGTGGGACCCTCACCCTCGTGCCAAATGAGAAGTGGTGGGGCGATAAGCCGAAACTCAAGAAGGCAAGCTTCCGCGTCATGGAATCCCAGGCCACCATTAACGCCTTCCAAGCCGGGGAAATTGACGCGGCTGGCGTGGCCGATAAGAACAGCCTCACCATTGCCAGTGAAATGGGCGAGGACATCGATATCCGCGCAGCATTGCGCCCTGCCAATGTCATCCTCACCCTCAATTCCAAGGCGCCACAGCTCAAGGATGAGGATGTGCGCCACGCCGTCTTCTCCGCCATCGACCGCGATCAGCTGGCCGAGATCCGCTATAACGGCCTGGGCTATGAAGAAGAGATGCCGGGCTCGCTTACCCTCTACTCCACCCAGGAGGGCTACAAGGACAATATCAAGGACGTCATCAAGTTCGACCCCGAGCAATCCAAGAAGCTGCTCGAGGATGCCGGATATCAACAAGGTGATGACGGAATCTTTGCTAAAGACGGCGAAAAACTATCCCTGCGCTATATCCTCATCGGCGACGATGAGGTATCCAAGTCCCTTGCCGCCGCACTTCAAAAGATGCTCAAGGACGTCGGCGTTGACCTCAAGATTGAAGAGCGCCCTTCTGCTGAGTTCTCGAAGGTAACCTCTGAGCGAGACTTCGATCTCTTCCTGTCCGCCATTGCTTCCTCCGATCCATTTGGAGTCGCCTACTTTGGCCAGTACTACGCCAGCGATTCCACACTAAATATGTCCAGCACTGGCACCAAGGAATTTGATAAGAAGATTGAAGAGCTGCAGAAGCTTCCTTCCCAGGACGAACAAATCGACCGCGTGAATGAGCTCGAATCGGAGGCCTTCGGCCACTACGGTATCCTCCCCTTCGCCAACGGTCCGCAAATGGTCGGCGTAAAGAAGGGCCTGGCCAACTACGGTGCCAACGGCTTCGCCATCCTCCCCAAGGAAGACATCGGCTGGGAAAAGTAGCAACTCCCTGCACGCCTAAAAGCGCAATGCGCTGAAGCCTCCCGCAGCATCAATCAAACAGGATGCAGCGGGAGGCCTCTTTTATAGGCCAGCACCGCCCGGCCAAGGCAGCAACGGCTATTGCCGACGCTCGTGCATCGCGGAGAAAGTGGGTTAAGGATCAAAAAATCCGCCCCACCGAAAGTGAAGCGGATTTTTTATAGCCCTACTGAGCGGTTACTGGGTATCGACTAGTCGATAACCTTGGTAACGCGGCCAGCGCCGACGGTGCGGGAGCCTTCGCGGATAGCGAAGCGCAGGCCCTCGTCCATAGCGACCGGCTGGATGAGCTCAACGGACATCTCAACGTTGTCGCCAGGCATAACCATCTCGGTGCCCTCTGGCAGGTGAACAACACCGGTAACGTCCGTGGTACGGAAGTAGAACTGCGGACGGTAGTTGTTCATGAACGGGGTGTGGCGGCCGCCCTCTTCCTTCTTCAGGACGTAGACGGAACCCTCGAACTTGGTGTGCGGGGTGTAAGCGCCCGGCTTGATAACAACCTGGCCACGCTCAACGTCCTCACGCTTGGTACCACGCAGAAGCAGACCACAGTTGTCGCCAGCCTCGGTGTAGTCCATCATCTTGCGGAACATCTCGATACCGGTAACGGTGGTGGTCTGGGACTTCTCCTGGATACCGATGATCTCAACGTCCTCGTTGACGTTCAGACGGCCACGCTCAACACGGCCGGTAACAACGGTGCCGCGGCCGGTAATGGTGAAGATGTCCTCGATAGGCATCAGGAACGGCTGGTCGGTAGCGCGCTCCGGATCCGGGATAGCGTTATCGCAGGCTTCCATCAGTTCAACGACGGACTGTACCCACTTGTCATCGCCCTCGAGAGCCTTCAGAGCGGAGATGTGAACGATAGGAGCTTCCTCATCGTAGTCCTGCTCTGCGAGCAGCTCACGGATCTCCATCTCAACGAGCTCGATGATTTCCTCATCATCAACCATGTCACACTTGTTCAGCGCAACGAGGATGTAAGGAACGCCAACCTGGCGAGCAAGCAGAACGTGCTCGCGGGTCTGCGGCATCGGGCCATCGGTTGCAGCAACAACCAGGATAGCGCCGTCCATCTGAGCAGCGCCGGTAATCATGTTCTTGATGTAGTCGGCGTGGCCCGGAGCGTCAACGTGTGCGTAGTGGCGCTTCGGGGTGGAGTACTCAACGTGGGAGATGTTGATGGTAATACCGCGCTCCTTCTCCTCAGGAGCCTTGTCGATCATGTCGAACGCGAATGCCTGGTTCTCCTCAGGGTACTGGTCAGCCAGAACCTTGGTGATCGCTGCGGTGGTGGTGGTCTTGCCGTGGTCGACGTGTCCGATGGTGCCGATGTTCACATGCGGCTTCGTACGCTCGAACTTCTCCTTTGCCACTGTATGTCCTCCTGGACTATATGGTGGCTACGACCTTCGCAGCCACGTGGTTGACAGTTGTCATTGGCACCCGACCCACAGTATGTGGGGCAAAGCGCTAATGACGCTTTCTTTACGTGCCAGTTACACGATCCTAGATTTATGCCACGGTTTTTTCAAACCGCCGTTATAGGAGGTAACCCCGCGAAATATCGCGGCCATTTCCCTCGACAAGAATCTTCTAAAAAGGATCCTGGGAGGGTAACGGCCGGCTCAATTCACAACCTAGATGGTTAAGCTGCAAACTCAGCCCGCCGCTACCCTGGCCCAGTTGTCCCGCTCCGCGGCGGGTCTGGCATCTACTGGCGAAGATTACCAGCCCGGACAAACCGCGGGTGGAGCGGGGCTACTGCTTAGTTAGCGCTGCCGGTGCGCTCCTCGATGATCTCCTGTGCAACGGAGGATGGAACCTCTGCGTAGGAATCGAAGACCATGGTGAAGTTTGCGCGGCCAGCGGTGGAAGAACGCAGGTCACCGATGTAACCGAACATCTCGGACAGCGGCACCTTAGCCTTAACGACCTTCGCGCCGGAACGGTCCTCCATAGCGAAGACCTGGCCACGACGGGAGGAGATGTCACCGTTAACGGTGCCCATGTACTCCTCAGGGGTGACAACCTCAACGGCCATCATCGGCTCCAGCAGAACTGGCTTTGCCTTGGCCATTGCTTCCTTGAAGACCTGGGAGCCGGCCAGCTTGAAGGCCATCTCGGAGGAGTCGACGTCGTGGTAAGCGCCGTCTTCCAGGGTGGCCTTGATGTTAACCATCGGGAAGCCTGCCAGGTAGCCGTACTGCATTGCGTCCTGGATACCAGCGTCAACGGAAGGAATGTATTCCTTCGGAACGCGGCCACCGGTGACAGCATTCTCGAATGCGTAAGTTGCGGACTCGCCCTCTTCCAAGGTCTCTGGGTCCGGGTTGTACGGCTCGATGGTGCAGATAACCTTTGCGAACTGACCGGAACCACCGGTCTGCTTCTTGTGGGTATACTCCATGGACTCAACCTTCTTACGGATGGTCTCACGGTAAGCAACCTGCGGGTTACCGATGTTCGCCTCAACCTTGAACTCGCGCTTCATGCGGTCAACAAGAACGTCGAGGTGGAGCTCGCCCATGCCGCCGATAACGGTCTGGCCGGTCTCCTCATCCAGCTCGACGGTGAAGGTTGGGTCCTCAGCTGCGAGCTTCTGGATAGCGGTACCCAGCTTCTCCTGGTCAGCCTTGGTCTTCGGCTCGATGGAAACCTTGATAACCGGATCCGGGAAGTCCATGGACTCGAGGATGATCTGGTTATCCTTGTCACACAGGGTGTCACCGGTGGTGGTCTCTTTCAGACCGATAACAGCATAAATGTTACCGGCGTCTGCCTGCTCAACAGGGTTTTCCTTGTTGGCGTGCATCTGGAAGAGCTTACCGATGCGCTCCTTCTTGCCCTTGGTGGAGTTCATAACCTCGGTACCCGGGGTGACCTGGCCGGAGTAGACGCGGGTGAAGGTGAGCTGGCCAAAGAATGGGTGAGCAGCAATCTTGAATGCCAGTGCGGAGAACGGGGACTCAACGGAAGGCTTACGGGTAAGCTCCTTGTCCTCGTTTCCTACCTCGTGGCCGATAACCTCGCCGACGTCCAGCGGGCTTGGCAGGAAGTCAACCACAGCGTCGAGCAGTGGCTGCACGCCCTTGTTGCGGTAGGCGGTACCGCAGTAAACCGGGTAGACCTCGGAGTTGATGGTGAGCTTACGGATGCCGGCCTTGAGCTCGTCAATGGTCAGCTCCTCGCCGCCGAAGTACTTCTCCATGAGCTCTTCGTCGGACTCAGCAACGGTCTCAACGAGCTTCTCGCGGTATTCTTCCGCCTTGTCCTTGAGGTCCTCTGGGATTTCCTCGTAGGTAGGCTCAGCGCCGGTCTCGACCTTGCCACGCCAGGTGATTGCCTGCATATTCAGCAGGTCGACAACGCCGTCGAAGTCATCCTCAGCGCCGATAGGCAGCTGCATAACCAGCGGCTTAGCGCCCAAGCGGTCAATGATGGTCTGAACGGTGAAGTAGAAGTCAGCGCCCAGCTTGTCCATCTTGTTGACGAAGCAGATACGCGGAACGTCGTACTTAGCAGCCTGACGCCACACCTGCTCGGACTGCGGCTCAACGCCTTCCTTGCCGTCGAAGACTGCGACGGCGCCGTCGAGAACACGCAGGGAACGCTCGACCTCGACGGTGAAGTCAACGTGACCCGGGGTGTCGATGATGTTGATCTGGTTGTTATTCCAGAAGCAGGTCACGGCAGCGGAGGTAATGGTGATGCCGCGTTCTTTCTCCTGCTCCATCCAGTCAGTGGTGGAAGCACCGTCGTGGGTCTCGCCCACCTTACGGTTGATACCGGTGTAGAAGAGAATACGCTCGGTGGTCGTCGTCTTACCAGCATCGATGTGGGCCATGATGCCGATGTTGCGGACCTTGTTCAGGTCCTTAAGCACTTCTTGTGCCACGTTTATACCCCAACTTAATAGTCGTCGACGCCGTGACCAGGTTTCTGGCTATGACGCCTGCATGGATAAGGTCTTTTAATTTTTGCCACTATTGGCCGTCCTAGGTGCACGCATGCGCCTAGACTTCCATCGCTTCAGTGTACTGGACACTCCACGATGTCGCTGGACTGGGCGGGCATACCGCCCTCAAATCACACCCATTAGGGCAAAAAATGGCCCAAGCAAGAGATATGTAGTTTTGTGTCGCCGCCGGAGAAAACCTGCCGGCAGCCAGCGCGAAACTTGCTTCTCGTTGCTTGGGCCATTGATGTGGGTGCTGAGATTACCAGCGGTAGTGGGCGAAGGCGCGGTTGGCCTCTGCCATCTTGTGAGTATCCTCACGACGCTTAACGGAAGCGCCGAGGCCGTTGGAGGCGTCCAGGATCTCGTTTGCGAGACGCTCAATCATGGAGTTCTCGCGACGCTGGCGGGTGAAGGTCACCATCCAGCGCAGTGCCAGGGTGTTTGCACGGTCAGGGCGAACCTCAACCGGCACCTGGTAGGTAGCGCCACCGACACGGCGGGAGCGAACCTCAAGGTCTGGGCGGATATTGCCCAATGCCTTCTCCAGGGTGCCAACCGGATCGGTGCCGGTCTTCTCGCGGCAAGCCTCGAGAGCGCCGTAGACGATACGCTCTGCGGTGGACTTCTTGCCGTCCTGGAGGATCTTGTTGACGAGCATGGTTACCTGCTCGGAGTTGTATACCGGGTCCTTGACTACAGGACGCTTCGGAGCAGCATTCTTACGCATTGTTTATTACTGTCCCTTCTTTGCGCCGTAACGGGAACGTGCCTGCTTACGGTCCTTGACACCCTGGGTATCCAGAGCGCCGCGGATAATCTTGTAACGAACACCAGGAAGGTCCTTCACACGGCCGCCGCGAACGAGGACCATGGAGTGCTCCTGCAGGTTGTGGCCCTCGCCCGGAATGTAGGCGGAAACCTCAATACCGGTGGTCAGGCGAACACGAGCAACCTTACGCAGTGCGGAGTTCGGCTTCTTAGGAGTGGTGGTGTACACGCGGGTGCATACACCGCGACGCTGCGGGGAACCCTTCAGCGCAGCGGTGGAAACCTCTTTACGCTTATCGTGGCGGCCCTTGCGGACCAGCTGCTGAATAGTTGGCATTTAACAGTCTTTCTGTCGAATTGCACCACTGCCGAAGGAAAAGAACCAAACATGCAAAAATGGGCGCTCTTTCCCGGGGCGCTGCCGCATGTCCAGAACTCTTCCCAAGGTCGGTGCCTTGTTAAGGATCAGACTCTTCACCGCGCGCCAGTATGGCACGCATAGTGAACTGCCGTTTAGACTAGCAAACCGATCACGCTTTATACAAAACGCGATCGGCACCTTCTTCCTGCTAGGACCATTCCCACACTAAATCAGCCTCAGCAGCCTTGGTGGCAAAGTAGTCCTTTTCCTGTGCTTCCCAGGTTTCAAACCACTGCTCGTAGTCGGGCTCGCGGGCGATGGCGCGTTCGCGGCGTTGGTCCCGGGGGCCGTCGATAAGCACGCTAACTACCGTTCCTCTCTCCTTTGCGGCTGCGATATTGGCCGGGGTTACCGAACCCACCCCTTCCACGATGAGATCATCGCGCACGTCGAGGCTAGCCCAGTCCCCAGGGGTATCCGCCTCCCAATCCCAGCGCCAATAGCCGGGGTTCATGGTCCGCAATACCTGCTCTGCCACCATGTCAGAGCCCTTGTCCAGGCCGTGCCAGCCGGGATAGAACTCATCGAGGTGTACCACGCGCCAGTTGGTGCGCTCGGCCAGCGCGGCGGAAGTCCAGGTTTTTCCGGCACCCGAAGGGCCGTCGATAAGCACGGTCACTGGCTTGAAGGCACGCTTTCTAGCTGCCGCCAGCTTGACGACGTCCTCTAAAAGGCGCTCTTGTTGGCTATCAAAGTCCATGGTCGCTCAATCACTGCTTTCGCGGTTTATAGGCCGAAGAATCTCCAGGCCCCAGTGAGTACCGAAACTACCACCGGTACAAAAGCGAGGACAGTACCTATGGCCATAATCCACCCATCGCGGGCGTGCAGCCGGGAGGAACGCGCCCACGTGCGTGCCCCTCCTCCGGGTGGGGTGCGCCCAAATCCGCGCGCCTCCATAGCCGTGGCCAATTTGCCACCGCGGCGCAGCGCGATGACCAATAGCCCGAAGGACATAGTAAGCAGATGCTTCAGCTTGCCGACGTCCGTCAGCCCCCTCGCCCTGCGCGCCATCCCCAGCGACTGCCAATCAGATTGAAAAAGCGTCATCATGCGCACACCGGCCACTGCACCAATGACAAAACGCGAAGGCAGCTTCAAGATCTGCGAGAGAGCATCACCCAGCTCCGTAGGGTCGATATCACGGGCGAGCACCACCATGGGCAAAGCTACGGCAAAGACGCGCAACGTAATAGCAATGGCCAGGCTAAGGGAATTTTCGGTGACATGAATAAGCCACCAGTGGAAGTATTCGGTGCCGCTGGGCTCACCATAAAGCAGCATGGAAATGCCGGAAATCGGGGCGACCAAGAAGAGGAACCATCCGGCCTTAAAGACTCGCGCCCACGATACCCCGCATAACGGGGCGAAACTCAGAGTAAGCACTAACGATACCGCTGCCGAAACCCAGTCAATGGACGCCAAAATGGGAGTGACCCAGATAAACATCATAAACACTCGGGTAAGCGGATTGGCTCCGTGTAAAAGGTTAGGCACCCTCCACCTCCACATGATGATCCCCTAAAGCCTGGATAAACAAAGGATCGTGAGTAATGGAGGCAACGGTGGTGCCACCATCGGCTAGCTCGCGTAGCAAGCGCACCAGCTCCACAAAGGTCTGCGGGTCCTGTCCAAAAGTAGGCTCGTCAAGAAGTACTACCTCAGGTGACGTTACCAACGCAGTAGCTACCGAAAGGCGGCGCTTCTCGCCTCCAGAAAGCGTGAAGGGATTAGCCTCCAAAAGGTGCTCCAGGCGCAGGGAATCCACCAATTGGTCTATGCGCTCTTCCGGGGGTTTTACTCGCATGACTTTTGGTGCCACGCGCAGCTCTTCCGCTACGGTGCGCGAAACGAACTGGTGCTCCGGGTTTTGGAATACGAATCCAATGCGGTCTGCCAACTCACGAGATTTCCACCGAATCGGTGGTCCTTTCACCCCACGGCGCACAAAGTCTGCCACTCCGATCTCGCCGAAGATAGCCGGCAGCAAGCCCGCCATGGTCATCAACCATGTCGATTTTCCTGCACCATTAGGACCTGTAATCACAGTCGAAGCGCCCGCCGGCAGGGAAATCGTGCGCGGTGGGCCGAAGCGAGTAACCAAATCCTTGCTCCAGAGCGCAGCGTCTCCTTCCCTAGCTGCGCCATCACCCAACTCGCGCGCCTGCGGGAGCTCTTCGACACGGCGGCGTCGTGCTATCTGCTCAAAGGGACCATCGGCCACGATGCGCCCATGCGCAATTTCCACGGCACGGTCAAGCAATCCTTCCCATGCCGTATGCTGGTGTTCTACCACCACAAGGGTAGCCCCAGTCTCTTCTACCAGTGCAGAAACGGCGCGAACCACATCGCGTGCGCCGGCAGGGTCAAGATTGGCAGTGGGTTCATCGAGCAGCACCACACCGGCACCCATAGCGATTACCCCCGCTAAAGCAAGGCGTTGCTTTTGCCCACCAGACAGGCGCTCGGTGGGGAAATCCAAATCTACGAACGGGCCGACCAGATCCTTGGCCGCGGCTACGCGGCGCCAAATCTCTTCCCTCGGATACGCTAGGTTCTCGCAGCCGAAGGCAATATCGTCTCCCACCCGAGCTGAGATAACCTGCGAATCTGGGTCTTGCAACACCAGCCCTACGGGAATGGAATGTCCCGGTTCTTCCACTGCGCCAGTGGAATCTTCCAAGAGGATCTCTCCGGTGCGGGTTCCCTCTTCATCGGAACCCAGTACCCCGGCTATAGCAGCTAGGAAGGTGGATTTTCCGGATCCAGAGTCGCCGCAAAGCAATACCCGCTCGCCCGGTTCAATAACCAGGTCAATATCAGCTAACGCTGGCTGGGTGCGCCCGGAATGCGTCCAGCCAAAACCGCGGGCGGTAATTTTTGTGGGCCTTCCCGCCAGAGTGAAAAAGTCAGTCACAGTGCCCATACGCCCTAAGCGCGCTGTTCACGGCCTGCGGCGAAACGATCCAAAGCACCTGTCTTCGCTAGCGCCTTCACCACGAAAAAGCCCAAAGCACCGGCGAGGATAGCACCGGAGATAGTCAGCGTAACCAAATAAATCATTTGGAACTCGAAGGAGCGAGCCAAGTTACCGGAAAGGAATAGCTCGAGAATAAAAGCACCCCAGCCAGCCGCCATGCCGGCTAATACCGAAACTCCAAAGCCAAACCTGCGGTACAGGAAGATAGCCAGGATGATTTCCACGCCTAGCCCTTGTGCCAAGCCGGAATACAGGGTTTCAATGCCCCACTGGGAACCCAGCACTGCGGACACAGTGGCCGCTAGGACCTCAACGTATACAGCTGCACCTGGCTTGCGGATGATAAGGCCACCCAGCACGCCACCAATGAGCCAAATACCGGTGGCTATACCGCCCAAGCCCGGGGTAATAGCATCCATAGCTTGGAACCAGGCATAGCCCACTGCGTTCCAACCCAAGAATACGAAGCCGCAAGCTACACCCAGAACAGATGCAACCACGATATCGACCACGCGCCAATTCAAACTGCGCTTCGGGGCAGCGGACGCACGTGTAGTAGACATAATTTTCCTCCCTCTCGCCGGCATTATCCGGATCAGGTTCTACGGTTCACCGCGCATGTGGCGGCATCTCAGCCAGTCTCGGCTACACAATGGCAGCTGACAA
Source organism: Corynebacterium sp. KPL2825 (assembly GCF_037908445.1). NCBI lineage: Bacteria > Bacillati > Actinomycetota > Actinomycetes > Mycobacteriales > Corynebacteriaceae > Corynebacterium > Corynebacterium sp. KPL2825. The sequence continues at coordinate 54,634 of NZ_JBBMGI010000014.1, read as the reverse complement.
GCACCCGTGATGTGTGCATTTTTCAACTACTTAGGCAGCGCTCCCCTAAAGGCGCCTTGCCAAAAGCTGCATTCATACTAGCAGAGCAGTTTAGCGGTACACCCTAAACATGGAAACAGCCCCGCCTTCCTGTCATTCAGGAAGGCGGGGCCATCAATATCCCGCGTTAACGCAGATTCAGCTGCACCCTAGAAAGTGAAGTCCTCATCCAGCGGCACGGAGGCACCGGTGAACTCACCGAAGCCGTCATCGCCATAGATGGAATCGCCGTAAGTCGGAATCGAGTATGCAGCGTTGCGCGCAGCCTCGGTCGGCTTGACGGAAATATTGCGGTAGCGGGAAATACCGGTACCGGCCGGGATGAGCTTACCGATAATCACGTTCTCCTTGAGACCGATGAGCTTATCGGAGCGCTTGTTAATAGCGGCGTCCGTAAGCACGCGAGTGGTCTCCTGGAAGGATGCAGCGGACAGCCAGGACTCGGTAGCCAAGGAAGCCTTGGTAATACCCATGATCTCCGAGCGCAGCTGAGCCGGCTCGCCACCTTCTGCAACCTGAGCAGCATTGAGCTGCTTAGCTTCAGAAAGGTCGATGAGGTTACCCGGCAACAAGTCCGTAGTACCCGCATCAATGACGGTACCGCGGCGCAGCATCTGGCGGATGATGATCTCGATGTGCTTATCGTGGATAGCCACACCCTGGGTACGGTACACAGCCTGCACCTCGTTGATGAGGTGCTGCTCCACGCCACGGCGGCCGAGGACCTCGAGCACGTCGTGCGGGTCAGCCGCACCGCGCATCAGGCGGTCACCGGTCTCGACGTGGTCGCCGTCCTTGAGGGAACGCTCGATCATCGCATCCGGGTTGGACTCCATCGGGCGACGGACCTGAGCCAGGCCCTGACGCTTGGAGAGCTTCTCATAGACCACATCATCCGAACCGTCATCCGGGGTGATGGTCAGGGTCCAGAAGTTGCCCTCATCGGACAGGGATACGGTGCCGTCAACGGAAGCGATAGGAGCGCGGTTCTTCGGGTTACGGGCCTCGAAGAGCTCCTGAACACGCGGCAGACCGCCGGTAATATCGCCACCGACACCACCCTGGTGGAACGTACGCATGGTCAGCTGGGTACCCGGCTCACCAATGGACTGTGCCGCCACGATGCCGACGGCCTCGCCGATATCGACCAGCTGGCCGGAAGCCATGGACTTGCCGTAGCACTTGGCACACACGCCAGCCGGGGTCTGGCAGGTCAGCACGGAGCGAACCTTGACCTCAGTAACCTTGGAGTCCAACAGCTTCTGGGTGAGTTCCTCGGTGAGGTCGGAGCCGGCCTCGGCCACGACCTCCCCGTTGGCGTCCTTGACATCGGTCGCGAGAACGCGGCCGGATGCGGAGGTCTCCCACAGCTCGGAGAGAACCACCTTGTCGCCGGAAACCTCGCCGATGGGGACGCGAACGCCCTGGCGGGTGCCACAGTCCTCTTCGCGGACGATGACGTCCTGGGCCACGTCCACCAGACGACGGGTGAGGTAGCCGGAGTCAGCGGTACGCAGCGCGGTATCGGCCAGACCCTTACGGGAACCGTGGGAGTTGTTGAAGTACTCCAGCACGGACAGGCCTTCACGGAAGGAGGTCTTAATCGGACGGGTGATGTAATCACCGTGCGAGTTCACAACCATGCCCTTCATACCGGCCAGCGTCCAGATCTGACGCATGTTACCGGCCGCACCAGACTTCACAATCATCGGAATCGGGTTGTGGTCAGGGTACATGTTCTCGACGGCCTCACCGACGGTATCGGTAGCGTCCTTCCACAGCTCAACCAGGCGATCGTAGCGCTCGCGCTCGGTCAGAGCACCCTGCTCCCAGTACTTACGCTCGATGCGCTCTGCTTCCTTCTCATAAGACTCGAGGATCTCGGTCTTATTCGGCAGAACCAGAACGTCAGACATAGTGATGGTCACGCCAGAACGGGTTGCCCAGTAGAAGCCGGCATCCTTCATGTTGTCCAGCACCTGAGCCACGGTGATCATCGGGTACTTATTGGCCAAGTCATTGACCACGTCACCGATGAGGACCTTGTTGCCAGAGCCGCCGCCCTTACGGACCATGATGCCCTCGAGGTACGGGTAGTTCCATGGCAACAACTCGTTGAACATGACGCGGCCAATGGTGGTGTAGCCCATCCATGCCTGGCCCTTGGTCCAGCCATCTGGGAACTGCTCCTCCTCGATCTCCTTCGGCGGGCGAAGGTGATCGATGCGGACCTTGATCGGGGCCTGCAGGCCAACGGTGCCGCGGTCATAGGCCATGAGGGCCTCGGCGTAGGAGGAGTAAACGCCGGTTGCTGGCTTGTCCTCTTCTGCCTCGCGGAAGCGGCCGTTGCCACCGATCTCGTCCTCGGACTTGTCCATCGTTAGGTAGTACAGGCCGGTAACCATATCCAGACGCGGCATAGCCAGTGGCTTACCGGATGCCGGGGACAGAATGTTATTGGACGCCAGCATCAAGACGCGGGCCTCAGCCTGTGCCTCAGCGGACAGCGGCAGGTGGACTGCCATCTGGTCACCGTCGAAGTCGGCGTTGAACGCCTCACAAGCCAGCGGGTGCAGCTGAATAGCCTTACCCTCAACCAGCTTCGGCTCGAAGGCCTGAATGCCCAGGCGGTGCAGCGTAGGTGCACGGTTGAGCATCACAGGGTGCTCAGAAATGGCCTGCTCCAGAACGTCCCACACCTCTGGGCGCTGGCGCTCAACCATGCGCTTGGCGGACTTGATGTTCTGGGCATAGTCGTTTTCTACCAAGCGCTTCATGACGAACGGCTTGAATAGCTCGAGCGCCATGAGCTTCGGCAGACCACACTCGTGCAGCTTCAGCTGCGGTCCAACGATAATAACGGAACGGCCGGAGTAGTCCACGCGCTTACCCAGCAGGTTCTGGCGGAAGCGGCCCTGCTTGCCCTTGAGCAAGTCAGACAGGGACTTCAGCGGACGGTTGCCCGGGCCGGTAACCGGACGGCCGCGGCGGCCGTTATCGAAGAGTGCGTCCACAGACTCCTGCAGCATGCGCTTCTCGTTGTTCACGATGATCTCTGGAGCGCCCAGGTCGATCATGCGCTTCAAACGGTTATTGCGGTTGATCACGCGGCGGTAGAGGTCATTCAGGTCGGAGGTAGCAAAGCGGCCACCGTCCAGCTGCACCATTGGGCGCAGCTCTGGCGGGATAACCGGGATGGCATCCAACACCATGCCGGCCGGATCGTTGCCGGAGCGCAGGAAGGCAGCAACGACCTTCAGGCGCTTGAGGGCACGCATCTTCTTCTGGCCCTTGCCATTGTTGATGATCTCGCGCAGCTCCTCGGCCTCAGCCTCGAGGTCGAAGTTGCGGACCAGGGTCTGGATGGCTTCTGCGCCCATGCCGCCGGTGAAGTAATCCTCGTAGCGGTCAACCAGCTCTTCGTAGATGGTCTCATCGATGATCATCTGCTTTGGAGCCAGCTTGATGAAGGTATTCCAGATTTCATCCAGGCGGGCGATTTCGCGCTCGCCACGCTCGCGGATGTGCTGCATTTCCTTATCGGCAGCGTTCTTTACCTTCTTACGGGCATCGGCCTTGGCACCGGCTGCTTCCAGCTCAGCCAGGTCAGACTCCAGCTTGGAGGCGCGCTCTGCGATCTCGGACTCGGTATCGTCCTCAACGTCCTTCTTCTCCAGGAGCATTTCTGCTTCCAGGGTGGACTGATCGTTGTGGCGAGCCTCTTCATCCACGGAGGTGATGATATTGGCGGCGAAGTAAATGATGCGCTCGAGATCCTTCGGAGCCAGGTCCAGCAGGTAGCCCAAGCGGGAAGGAACGCCCTTGAAGTACCAGATGTGGGTTACCGGAGCGGCCAGCTCAATGTGGCCCATGCGCTCACGGCGAACCTTGGACTTGGTGACCTCAACGCCACAGCGCTCACAGATGATGCCCTTGTAGCGGACGCGCTTGTACTTACCACAAGCGCACTCCCAGTCACGGGTGGGGCCGAAGATGCGCTCACAGAAGAGGCCGTCCTTCTCCGGCTTCAGAGTGCGGTAGTTAATGGTCTCAGGCTTTTTGACCTCGCCCTTGGACCAGCGACGAATATCGTCTGCGGTGGCCAGACCGATGCGGAGCTCGTCGAAGAGATTTACGTCAAACACGTAATGTCTCCCTTTCATCCTCGTTGTCGAGGAATTGATGGCTTTGTATGAATGGAACGTTTACGCCCTACCACGGGGACTTACCCCGCGGTGGACCAAGAAACTAATTAGGCGATGTCAGCGGAAGAGCCCTCATCGCGGGACAGGTTAATGCCAAGCGATGGGCTATCCATGTCATCGTCATCAGAGCCAGACAGCTCCATCGGCGTGCCGTCGGTGGAAAGAACTTCCACGTTCAAGCACAGGGACTGCAGCTCCTTGAGCAACACCTTGAAGGACTCAGGGATGCCCGGATCTGGAATATTGTCGCCCTTAACAATGGCTTCGTAGACCTTCACGCGGCCGACGACGTCATCGGACTTGATGGTCAGCAGCTCCTGCAGGGTGTAGGCAGCGCCGTATGCCTGCATTGCCCACACCTCCATCTCGCCGAAGCGCTGGCCACCGAACTGGGCCTTACCACCCAGCGGCTGCTGGGTAATCATGGAGTAAGGACCGGTGGAACGGGCGTGAATCTTCTCATCGACCAAGTGGTGCAGCTTGAGCATGTACATGTAGCCAACCGAAATTGGGTACTTGTACGGTTCGCCCGAGCGGCCGTCGAAAAGCGTGGCCTTGCCGTGCTCATCCACCAGCACATCGCCGTCGCGGTTAGGACGGGAGGAAGCCAGCAGGCGCTCGATCTCGTGATTGGTAGCACCGTCGAAGACCGGGGTCGCGGTCAAGGAATCCGCAGGAACGTCATAGAGCTCTTCCGGCAGGGTCTTGAGCAGCTCGGCGTTCTTCGGATCCTCGGTGTCAACCTTCCAGCCGGCGTGTGCCAACCAGCCCAGGTGAACCTCGAGGACCTGGCCGATGTTCATACGACGTGGCACACCGTGGGTGTTCAGCAGGATGTCTACCGGGGTGCCGTCTTCCATGAACGGCATATCCTCTGGCGGCAGGATCTTGCCCACAACACCCTTGTTGCCGTGGCGGCCGGCCATCTTATCGCCGTCCTGGATCTTGCGCTTCTGGGCCACGTAGACGCGAATCATCTCGTTGACGCCAGGGGCCAGATCGTCATCATCATCGCGGGAGAAGCGGGCAACGCCAATGACCTTGCCTACCTCACCGTGCGGCACCTTCATGGAGGTATCGCGAACCTCGCGGGCCTTCTCACCGAAGATGGCGCGCAGCAGGCGCTCCTCCGGAGTCAGCTCGGTCTCGCCCTTCGGGGTGACCTTGCCCACCAGGATGTCACCGGCGCGGACGTCGGCACCGATGCGGATGATGCCGCGCTCGTCCAGATCGCTCAAGACGTCTTCAGAGACGTTCGGGATCTCGCGGGTGATTTCCTCAGCGCCCAGCTTGGTATCGCGAGCATCGATCTCGTGCTCCTCGATGTGGACGGAGGTCAAGATGTCCTCTTCCACGATGCGCTGGTTGAGGATGATGGCGTCCTCGTAGTTGTGGCCTTCCCACGGCATGAAGGCAACCAGCAGGTTGCGGCCGAGGGACATCTCACCATTGTGGGTACCAGGGCCATCGGCCAGAACCTGGCCGGCCTCTACGCGCTCGCCCATAGAAACCAGCGGGGTCTGGTTGTAGTTGGTGCCCTGGTTGGTGCGCTCGAACTTACGCAGGATGTAGGTGTCGCGCTGGCCCTCATCATCCATGATGGTGATGACATCAGCGGTGACGTTTTCTACCACACCGGCCTTCGGGGTGATAACAACGTCGCCAGCGTCATAAGCAGCGCGCTGCTCCATGCCGGTACCTACCAGCGGAGCCTCGGAGCGAACCAGCGGCACGGCCTGCTTCTGCATGTTCGCACCCATCAGGGCACGGTTAGCATCGTCGTGCTCCAAGAACGGAATCATGGCGGTACCCACGGACACCATCTGGCGCGGGGACACGTCAACGTAGTCCACACCAGAGGCATCAGTAAGTCCAATATCGCCGTCCTTTAGGCGGACCTCAATACGCTCGCCGGTGAGGTTGCCCTCTGCATCCTGCTCGACCTCAGCCTGAGCAATAGCGAAGCGATCCTCTTCATCAGCGGTGAGGTACTCCACCTGATCGGTAATCTTGCCGTCCACAACCTTGCGGTACGGGGTCTCGATGAAGCCAAAGGCATTCACGCGGGCATAGGAAGCCAGCGCGCCAATCAGGCCAATGTTCGGCCCCTCAGGAGTCTCAATCGGGCACATGCGGCCGTAGTGAGAAGCGTGAACGTCTCGCACCTCAATGCCGGCGCGCTCACGGGACAGACCGCCCGGGCCCAGCGCGGACAGGCGGCGCTTGTGGGTCAGGCCGGACAGCGAGTTGTTGTGGTCCATGAACTGGGACAGCTGCGAGGTGCCGAAGAACTCGCGGATAGCAGCAGAGACCGGGCGCACGTTAATCAGGGAGGTCGGAGTGATGGACTCCGCATCCTGGGTGGTCATGCGCTCGCGCACAACGCGCTCCATGCGGGACAGACCCACACGGACCTGATTCTGGATGAGCTCGCCTACGGTGCGCAGGCGGCGGTTACCAAAGTGGTCGATGTCATCCGTGTGCAAGGAGATCATCTCGCCGTTTGGCGCCTTCATCTCGCGCTCGCCTACGTGCAGGCGGACCAGGTACTCGAGGGTGACGGCAATGTCTTCCTCGGTCAGGGTCATCAGACCATCGTGGTCGCCGCCCAGACCCAGCTTGCGGTTGACCTTGTAGCGGCCGACCTTTGCCAGGTCGTAACGCTTCGCACGGAAGAAGGAGTTATCCAACAAGGACTGTGCCAATTCACGGGTTGGCTGCTCGCCTGGGCGCTGCTTGCGGTAAATCTCCAGCAATGCCTCGTCGGTATTTGCCACACCATCAGATTCCAGGGTGGACATCATAAGCTCGGAGAAGCCGAAGCGATCCTTGATCTGCTCCTCGCTCCAGCCCAGTGCCTTAAGCAGCACGGTAACCGGCTGGCGGCGCTTGCGGTCAATGCGCACGCCGACGGTATCGCGCTTGTCGACGTCGAACTCCAACCATGCACCGCGGGAAGGAATAACCTTCACGGAGTGCAGCGGACGCTCGGTGGACTTATCGATCGAGCGATCGAAGTACACGCCCGGGGAGCGCACCAGCTGAGAGACGACGACGCGCTCGGTACCGTTCACGATGAACGTGCCCATATCCGTCATCATCGGGAAATCGCCGATGAAAACGGTCTGCGACTTAATCTCTTGGGTGTCGTTATTGATAAACTCTGCGGTCACGTACAGCGGCGCGGAGTAGTTGATGTCCTTTTCCTTGCACTCATCCACAGTGTTTTTCACCGGTTCAAAGCGCGGCTCCGACAAGGACAGGGACATATTGCCCGAGTAGTCCTCAATCGGCGAGAGCTCTTCGAGGATGTCCTCGAGGCCGCTCGTTACGCGGGCATCATCGCCACGCGCAGCCTGCTCGCGCTCGCGCCATTCCGGCGAGCCGACGAGCCAAGCAAAAGAATCAAGTTGTACGTCAAGGAGACCCGGCAGGGCGATGGGCTCGCTAATTTTTGCAAACGAGTATCGCTTCGGGGCTCCGGGGATATTGGCCACTGACTTGGTCTGGCGGGAGACTGCCAAGATGGGTCCTTCCAGCACCTCACGCGGATTGCCTGCTCGCCCTGGCCGACGAGCCGCAAAACCGCTGGTAATTCTAGCATTCGGTCTGCTGTGGAGTGTCTGGGTTCAGAATGCACAAAATCACCTTGTCAAGTCGGTTTTGCCATCACCGGCCTGAAAGGCTAAATGTGCACCGAAGATCCAGATTCCAGCGCAACGAAATAGCTTATAGGAAAAGACCTGTCATGTAAAGACACACCACAATTGGGGCGTGTCGCTACCACGCTAGGGGGCAAGCTCGTGCTCGCCGCGGCGCTAACGCGTCCATGCCACGACTATGTGCGCGACAACCAGTGAGCACCCTACCACTAAAATCTCTCTATACCGCAACCCTGCCGGCGATTGAGGCTCCTAGCTGCTCTTTTAGCGGCTCACCGGCACCGCGCTTCCACCGTTGTGCGCGTGGTGGCCACGCCGGCGGGCATGCTTATTCTTTCCGCCAAATAATCCCAGCGCACCGATGATTCCTAGTAATGCAAGCAGCGCGCCTACTCCAATGACTATCCAGCGGACAATCTCCGCCACGCGATCGCGCGGGAATTCTGCGGCTTCCTTCAGCAGCTCTTTTTGGTCCTCTTCGGAGGTAGAACTATCAAAGACGAAGGCACGCACGCGCCCCACGCCTTCGCGGTCTGCGTAGTAGTCATCGATGTCTACATCCATGCCCACCACGAGTCCGGTTTGTTGGTCTACATAGAAGTCACGGTTACCGGAGTGGGTCAAGTACCCCTGTTCCTCGCCGCCGCCCTCCTTGGGCAGGCTGGTGGTATTCCCATCGGCTGCATAAAGCTGCGCTACGTTCGTCGGCTCAATTTCTTGGTGATAGCGATAGACCGTACGGCCATCCATCGTGGTTTCTTCTTCAAAGACCGCATCGACGGCCTTGCGCAGGGTCGGGTCAAAGACTGGGTAATTGGTCTTTTCGGCATCCGCGGGGAACTTGAGCCAGTAGCCGTCTATGGTCACCGTATCTGATGGAGTCGCGAGCGTATGGCTCAACGAGGCCTCCCCCATAGCTTCACCACTCAGGCGGTCCACCGGGTAGGTCCACACCTGGGCCTGGCTCAAGTCGTTTAAGCCTTCGCCCTCGCCGCGCATACGCGTCTCACCGATGCGCACGGTAGCCTTCTCTTCGTCCGAGGGCTCTTGGATATCCATGTTGATCTGGTAAGTCATGGGGCCTGAATACGGCGCGGAACCATCCTTGGACAATTGCTGGGAATCCGCGGAATCATCGTGCAATGTCCAGGTGCTGTTTTTCAGGTTCAGCGGCAGCCGCGGGGAAAAATCCAAAAATGCCGGCGCCACAACACCAGCGGCGATCAACGCGACACCGAGGCCTAGGAGCAGGACGGAAAAAATGCGGGACTTGGGCAGCATGGGGGCTAATTCTACAGCCCTTGGCGGAAATTCCTGGTTTCTACAGGCCACCCCGCCGTGCCGGATTGATTTCTAAGCAGTGTGCTTATTCCAAGCAACGATACTGCTAGTATCCGTGGTTTGGCGCGCGCACCAAAGATCAAACTCTTCCTGCAGTCCCAGCCAAAACTCCGCCGAATTGCCAAAATAGGCAGAGAGACGAAGCGCCATTTCCGCACTAATCCCAATGCGTCCACGGACCAGCTTTGAAATTTGGGATTTGGAGCTAAAAATATCCCTGGCTAAGCGGTATTGAGTAAGTCCGAGCTGCTCCAGAAACTCCTCGCGCAGAACCTCCCCAGGGTGTGGAACGGATATGATATCCGAAGCTTCCTCTCCCTCATTTGTGATAATCGATGAAGTCAACGTCCACAGCTCCTTTCCCTGTCCATCGAAAGACTACTCTTCACTGCGCGTTAACGCGGATGGAATAAAATCCGTCCCACTGCCCTTTCAGTCTCTCCAAACGATTTGCTGGTGGAATCCTTAAATCAGCTAGGGAAACGGACCGGTCAATCATGATGAGTTTGCGGCGCAGGATCTTCCGCAGTTCAGGAGGTACATACTTTGGCGCCTTACCATCTGTGTGAAAACGCTCTAAGCTACCCTCCTAAACTCCACAACGCCATGGTGTCATACTTTGACACTATTGGCCATTGCTGCACTCCACGCACTACGCTCGCAAACACAAAACGAGGAAATCCCCAGCTCCCACCGCGTGCAGCGGTAGAAGTGGGGATTTAAAAGCGGAAAGCTCAGTGAAATTACTTGAGCTCGACGGAAGCGCCAGCCTCTTCCAGCTTGGTCTTAGCAGCCTCAGCGTCGTCCTTGGAAGCGCCCTCGAGGATAGCCTTAGGAGCACCCTCGACCATTTCCTTAGCTTCCTTCAGGCCCAGGCCGGAGACGATCTCGCGGACAGCCTTAATAACGCCAATCTTCTTAGCGCCAGCGTCGGTCAGAACGACGTCGAACTCGGTCTTCTCCTCAGCGGCACCAGCGCCGCCCTCAGCCGGAGCGCCAGCTGCAACAGCAGCAACCGGAGCAGCAGCCTCAACGTCGAATACCTCTTCAAATTCCTTAACGAACTCGGACAGTTCGATGAGGGTCATTTCCTTGAAAGCTTCAATGAGCTCGTCCTTGGTGAGCTTAGCCATGATGGCAAGTCCTTTCTGTGTTGTGTGAGCGCTGCACCTACATTAGGCAACGCGCACGGTGTTGTAATTGTGCGTCTTTTGTGACGACTTAAGCTTCTGCTTCCTTCTTGTCCTGCAGGGCTGCGACGGTACGTACAGCCTTGGTTGCAGGAGCGTTGAAGAGAGCGGCTGCCTTCGCCATAGAACCCTTCATAGCGCCAGCCAGCTTTGCGAGGGTGGTCTCGCGGTTGTCCAGCTTGGCGATGGCCTCGACCTGGTCGGCAGACAGTGCGTTGCCGTCCATGTAGCCACCCTTGATGATGAGTGCCTTGTTGTCATCAGCGAACTTGGTGATGACCTTCGCAGCATCCACTGCCTCACCCTTGATGAACGCAATTGCGGTCGGGCCAGTCAGCAAATCATCAAGACCTTCGATGCCAGCTTCCTTGGCAGCGATCTTGAAAAGGGTGTTCTTGGCGACGGAGTATTCAACGTCAAATCCCAGATCGTTACGCAGCTCCTGCAGCTGGGATACGGTCAGGCCGCGGTACTCGGTCAATACAACAGAGTTAGCGCCAGCCAGCTTCTCCTTCAGCTCTGCCAGGTCTGCAGTGTTCTTTGGGTTTGCCATTGTCTCTCGCCTCCTTCCAAAACATCTCTTTTATTATTCCGCCGGGACCTTCCTTATTTCGGTTACCCGAAATAACAAAAGCCCCGTGCAAGAGCACAGGGCGCGCGACATAAGAGAATGCCGCGAATAATCGCAAAGTGTCTCCTGCGTGGGCCGCCTCCTAGGATGGAGAACCTTCGATCCAAATGGATGACCAACGGTCTTCGGTGAACTTTGACTCGGCCTGAAGCGGCCGTTCAAACTTCGTGGAAAACACTACCTTCCCACCCACGGTTTCTCCAAATCCCCGTTTTCGCCGCGTAGGATAGCCGACATGACCTGCCTGATGTGGTTTCGCGATGACCTGCGCCTACACGATAACCAGGCCCTTCGCCGCGCGGCCGAAGCCGCCTCGCTTGCAGGCGTTCCCTTGGTCGCCGTCGTGCTCGACGAGCCGGCCTATCCGGGCACCCGCCCACTGGGCGGCGCCACCACGTGGTGGCGCGAGCGCTCCCTTTATGCCCTTGCACACGACCTCGCCGAGCACGGCGTGGAGCTCATTCGCGTCGCCGGTGATGCCCGCGTGGAAATCCCCCGCCTAGCCGCCGAACTCGGCGCCACTACCGTCACGTGGACGCGCCGCTACCACGGCCCGCTGCGCGAGATCGATGCCGCCGTCAAGGAAACCTTGACCGCTCGAGGCATTACCGCCACCTCCGCGCCCGGTTTTACCTTGGTAGAACCCTGGGAGGTTACCAATGGCCAGGGCCAGCCCTATAAGGTCTTTACCCCCTTGTCCAAGGCCGCGTCCTCCCAAGTGGCAGGCGATGAGCCGGAGGGGGTGCCGGAGATTGGGGCGTCGGCAAGCATTGCGTGCTCTTGGCCCAAGCCCACCGAGCCAGCGTGGGCCGCATCCCTGGCCGAGCACTGGACGCCCGGGGAAGCCGGAGCGCGGGAGCGCCTAGCCCAGCTGGATCTGGCCAACTACGCCAAGGAACGCGATATCCCCGCGCTTAATGCTACCTCTCTACTTTCTCCCCACCTGCGCTTCGGCGAGGTCTCCCCGCGCGAAGTGTGGTTCGCCGCGGCCGAGGAGCCGGAGTGCGCCAAGTTCCATTCCGAGCTACTGTGGCGCGACTTTGCCTGGCACCGCCTCTACCACCTGCCCAACCTTGCTACCGAAAACGTACGGGAAAAATTCGACCACTTCGATTGGTCCTGGGATGACCCACGCCTGACAGACTGGCAGTCCGGTACGACGGGCATTGCGCTTGTCGACGCCGGAATGCGCGAGCTATGGGCCACCGGCTATATGCACAACCGCGTACGGATGGTGGTGGGATCCTTCCTCACCAAGAACCTCGGTATCCACTGGCGCCTGGGCGAGGAATGGTTCTGGGATACGTTGGTAGATGCCGATGCCGCCTCCAACCCCTTCAATTGGCAGTGGGTGGCTGGCTGCGGCGATGACGCCGCACCATTTTTCCGCATCTTCAACCCCGAAACCCAAGCCAAGCGCTTCGACCCCGACGGCGAATATGTGCGCCGCTGGGCACCCGCGCTGTCTGGCCCACCCATAGTGGACCTAAAGGAATCGCGCCAAGCCGCCCTCGACGCCTATGCGGAGATCAAGGACTAGGTCGGCGGAAGAGGCAGAAATAAAGGTCTACCATGGGGCCAATGATGAGCCCTAGGATTTATTCTCAAGCGCACCCGCCCATCGGCAATACCCCACTCATGCGAGTGGAGGCGATCAATCCTCGGCCGGATGTCCACCTCTATCTCAAACTCGAACAGTTCAACCTCGGCGGCTCTGCAAAAGACCGTACCGCCCGAGCACTAATCCAATCGGCCCTTGCCGCCGGCGATATCCGCCCAGGGTCGACGTTGGTGGAATCTTCCTCCGGCAACCTGGGCATGGCTCTAGCTCGCCAGGCCCCACTGCAGGGGATGAAGTTCCACTGCGTGGTGGATCCGCGCGTCAACGCTTCTACGGTGGCCACCATGCGGGCCTATGGCGCACACGTGGAATTGCTCGACCACCCAGATCCCGAAACCGGCGATTGGCTCACCGCCCGCCGCACCCGCGTGGCCGAGCTATTGGAAGAGATCCCCGATTCTTTCAACCTCAACCAGTATTCCAATGAAGCCGCCTTTCACGCCCACGCGGAGGGCACTATGACTGAGATCCTGGATCAACTCGGGCAGGCACCCAGCCATGTGCTCGTGGCTATGAGTACCACCGGAACCCTTGGCGGCTGTGTCCGCAAACTTTCCGAGGTGGGAGCCAGTACCCAAACAATCGGCGTTGATGCAGAGGGCTCCGTACTTTTCGGCGGTGAGCGTGGCACCCGCATGCTGCCCGGCTATGGCGCAGGTATCGTGACCGACCTATCCACCAAATTTTCGCCCTCCTCCGTCGAGCGGGTCCCCGATCTCGAGGCCATCGTGGCCGCCCGCAGGCTCGCCCGGGCCGAGGGTTTGCTGCCGGGTGCTTCCGGCGGTGCTGTTATCGCAGCCTTCCAGCGCCTCGCGCCTTCCCTGCCGGCGGGGGCGGAGGTGGTTGCCGTGCTACACGACGCCGGCCAGCCTTACTTAGACACTATCTATAACGATTCCTGGGTATGCGAAAACTTCGGCATTTCACCTGCGGAACTTGCCGCGCGCAGCGAAGGGACGGCGCAGTGACTTCCCCTAAGCCTGCCCGACGCATTGCCATCATCGGAGGCGGCCCGCGCGGTCTCTGGGCCGTAGAGGAACTCATCGAGCGCGCCCGCATCCCCATTTATGTCACGGTCTTCGACCCGTATCCGGCCGGTGCAGGCGCTGTCTACCGCCCGCAGCAGCCGCCGCACTGGCGCCTCAACGTCAACTGCGCCATCGTCACCACCGCCCACGATAATTTCAACGCATGGCGCGCCCGCCGCGGTGGGGACACCACCGATGCCTTCCCACCGCGCGCCGAAGTGGGCCAATTCCTCGCCGATACCTGGTCCGCCGCATTGCAGCGCGCGCCGGCGCACATCCGCATCCGCCACCTGCCGCACCGCGTGAGCGAAGTGAGCAGCGACGGAGAAGGCTTCGTGGTCGATGGCACCTCTTTCGACGACGTCCTAGTCTGCACCGGACACGACCATTTGCATGCTGGTTCCTTGGTCCACGAAGCTTCGCGTGTGCCCGTCACCGGTCTTTATTTCGGCGCCGACCTCCCTAGCGCTCCACGGCGAGTCGGCGTACGCGGTGCCGCCTTAAGCTTTATCGATGTATGCCTGCTTTATGGCGATACCGCCGAGGTCATTTATCCGGTGAGCCGCAGCGGGCGATTTATGGAGGTAAAGCCTTCTCCGGAGACACCGCTGCCGGAGGTTTCGACGCAGTGGCGGCAGGCCTGTGCGCATATCACTAACGCCACAGACTTGCGCAAGATCCTCATCGGGGCCGCAGACGAGTTCGGCGACTTCACTAGTGCGGAACTAACAGCCGTTATTGATGGTCAGGATTTCACCGGCGATGCGCTCGCTGAGCTCGAGGCTTCCCTACGTGCGGCCGAGGGCACTGGTCCTCTGACTCCGGCCATGGCCGTGGGCGCGGCTTTTCGTGGGGTCTTCCAAGACTGCGTCGATTGGCACCAGGCGCACGGCCCAATGCCCGGGTTCCGCGAGCTCTCACGCACCCTCGAGCGGGTGGCCTTTGGCCCGCCACCGGTCACAGCCAGGCGCCTGCTCGAGCTCATCCACTCCGGGGTGGTGGATACCCAGTATCTAGGCACTCCTGAGCAGATAGATTCCTGGCGGGAGAAGGGCGGCGTGGACCTGCTTATCGACGCCACTGTGGCTCCCCAAGCCACCCCCTCCCCCTTCCATAACGTTCCTGGTGTGGTGGAAATTGGCCGCATGAATGAGCTCTCCCTGCCCGGGCATGACTCTCTTAACCGTTTAGTACACGATGACATCCCCCGCTGGGCGGAGAAAGTAGGAAACCCATGACCACCCCTCCCATTGCCCCACTGCCGGTCCACGGCACCGTGCCGCTGCGTGCCCGATGGGAACGGTGGTTGCAAGAGCTCGTGGAGAACCCGCAAGAAGTGACCGCACTAACCTCGCGCTATGGCTCTCCGGTGAACGTGCTCAATCCCGCGCCACTGCGCCACAATGCCCAAGAGCTACTAGACGCCGGTGCTTCGCACGACGTGAAAACTCGGGTATTTTTCGCCCGCAAAGCCAATAAGGCGCTGTGCTTTGTTGATGCCGCTCGCGAGAGCGGACTCGGCGTGGATGTAGCCAGTGAGAACGAGCTACGCCAAGTACTCGAGCGCGATGTAGCCCCAGAGCGCATCATCCTCAGCGCTGCTATCAAAAGCGATGGTTTGCTCCGCCTCGCGATTTCGCGTGGCGTTACTATATCGTGCGATTCTCGCGCAGAATGCGGCCGCATCGCCGCAATCGCGCGAGCTTTAGAAACCACCGCCCGCGTGGCGCCGCGCCTTGCTCCAGATCCAGACGCCTTACCACCGACCCGCTTCGGGGAAAGGCTACCTGCATGGCAGAAAGCGGAGTGGCCCGCGGAGCTTCGTGCCGTGGGCGTCCACGTCCATCTGCATGGCTATAGCGAGGCCGACCGCCGCACCGCCCTTGCAGAGGCCATTGCTCTAGTCGAGCACCTACGCGCAAAGAACCAACCCGCTAATTTCATCGATATCGGCGGCGGCGTGCCCATGAGCTATTTAGAATCCCGCGAGCAGTGGGAAAACTACACAGCGCGTATCTCCACGCAACGCGCTGGTACCGGTGACCGCTTTACCTGGAAATCGGATCCGCTCTCCAATACTTATCCCTTCTGGCAGGAACCGACGCGCGGTCAGTGGCTGAACCAACTTCTCTCCGGTGAGGTCCCCGGCTACGGCAACGCCGGTGGTGCCCTGCGAGAGCGGGACATCGCCCTCCATCTAGAACCGGGCCGCAGCCTCCTCGACGGCTGCGGTGTCATCCTCGCCGAGGTGAGCTTTCTCAAAGAACGTTCTGATGGCCTGCCCCTTATCGGTGTGGCGATGAATCGCACGCAGTGCCGGACCGCCGCGGATGACATCCTGCTAGACCCCCTCCTCGTGCCTACAGCCGGTTCAGCAAAGGAGGTCTCCCGCGAGCGACGTACCGGCTTTGTAGTCGGTGCCTACTGCATTGAAGACGAGGTGATTCTGCGCCGCGAACTGGACTTTCCAGCGGGCGTTGCCGTAGGAGATACCCTCGCCATTCCCAACACGGCCGGATATTTTATGCACATCCTCGAGTCTGCTTCGCACCAGATCCCCTTGGCTCGAAACGTCTACTACGACGGCGGCGAATGGGTGCCAGACGATATTGACGCCACATAACTACTAGTGGCTCGAGATATAGAAAAAGGGCTTCGAGGAATTGCCTCTAAGCCCTTTAGCCTTAAACGCAGTGCGTCAGAACTGCTTAAGCGGTGTAATCCTTGACCACGGAACCGTCAACCGGGATGCCCGGGCCGGAGGTGGTGGAGATGGTAGCGCGCTTGATGTAGATGCCCTTAGCGGAAGAAGGCTTCAGGCGCTGGATCTCATCCATGAGGGCGCCGTAGTTCTCAGCCAGCTTCTCAGCATCGAAGGAAGCCTTACCGATGATGGCGTGCAGGTTAGCAGCCTTATCAACGCGGAAGGAGATCTTGCCGCCCTTAACCTCAGAGATTGCCTTAGCAACGTCTGCGGTAACGGTGCCGGTCTTCGGGTTCGGCATCAGACCACGTGGGCCCAAGACGCGGGCAACGCGGCCAACCTTGGCCATCTGATCCGGGGTAGCGATAGCAACGTCGAAGTCGATGTTGCCCTCGTTGATCTGCTCGATCAGTTCAGCGGTGCCGACGATGTCAGCGCCAGCTTCCTGAGCGGCGGTAGCCTTCTCGCCTTCTGCGAAGACAGCAACGCGAACGTCCTTACCGGTGCCATTAGGCAGGGAAACGGTGCCGCGAACCAGCTGGTCAGCCTTGCGCGGGTCAACACCCAAACGGAAGACAACATCAACGGTGGCGTCGAAGTTCTTGGAGGAGGTCTCCTTAGCCAGCTTGGTGGCCTCGATCGGGCGGTACAGGCGGGACTTATCTACCAGTTCCGCAGCGGCCTTATAAGCCTTAGACTTGGTGCTCATTTAACAATTCCTTTTCTGGATTGGTGTGGTGTTCGGCGGGCCGTAGCTGGCCCTACCACATAAAGTTTTTACTTCTCCGGTGCGCCATCAACGGTGATGCCCATGGAGCGTGCGGTACCGGCGATGATGCGAGCGCCGTTCTCGATGTCACGTGCGTTCAGGTCCGCAAACTTGGTCTCTGCGATTTCCTTGCACTGGTCCCAAGACACAGAGCCGACCTTGTCGGTGTGTGGAACGCCGGAGCCCTTCTTGATGCCAGCGGCCTTCAGCAGCAGCTTGGCTGCCGGCGGGGTCTTCAGCTTGAAGTCGAAGGAACGGTCCTCGTAGACGGTGATCTCAACCGGAACCACGTTGCCACGCTGGTTCTCGGTAGCGGCGTTATAAGCCTTGCAGAATTCCATGATGTTGACGCCGTGGGCACCCAGTGCCGGGCCAACTGGCGGTGCCGGGTTAGCAGCGCCTGCCTCGATCTGCAGCTTGATGAAGCCAGATACCTTCTTCTTAGGAGCCATCGAATTACCTCTTTCCTGTGTTACCGGGATAGCCGCCACGATGAATAACGGGATCCCGTCCGGATGCTCACCTTCAGTGGGCCACCGGAGGATGAAACGTTTTTCTTATACGCACGCCAAAGGCGCACGGCGTTCCAGTTTAGAACACCGTGCGCCCTGCACAAAATCACTTTTAGGAGATGCGCTCGATCTCGGTCGGCGACAACTCCACTGGGGTCTCGCGGCCAAAGATGGATACCAGCCCCTGCATCTTGCCGGTCTCTGGGTCGATCTCGGAAATAGTGGCGGAGACTGCGGCCAGCGGGCCGGACAGGATGGTCACTGCCTCGCCCACCTCGAAGTCGTGGGCGTACTTCTTTGCCACTTCCTTTTCTGGCATGGCCACGACCTGCTCGCCCTCAGCCTCATTCGGGGCGGCATCGCCCTTGGTGGACGGTGCTTCGTTCGGCATCAGGAATTTAGCCACATCACGGGTTTTAACCGGGGTGGCGTTGCCCTCGTTGCCCACGAAGGAGGTCACACCAGGGGTTTCACGGATGACGGACCAAGCGGCGTCATTGAGTTCGGCGCGGACGAGGACGTAGCCCGGCAGCAGCTTGCGCTTCACAATCTTCTTCTTGCCGTCCTTGTTCTCGAGCACCTGCTCAATAGGAACGACAACCTCAAAGATAGAGTCCTCGACCTCGAGGGTCTGGGCACGCATGTCCAGGTTGGTCTTTACCTTGTTTTCGTAGCCGGAATAGCACTGAATGATGTACCACTGGCCCGGCTGCTTCTTCAGCTCGCGGGTAAACGCACGCAGGCGCTTGCGGTAGGCGGCGTCTTCGGACTCATCCTCGCCAGCCTCTGGAGCTGCGGCCTCTGCCGCGCCCTCGGCGTTCGCCCCCTCGGCGTCGGCCGCTGCCGTTTCCGGTGCCTCGGCTGCCTCCGCAGACTCACCTGCAGCGTCGATGGACTCTGCTGCTTCTTCTGCTGCGGGCGCGCTTGGGGTAGCGTCCTCCTGCTGTGCTTCTTCAACGGAGCTAGCGTGCTCTGCCGCCTGCTCCTGCACGTTGGCCTGCATAGCCTCCTCTAGGGAGGTGCCTACGGTTTCGACGTTATTCTCGTCGCTCATGATTCTTACTCCAAAAATTCCTCGGCGCGTTGCGTAGGACTAGCCTACCCGCCCGCGTATGGGCAAAAAGTATCCCGCCGTTCCTTCAGCGGAAACAGCGGGATAAAAGATTATGCGGCTATCTTACTAATCAGAGAGAACCTGCTCAACTCCGAGACCAGCCAGAGCGTCCACGCCCCACACCAAAACGGTCATGACGATGAGGAACGCAAAGGTAATGAGGGTGTACTGCAGCATCTCCTTAGCGGTCGGCCACACCACTTTCTTCATCTCAGTTGCCACCTCGCCAGGGAAAGCGGCTACGCCACCACCTGGGGTGTCATCGTGATTCTTATCCTCTACGCGGACGACGTGCTTATCGGCGTAGTCCGCGGAGGACGTGGTAGCCGCACCAGAGAGCTGACGCTTACCGGTCGGGCGCGGTGCACCCGAATTCTTCGGCTGCTGCTCATCGCTCACAGCTAACCCTCCTTGGGAACTAAATCTAATAGGGCGCTTAACGCGCACCTCCATAACTTTGTCAACCCTAGCAAAGCTTGCACTGCATGAAAAGCTGACCACCGCACATATAAGACGTGGCCTTGGATACATTGGGCGAGCACAGCGGCGAGCAAGGCTCGACCGGGAAAATATGGCATGAACAAACCCCGCCACCTGAAATCAAGTGACGGGGTTTACTGTGCAGGGGCGACAGGACTCGAACCTGCAACCTACGGTTTTGGAGACCGTTGCGCTACCAATTGCGCCACGCCCCTATTCTTTTATCTCTTAATGCCTCAGCATCAAGCGTTGAAGACCTTACCAGAGCCATAGTTCCAATCTGAAACCAGGCGGGTCTGCAAAGCCTTCAGCGCGGTAATAAAAAAGCGCCCTGCGGGCGCCTTTCTTTCCCGGTAGCGATGGCGAGAATTGAACTCGCGACACAGCGATTATGAGTCGCTTGCTCTACCACTGAGCTACACCGCCATATTCACCTTGGGAGAATTTCTTCCTCCGAACATGAATGGAGCCCCCTGACAGAATCGAACTGTCGACCTTTTCCTTACCATGGAAACGCTCTGCCGACTGAGCTAAGGGGGCACATCCTAGCGTTGAACACATCGCTATTTCGTTGTGCTCTCCGTTGCGGACTCCAATAATCTAACCCGCTTGCAACGTTTTACACAAATCGCCACGTCAGAGCACAAAAATGGGAAGCTTTTATGACACCTTATTGCGCATTTGAATGTGCTTGAATGAAAGGCATGTTGGATCAGAAGGATGCCCAATCCATTGACGCCGCAAAGTTGTACTACAACTCCGGCTTCTCTCAGGCCGAGGTTGCCCATCATCTTGGGGTTTCCCGGCCCACGGTATCCAAATTGCTCAGCCACGCCTCCGCGCGCGGCTTTGTCACCATCAGCATCACCGATCCGCGCGAGCAATCCGATGAACTAGTGGGCCAACTACGCCAACGTTTTGCGCTTGCCGACGTCCGCGTAACCACCACCCCACCCGGCGGTTCTCCCCTAGCAGACCTGGGCAGCGCCGGCGCCGCCCTCCTAGAAGAACTCATTAAGGATGGCACCAGCGTCGGCCTCTCGTGGGGCGAGACGATGTCCGCCGTCGCCTCTCACCTGCGGCGACAGCCACGGGAAGGCGTAGAGATTGTGCAGCTAAAAGGCGGCCACTCGCACACGGAGCGATCCACTAAAGACTTCTACACCCTGCAGGCCTTTTCCCATGCCTTCAATGCCGAGGCCCACCTTCTACCGCTGCCGGGCATCTTCGATTCCGCGGAGGCCAAGCAGTGGGTGGAGCGCGATAGGCATATTGGGCAGATTTTGCATAAGGGGGCGTCGGTAAGCGTGGCGGTCTTTACGGTGGGCTCGGCCGAGCAGGAATCTTTAGCTTTCAACCTGGGCTATCTGACCGCGGCCGAGAAACAGCAGATTGCAGACAATGCTGTGGGTGATGTGTGCTCGCGCTTCTTCGACGTCTGCGGGGAAGTAGCCTGCCCGGCGGTAGACGCCCGCACCGTGGGCATCAGCCTCGCAGACTTGGCCACGCGCCCCACCCGGGTGCTGGTAGCTGGCGGCGCATCTAAGGCGCGGGCCATATGGGTGGCGCTGCGCAAGGGATTGGCTACCCATCTGGTCACAGATCAGGCCACCGCGCGCAAGCTCGTGGCCTGGGCTAGTGAGGCCTCCCACAAATGTTGAACAATTGTAAATTGCGTCATTGACATGGGTTCCTGCGGGGTTAAGCTAAGTGTGTAAAATCCCCCCACACCGAGGAGCGAAGCTATGTCCGCTACCGATATTGCCACCCCACACATCAACCCGCAGGGCGCGCCCATTGCAGAAACCATCTTGCTGCCCGGCGACCCACTGCGCGCAAAGTTCATCGCCGAAAACTTCCTGGAAGACACCGTCCAGTTCAACGGCGTGCGCAATATGCTGGGGTTTACCGGCACCTATAAAGGCAACCCCGTTTCGGTCATGGGCACCGGCATGGGTATTCCCTCCATCGGCATCTACTCCTGGGAGCTCATCCACAACTACGGCGTAAAGAAGCTCATCCGCGTCGGTTCCATCGGCGCTATGCAAGAAGACATCGAGCTACACGATGTCATCGTCGCCTCCTCCGCCTCCACCGATTCCAATTTCTTGAGCCAGTACAACCTCCCGGGCAGCTACGCTCCCACCGCCTCGTGGAAGCTCCTCAAGGCCTTGGTCGATGAAGCCGAGAAGCAGCAGGCGCACATTCACGTGGGCAATATCTTGAGCTCGGACATCTTTTATAACTTTGACCAATCCGTCAACGAACGCTGGGCGCACATGGGCGTGCTCGGCGTCGAGATGGAATCCGCAGCCCTTTATGCCACCGCGGCCGAAGCCTGCGTCGACGCGCTGGGGCTTTTCACCGTATCCGACAACCTCGTGCACGGTACCAAGCTTTCCGCCGAAGAACGCCAAACCGCTTTCCGCACCATGATTGAACTCGCGCTGCCGCTTAACGCGCTCGACTAAAAGGACGCCTTCCCCGTGACTTCTTCTACTACCTCTGCTTCCCCGCAGGACAAGCGGCCAGGTCCCGCGCTAAACCCCAAAGTTGCCGTCCCCATCCTGCTCTTCGTCTTTGTCTTTTCTCTGGTTATTGATAACGGCTTTAAGACGATGACCATGCCGATTGCCCAGGCGCTCGACCTTTCCGTTAAGACCGCCTCCCTCCAGGCTTCCCTCGCCGGCGTCATCATCGGCATCGGCGCCGTGGTCTATGCCGCGCTGGCGGATTCCATTTCCATCCGCAAGCTCATGCTCACCGGCGTTGTCCTCATTGCCGTGGGATCGATTTTAGCCTTCGCCTTTTCTAGCTTCTGGCCCATGGTGCTGGCCGGTCGTCTCATTCAAACCGCCGGCCTCGCCGCCGCGGAGACGCTTTATGTCATTTACGTGACCAAGCACTTGAGCGAGGCCGATCAAAAGACCTACCTGGGCTTTTCCACCGCCGCTTTCCAAGCCGGCCTGCTCATCGGCGCGTTGACCTCTGGCTTTATTTCCACCTATGTCTCATGGACGGCGATGTTCCTAATCCCGCTCATCCTCATTCTGACCATCCCACCAATCATCAAGCTGGTGCCAGAAGATGAGGCCGTGGAGGGACACCTCGATGTGCTCGGCCTATTTTTCATCGCCGTCTTTGCCACTGGCCTGACCTTATTCATGCAGGAGTTCGACTGGGTATATCTCATCGTGGCTGTCCTCGGCGTGGTGGGCTTTGTTTACCACATCGGCCACGCCAAGTATCCCGTGGTCACCCCGGAGTTTTTCACCAACGGCCGCTACGTGTGGACCATCCTCATGGTCTTCTTCGTCTATTCCACCCAGATGGGCTTCATCTTCTTGCTGCCTTTTGCGGCGCATGACCTGCACGGCATGAATATCGATAAAGCCTCCCTGTTGATGATCCCGGGCTATGTCTGCGCCATCCTCATCGGCATCTTCTCCGGAAAGATCGGCACCGTTTTATCCTCCCGCGCCACCATCTACACCGCCTTCGCCTTAGTTGCCGGCGCACTGGTGATGGCCGCGCTTTTTGTGCAACTCCACGTCGCTATTCTCATCGCAGCCATCGTGGCCTTCGCCTCCGGCTTTTCACTGATGTACGCGCCGCTGGTTAATACCGCGCTGCGCAATATCAGCGCCGTCAAGTCCGGCATCGCCATTGGTTTTTATAACCTGACCATCAATATCGCCATCCCGCTGGGCATTGCCTATACCGCCAAGCTGCAGGACCTCGCCAGCTATAACACCGTGCTGTGGATCCTGGCCGCCGTGGCTGCTATTGGCATCGCCCTATACGTAGTTTCTGACCTCAAGATGGCCCGTTCCGAATCCCGCCCAGCCCGTTAAGGAGAAAATTATGACTTCCCGCACCGACGTTGCATCCATCATCGATCACACCCTGCTCAAGCCGGAGGCCACCCCGGAACAATTCCGCGTCCTGGTAAATGAGGCAGCCGAGCTGGGCACCTACTCCGTATGCGTTTCCCCCTCCGCCTTGCCCATCGAGGTTCCTGACTCCCTGCACATTGCCACCGTCGTCGGCTTTCCCTCCGGTGCCGTAAAGCCGGAGATCAAGGCCGCTGAGGCAGCCCGCGCGGTTGCCGATGGCGCCGAAGAGGTGGACATGGTCATCAATATCCCGCTAGCCATTGAGGGCCGCGCCGAGGATCTGCAGGCCGAAATCCAGGCCGTGCGCGATGCCATCCCGGGCAAGGTTCTCAAGGTCATCATTGAATCCGCCGCGCTTTCCGACGACGCCATTGTCCTCGCCTGCAAGGCCGCCGCAGCCGCCCAGGCGGACTTTGTTAAAACCTCCACTGGCTTCCACCCGGCCGGCGGGGCCTCCGTGCATGCCGTAAAGCTCATGCGCGAGACCGTAGGCGATAGGTTAGGCGTGAAGGCCTCTGGCGGCATCCGTACCGCGAAGGATGCCCTAGCCATGATTGAAGCTGGCGCGACCCGCTTGGGTCTGTCCTCCTCCGCCAAGATCCTCGAGGAACTCTAAGCCATGTCGAAAGCCGCCGCCGTAGATTATGACTACGCCCGTACGTGGGCCGAGCACGACCCTGATCCGGATACAGCCCGCCGGGTAAACACCTGGATTGAGGAGGGCAATACCGCTGAGCTCGCCTCCGCCTTCGCCGGCCCCCTGGCCTTTGGCACCGCGGGCCTGCGCGCCGCCGTGGGCCCGGGTGAGTCCCGCATGAACCGCGCCGTGGTCATCCGCACCACCTACGGGCTCATCACATGGCTCAAGCAGCAGGTCGATACCCCAGTTGTGGCCATTGGGTGCGATGCCCGCCACGGCTCCGCGCAATTCCAGCGCGATGCGGCTCAGGTCATCTCCGCGGCCGGCGGCCGGGCCCTGGTTCTGCCCGCACAAAACCCCACCCCGCTGACCGCTTTCACGGTACGCAAGCTCAAGGCGGATGCTGGCATCATGGTTACCGCCTCACATAATCCGCCGGCCGATAATGGCTACAAGGTGTACTTGGGCGGCCGCATCGCCACCGGCCCTGCGGAAGGCGTGCAGCTTATCTCACCCGCCGATGCCGAAATCGCGGAAGCCATCGCCGCGGCACCTCATGCCGATGAAATCCCGCTTTCTGCGGCGAATGTCGAGAACGTCGATACCCGCGCCGACTACCTCGACCGCGCGGCACAACTCGTAGGCGAAAGCTCCGATGTCACCATCGCGCTCACGGCCATGCACGGCGTTGGTGCTGCCTTGGGCAAAGAACTTCTCACCCGCTGTGGCTTCCGCGTCTCGCTAGTTCCTGAGCAGGCCCAACCGGATCCGGATTTCCCCACCGTCTCCTTCCCCAACCCGGAAGAGCCCAGCGCCCTTGATCTGGGTATCCGCCACGCTGAGGAGATCGGCGCCGATATCCTTATCGCTTATGACCCCGACGCCGACCGCTGCGCCGCCGCCGTACCTACTGCTTCTGGCTCCTGGCGCCAGCTCACCGGCGATGAAACCGGTGCCCTTTTGGGCGACTATCTGGCCCGCCGCGGGGCGACCGGCAATTTTGCCAATTCCCTCGTCTCCTCCCGCCTGCTCGGGCGCATCGCCGCGCACTACGGCCTCGGCCACGAGGAGACGCTGACCGGCTTCAAGTGGATCGCACGAACCCCGGATCTCGCCTTTGGCTACGAGGAAGCCATTGGATTCTGCCCCGATCCCACCGCTGTCCGTGACAAGGACGGCATCGCTACCTCCGTAGTGCTCGCCAGCCTCGCAGCCGAATGCAAGGCCGCAGGAACCACCCTGCTGGAGCGCTTGGAGGGCATCTATGCCGCCGTTGGGGCCCTGTATACCCAACCGCTGACCTTCCGTGTGGATGACCTCAGCATCATCGCTCAAGCGATGGATAAGGTCGCATCTACCCCGCCCACCGAACTGGCTGGCTCGCCCGTGGCGAAGGTAGAGAAATTCGCCCAAGGATCCAAGTTCTTCACGGACAACGATGACCGCGTCATCGTTCGCCCCTCCGGCACGGAACCGAAGCTCAAGTGCTACCTCGAGTCCCCCGACGCCGACCGCCTCGATGCTATTGCGGCCGATCTGCGCGCCTACTTCGAGATTTAAACCCCTCCCCGCTCCACGCTCTCTAACTGGTCCTTCTGAGATTGCTTAGGGCCAATGAGGGTGCGGACTAGTGGGCTTGCTGCCGCCAGGCCCACCGCCGCAGTACCAACTATCGATTCCGGTGGGTCAAAAAGAACGAGTATCGCCGGTATAAGGATGAGCGCGCCGAAAATGACACCTACGGCCGTAAAGAGCCGTACTTTTGATTCAAATATCGCGTACTCGAAAGATTCTGCTGTAACTTTCCTATCGAGGACAATATCTGCATGAGCGTCCTCCATAATCCGATCGCCTGCGCCCGGCTGAATGCCATTGTGCTGTTTGATTATCTGTGGATGCGGAGTTGGCCCCTGATGCGCCCACACAGCAATTTGGTCGTCAAGGTTAGAAAGTCTATTTACGCCAGGGAGCGCTCCTCCAACTGGTGGGAAATCGCTGCGTTTATTTTCTGGTGCGTCCGATAACTGCGAGTCCGATTGCGCAGATGCGCTTGCTGCGCTGCCTGCGCTACTCGCTGGCTTTGAAATAGGTGAATCTCGTTTACCCCGTCCAGCATCGTTCGGATCTTCTTCATATCCCATATCCTATCGCTAAACCTCATACCTTCATCTCTACAGTGACTTTCTGTGACTGATGGTGTGGCTACCGAGCACGCCTGTTTGTACACAGCACCTTAGGAAGGTGTAGTTTGCTGGTCCTGAAGGCCAAAATGAGAGGAGTTAAAGATTACAGAACCCCGCCATTCATCCTTAACAGTTCTGCTAAAGATTGCAGTTGGTATTTCATCATTGCTCTGCCTCGGCTATTTCATTGGCGGTTTGAATGCGGTATACGTTGCCAAGGCCCTGGCGGGATCGGATTCCACCTCATTGCCGGATATTTCTCGTAGGTTAGGAAATGGATTTTTCTACTTCACGGCCGCTGGGATATTCCTAGCTGTATCCCTCATCGGTGCCTATGCGGTGTTCCACAGGGCTCAAAGGTCCCGCAGACAGGAGCCCTGCCGGTAGCACCCGTCTCACGACTGCAGGTACGACGAAACCCCGCAAGCATCTGCTTGCGGGGTTCATTCTGTGCCAGGTAGAAGATTCGAACTTCTGAAGGCAATGCCGGCGGATTTACAGTCCGCTCCCTTTGGCCGCTCGGGCAACCTGGCATGCACTGTGTGGTGCGAGTAAGTACTTTACTACGAACCACCCACCTACCTACAAATCGCCAGCACATAAGGGGAAAAGACGATAGAGGAGGGCGTCGCCAAGCAGCTAGCCCACGCGGCGCACAGTGTAATCCGCCAATTGGCGCAGGGCCTGGCTGGCCGAATTCTCCGGCAGCACGGCGAGCTGCTCCTCTACCACGCGCAAGTAGGCAGTGATGTCCTCCAGCGCCTTCTGTCGGCCGCCAGATTGGTGCAGGAGCTCAATGGCACGCTCCACCTCGGCGTCGGAATGCAGCGGCCCAGTGAGCAGCTCACGCAGCTTATCGCCCACCTCACCCTCTTCTTCCAAGGCATAGAGAACCGGCAAGGTAAATACGCCCTCACGCAGGTCCGTGCCCGGGGTCTTGCCGGATTCCTTAAGGTCGGAGAAGATGTCGATGACATCGTCCACAATCTGGAAGATCATGCCGATGGCACCACCAATGCGGTGCAGGGCTGCGGCATGCTCGGCCGAGGCACCGGAGTGATAGGCGCCCAAGTAGCCCGCAGAGGCAATGAGCACGGCGGTCTTTTCGCGGATAACCGCCGTATAGTGCTCCACGGCATTAGCCTCGCCCGCGCCGATGGTCTCGCGCATCTGGCCGGTAACCAGCTCTTCAAAGGTATCGGCAAAGTGGCCTACGGTGTGGGTATCCAGCTCGCTCATCAGGCGGGAGGCATGCGCCAAGAGCGCATCGCCGGCGAGGATGGCCACGGAATTATTCCACCGCGAATTCGCGGATTCCACGCCCCTACGGCGGTCTGCCTCATCCATGACATCGTCATGATAAAGAGTGGCCACGTGCACCATCTCCACGACGGTGGCGGCCTTAACAACCTCTTCGCAGCCCGGACGCGAACCATACTCGGAGGCCAATAGCGCCATCATAGGGCGAAAGCGCTTGCCACCGGCCTTGGACAGGTGGCTGACCTTATCCTTTAAGAAGTCCTGGCCGCGGTCGATTTCACTGCGCAGCTTGTCTTCTACTGCTTCCATGCCCGCACCAATGCGCTCGTTGAGCTGCGGATCACCAAGATCCACGTGCGTGGCATGCGATTGACCGTGAGTCATTAAATAGTGTTCCTTGCAACTAAAAGCCAGAGATAATCGATTACCTACCGTAGTCCAATCCGCGCCCCTAAACACACTCGAGGGGGCGAACTCATGCAATGATAGTCCTCATGTCGGAGCAGATCGATTCCCAAACCTATGTCGAGGTCGCCATCATTGGCGCTGGGCCTGCCGGAGCAGCCGCCGCGATTCACGCCGCACGCGCGGGCTTTGACACCCTCCTTATTGATTCCGCGACGTTTCCCCGCGAGAAAACCTGCGGTGACGGGCTCACCCCACGCGCGATGCATCAGCTCGACGAGCTGGGCCTTAAGGTCAACGCCTCCTACCGCAATCGCGGCCTGAAGCTGCACGGATACGGCGGCGATATTACCGCGCCGTGGCCGAAGACCTACCCTTCCCAGGTGGGTACGGCCCTGCCACGCTATCGCTTTGATGCCCTGCTTGTCGACGCCGCCGTAGACGCCGGCGCCACCCTTATCACCGGCACCCCCGCTACCGATCCCATGCTCGAAGGAAACCGCGTGACGTCTTTCCGCGTGGGCGAAGCCACCGTACACGCCACGTGGGTCATTGTGGCCGATGGCGTGCGCTCTACCTTTGGCAAGAAACTTGGCCGCACCTGGCACCGCGAGGAAGTCTATGGAATCGCCGCACGCTCCTATGCTTCTTCCACGCATGCCGATGAGCCCTGGATGCACTCCCACGTGGAGCTTAAAGACGAAGACGGCGAGGTGCAGCCGGGCTACGGGTGGATCTTCCCGCTCGGCCTTGAGCTCGGCCAGGTCAACATCGGCCTTGGCGCGCTCTCGACCGCGCAGCGCCCCGCCAAGATCAACACCAAGAAGCTGCTCGAGTTCTACGCCGCCCAGCAGCGCCCCGAGTGGGGACTAGGAGAGATTGAACACGTCACCTCTGCTCTACTGCCCATGGGCGGCGCGGTATCCAACGTGGCCGGTGCCAATTGGATGCTCATCGGCGATGCCGCCGCCTGCATCAACCCCCTCAACGGCGAAGGCATCGATTATGGCTTGGAGACTGCCGCGCTTGCCGTGGATCTACTCGGCCCAAAGGATTTCACCCTCGCCTGGCCAGCCGTCCTGCGCGAACACTACGGCGAATCCTTCCTCCTCGCCCGCACGGCCGCGCGCCTTTTGACCTACCCGCAGTTCCTCCCGATTGCCGGTCCGCTGGCCCTGCGCGGGCCCATCGGCCGCATGCTCATGCCGGCCGCCGCACGCCTTATGGGCAATCTCATCACTGACGACGACCGCGACCTCATCGCGCGCACCTGGCGCGCTGCTGGCCGCACCGTATCGTCTCTCCGCCGCGATACTCCCCTGTGGGATTCCACCGCGGCTTAGTCCCCGTCCCCCTCATGTCTCTAGGCGCGGGCCCAGGCCCGCACCTAGGCGGGCTTGACCGCCGAGTGCAGCGCCACGATGCCAAAGGTAAGGTTCTGCCAACCAGCCTCGGCCCAGCCATTGCGATTGATAGCCGCCGCGAGCTCCTCTTGCCCCGGCCATGCACGAATGGACTCCGCGAGGTAGATATAGGCATCCGGATTAGAAGAAACCACGCGCGCCACCGGCGGCAACAGGCGCATTAAGTATTCCTTGTACACGGTGCCAAAAATCGGCACCACCGGGGTGGAAAATTCCGCCACCGCTAGACGCCCGCCCGGCTTGGTCACGCGCGCCATTTCACGCAGCCCGAGCTCAAAGTCGTGGATATTGCGCAGTCCATAAGAGATGGTCACCGCATCAAAAGTATTATCCGCAAACGGCAGCTTCATGCCATCGCCGGCCACCTTGGGTACGTCACGCTCACGGCCAGCGGCCAACATCCCGCGGGAGAAATCGCACGCCACGCACCACGCACCGGACTTGGACAATTCCACGGTGGATACGGCGGTGCCGGCCGCAAGATCGAGGACCTTCTCCCCCGGCTGTAGGTTTAGTCGCTCGCGGGTGCGCTTGCGCCAGTGCGCGTCCTGCCCGAAGGACAAGACGGTATTAGTGAGGTCGTACTTCTCGCCCACGGCGTCAAACATGCGCGCCACATCGAAGGGCTTTTTATCCAGATCTGCCTTAGACACAAATGATCAGTTTAGGCCACGCGGGCGCCGAGGGCACGAGCCGCCCACCGCGGCAGCTCCGGGCGCTGCCCCAAAATGGTCAGGGGCACTCGGCGGGTATCCTCCAGCACCTCTTCGTAATAGCCCACGAGCTGCTCGCACAGCGCCTTCCACGTCTTGGAAGAAATGGACTCGCGGGCATTATCGCGCATCTCCTGATGGATCTCTGGGTTGAGCAGCGCATCCACCGCATTGGGGAGGTCTTCCACAAAGGTCTTCACGTCCAACAAAAGCCCGTTATAGCCCTCCTCAATGAGGTCTACCGGACCACCGGCACGCGGCCCAATGGTAGGCACGCCGGAGGCCTGCGCCTCCTGAATGGACTGGCAGAAGGTCTCAAACTCACCGGCGTGGACAAAAACATCCAAAGAGGCATAGGCCGCGGCAAGTTCTTCGCCAGACAGAGCGCCAGTAAACACGGCCCCAGGAAGCTGGGCTTCCAATAGCGGCCGCTCCGGCCCATCGCCCACGATGACCAGCTGGATATCTTCGCGTCCATTGAGCGCCGATAACCGGTGCACCCCCTTTTCCGCAGCCAAACGCCCAACGAAGCCGACGATATTCTTCGTGCCGCTCGGCTCCCAGCTGCGGCGCAGCTCAGCAGAGCGCTTGGATGGGTGGAAAAGCTCCGCATTCACGCCGCGTCCCCAATGGCGCACGTTTTTGATGTGGTGCTTTTCCAGATCTCGGATGGTCAGAGAAGACGGTGCCAGGGTCATCTGGCAGGAGTTGTGGATGGTGCGCAGCCACTCCCAGACGCCATAGGCCAGCGCGGAAGCATGGTATTTGGTGGCGAAACCGGCGACGTCAGTCTGGTACAGCGCCACGGCCGGCACGCGTTGCTGACGGGCGGAGAAGGCACCTGCCGCGCCGAGTACGAAGGGGCTAGCTAGGTGGATGATATCCGGCTTGAAATCACGCAGCGCTTCATCCACGGCCGTGGTAGGAACTCCCACCGGAAGCGAATCCACCAGCGGCACGCGCACGGTGGGCACGCGGTAGATGGGGAATCCGAGGTAGTCCGGAATTTCCTCTTGGCCTTCGCGGGCGCCCGGCGCGATGACAATGGCCTCCTGCCCCGTCTCGTGCAGATGCTCCAAAACGCGCAGCACTGAGTTGGTCACACCATTGACATTGGGAAGGAAGGATTCAGCCACGATCGCAACACGCATGCCACCATAATGACCTATTTTCTTAAGTTAATGGTGAAGCTAGCGGAAAATCTTGGTTAATTATTTCTCCGCACGGCGGGTAAAGAAGCTAATCAGCTTCCACAAAGCGGCCGCAATAAGTGTAGCCACCACCCCTACCGAAGCCGCTGGGATGATAGCCAGCGTCCACTTACGGCCTTCGACCTTGACTAAATCAGGGTCATCGAGGGCGTATTGCACCCACACCTGCTGCCCCTCCCCCAGGCCGCTGGGATATAGCAGCCCGTGCTTCGGGATATGGTAAATCCCCTCACTGTCTTGGAAATCCACCGTGGTGCGCAGCATTCCCACGTCTTTGACTGTAGCCAGAGCACGCGCGGGATGGGCGGCGATGGCGTGATCATTAAGCGCCGGTCCGATGACCATGCCTACCACGCCCACAAGTGCGGCCAGATACAACGCCAGCGTCAGCTGGTGCAGGCGACGACGATAGACCGCAGCCGTATAGCGCGGCACCACGGCTGCGTGCGGTTTATGCTGCGGCGAAGCCACTTACTGGCCCACCTTTGCGGTCAGCTTCTCAGTGAGCGCCCGACGCGTGGCACGGGTGGTCTTTGCTTCCACGATGGTGATACCGGTGGAGTATTCCTTAAGTTCCGCCAGCGTATCCAGCAGCTCCTGCGGGGTAGTGACCTCGCGATAGTCTGCCTCATAGGCTTCTGCCAGCTTGCCGACGTCCACCCCATGCGGCGTCCCAAACGCTGGCTCGAATGACGCGCGCAGCGCATCGGCCCCCTGCTCGAGGGTCTCAAAGATGCCGCCACCATTGTCATTGGCTACGACGATGGTGAGGTTTTCCGGACGCGGTTGGTCTTCCGGGATGAGTAGGCTATTCGCATCATGCAAGAAGGTGACATCGCCCATCAGCGCCATAACGCGTGGGGCACGCCAATTGGTGGGATCCAGCGATTGCGTGGCCAAGGAAATGCCGATGGCCTGGGCAATGGTTCCGTCAATACCGGCCGCCCCGCGCGGCGAGTACGTATCGACACCGTCGAAGGGCAGGCCGACTAATGCAGCATCGCGCACCGGGTTCGAGGCGCCAAGGACCAGGGTGTCGTTGACGGAGAGCGTATCGCCCACCGCGGCCGCCACGTGCAGCCCGGTAAATCCCAGGTCTTCGTCCTCAAGAGTCTCGCGTACGGCTTGCCCCGCCATGTCAGTAGCACCCTCGCAAATCTTCATCCACTCGCGGCTCGGTTCCCCGGTGACCTTGACAGTGGTGCCCAACCGAGCATCGTTGCCGCGCTGATTGGTGAAGTCCTTGGTGCGCGAGAGCACCACCAGATCAATATCCGGATCATTCATCAGCGCCAAAACGCTGCGGTGCAGCGTCGGGTGCCCGACGACGATGACCTGTTCCACCTTGGTATTGACCACATAATCATTCGCGGAGACCTGCGCCTTGCGGAAGATATGCGCCGCCGCCGGATGTACCGGATGGTACGGGCCCGGCGCGCTTGGCTCTGCGATGGTCGGCACGTCTTCTAAGCCTTCTACCTCCCAGGCTTCATCACCGGCAATGACCAGTGTGTTCTTGCTCAAGTCCACGGCTACTTCGCCGTGGTCCACAAAGGCCGGTGCTGGCTCGCGCACGCCGTCGCCGGAGGTACGGGCGGGCAAGGCGGCGTCGACAAGCGGGGCATCAAAGGCCACATTGATGTGTACTTGCAGGTCTGTGCGGAAGCGCTGGGACATCGCCTCCAGATCATCTGCGCTGGTGACCTGGGTGGTTTTCGCGTATACGCCGAAGATGCCCTGTTGTTCGATGGTTTGGGAGGCACCCGTGCCTACCAGACGCTCTGGCCGGTCGGCGCTAATGATGGCCAGCGGCGTATGGGAATAATGTGCCTCCACCACGGCCGGCAGGGTATTGGCCACGGCAGTTCCCGAGGTCATCACCACGCCCACGTGGCGGCGCTGCACCCGCGCCATGCCCAGGGCGGTAAACGCTCCCCCGCGCTCATCGAGGCGGGTGTGAACGCGGATATCATCACGTGCTAAAAGCGCCAACGACAGCGGCGCGTTGCGCGAACCAGGGCACAAGACGACATCCGTGAGGTGGCGCGCCAGTTGGGTGGCTACCTTCTCAGCCAACTGCATCGATTCATTCATGCCGCCTGATTTTACCTGCCCGCGCGCCATTTCCCTTACCGGGGCAGGTGCCTGGCGCTTAGTTCTGAGTGCCTTGCTGGTCGGCCGGCTGCCCGCCGCCGCCCAAGAGATCATTGAGGAGGCCCTCGACGTCCACGTCGCCGCCCCTATCCAACTGGTCTTGCAGATCTGATGGCAGTTCGGTCGGAATATCGGAGGGCAGCTCATTTTGGAAATCCGGCAGCTTCGGCAGCTTATTGGAATTTTCATCCTGCGTATCCGGCTCATTTGTCTGCGTCACGGTAGTGGGAACCTGCGTGGTCAGTGTCTCCGTCACCGGCTCTGGTTCCGGCTTATCTGCCTCGTCCGCGGCATTGCGCCACAGGAAAAACAGCACAGCCGCGGCAAGCACTGCCAGCACCGCAATAGCCGCAAAGACGCCGACCATAGCGCCGCCTCCGCCGCCCTTCTTCTTGCGCTTTTCCGGCTGGTCCGGATCATAGTTCGACGGCACCGGTTCGTACTCGGGCTGCTGCGCGTATTGCTGGCCATATGCCTGCCCGGCCGGCTGCTGATAGTTCTGGCCGTAGCTTTGCTGCTGACCGTAGCCCTGCTGATAGCCAGCGGCCGCATCAAATTGACGAGTCTCATTCTGCGTCTGCTGCTCGCCTGGGAAGTACTGCTTGGGGTGCTCGCGGCGCGCTTGGTCGCGGCTGGGGCCTGCGGCATTATCGGGCACGCGGCCAATCTGGCGCGTGGCATCATCCGCCGGGCTGGACCAGCTGCGGGTTTCATTATTATCGCCATGAGGGCCTTTAGTAGTCATACCCTCTACCTCTACCCCATTTTGCTGTGAGATCCCAGAGAGGTCTCCCACAGCTAACGGGTAGCTAAGGCTCGCCGCTTAATGCGCTCGGCGTGCACTCAAGGCGCGGCCCGTGGCGGTATCCTCTGCGGCAACCTGCGCCGGGGTGGCATCCGCGATGATGCGGCCGCCATCTTCGCCAGCGCCCGGGCCCATCTCAATGATGCGGTCCGCATTCGCCATGACCGAAAGATCATGCTCGACGACGATCACCGTATGTCCAGCATCCGCCAGCTTATGCAGCTCGGTATTGAGCAGGTCGATATCGGCTGGGTGCAGGCCCGTGGTGGGCTCATCGAGCAGGTAAACCGTGTGGCCGCGGCGAGAATTGCGAGAGCGCTGCAGTTCCGTGGCGAGCTTGATGCGCTGGGCCTCTCCGCCGGACAGCTCCGGTGCACCTTGACCCAAGCGGAGGTAGCCCAGGCCGACGGCCTGCAGTGTGGCGATGGCGCGGTAAATCTTTTCCTCTTCGGCGAATACCTCTGCGGCTTCGTCGACGGTGAGCTCCAAGATATCCGCGATGGTGCGGCCCTGCCAGGTTACTTCGAGGGTTTCCTCGTTGAAGCGGGCGCCGCCGCACTCTGGGCAGGTGGTATACGAGCCTGGCAAAAAGACCAGCTCCACTTCGATTTTGCCCGCGCCGCCACAGGTGGGGCACTGGCCTTGCTTCACGTTGTAGGAAAAGCGCGAGACCGTCCACTTGCGCTGCTTGGCCTCGTCGGTGGAGGCGAAGAGCTTGCGGACGTTATCGAAAAGACCGGTATAGGTTGCCAGCGTGGAGCGCGGGGTGCGGCCGATGGGCTTTTGGGTAATCTGCACGACGCGCTTGACTCGGTCAAAGCCTTCCGTGCTCTCTACCGACCAGCCCTTCTCCTCGGTCTCTTCTTCATCGGAGACGGCCGTAGCGGATTGGCGCAGCAGGCCGGCAAGTACCGTACTGACCAGAGTGGACTTACCGGAACCGGATACTCCAGCGACCGCCGTGAATTGGCCGAGACCAAAATCTACATCGAGGTTGTCGATGCTGCGGGCTTTGATGCCGCGAAGGGTGAGGTGGGAAGAGGGGGTACGGGGGTCGTCGGCAAGCGCGAGCGTGCGATTAGCCAAGGCACGGGCGGTGGGGGTGTCCGCGTCGTAGTCCGCGACTGGACCCGAATAAACGACGTTACCGCCGCGCTCGCCGGCCAGCGGGCCGACGTCAACGAGCCAGTCCGCCTGCGCGACCAAATCCATGTCATGCTCTACCAAGAGCACAGAATTGCCGGCCGCGATGAAGCGGCGGCACATGTCCATCACGGCATCGCGCTCATCTGGGTGCAGGCCGGCCGAGGGCTCATCGAGCACATAGGCCACGCCAAAGAGACCGGAGCGCAGCTGCGCCGCCAGTCGGATACGCTGCATCTCGCCGCCAGATAGGCTCTGCGTTGGCCGATCCAGGCTTAGATGCGCCAGGCCGAGCTCGAGCGCCGAGGTCAAGGCAGGAAGAATCTGTTTGAGCAATAAGTCCTCGGCCGAATTCTCCTCCGGATTCTGCTTGCTGAGCACCGCGTGGACCCTATCGAGCGGCAGCGCGCCCAGCTCATCAATGGGCATGCCCGCATAAGCCACCTTCAGCGCGGCTGGGTTGAGACGGCGGCCTCCGCAGGTTTCGCACTCGCGCGATTCCATATAGGACAGGGTGCGCTTGCGCAGGGTATCCGATTGGGTCTCTGCCAGCGTCTTCTTCAGGTAGCTGGCCACCGAACGCCACGTGCCCTCATAATTGCGCTGAATCTGGTCCTTGCCGCGCAGGGGCTTGACCGTGACTACTGGGCGCTCCTCGGTAAAGAGAATCCAGTCGCGGTCTTTCTGTGGCAGCTCTTGCCAGGGCGAATCCAGGTCATAGCCTAGGTTCATCAGGATGTCGTGGAAATTCTTGCCGGCCCAAGCGCCCGGCCAGGCTTGGATGGCGCCTTCCTCGATGGAAAGGGTGGGATCCGGGACCATCGAGTCCTCGGTCGGCTCATGCACCACACCCGTGCCGTGGCACTGCGGGCACATTCCCTCAGGCGTATTGGGCGAGAAGGAATCGGAGTATAGGCCCTCCGGGTTATCCCCAGCGCGCGAATAGAGCAGGCGCACGCTATTGGAGAGTGCGGAGACTGTGCCGACCGTGGAGCGCGCCCCGCCGCCGGAGTTCGATTGCTGCAGCGCGACCGTCGGCGGCAGGCCCTCTACCTGGCTGACCTGCGGGTCGACGGCCGAGCTAATGAGGCGGCGTGCGAAGGGGGCTACCGATTCAAGGTAGCGACGCTGGCCTTCGCCGTGAATCGTGCCGAAAGCAAGCGAAGACTTGCCAGAGCCGGACACCCCAGTGACAGCGACGAGTTTGCCACGGGGCATATCGACGTCGACGTTGCGCAGGTTGTGCAGGTGGGCATCGCGGACCTTGATAGTAGACATGTCCTCTAGCGTACGCACAGGTGGCGGGCTGGGCAGCGACCTCTATCTTGGCTTTCCGCCGCTGATCGCGCACCGATCGCGATTTTCGTCCATCTAAACCAGGGATTTCGTCGACGGTTTAAGCGGTTTGTATGGACGAAAGTCGTGATCCCAGCAGTTCCGCGGAACCGAATCCTCAGCGCAGCAGTCTAAAAGGCTATGTACACACGAAAAGACCTGTTCGAAAAAGGAATGACTCAATATCGAATTGAAAAGGAGGTGGCAGAGGGCAGACTCCTCCGGCTTAGGCGCAATTGTTACGTCCCGGCGGAGGCAGAGGCGAAAGATAAGCTCAACGCGGTGGCACAGCTTTATCCGGACGCGGTGTTTTCAGGGACAGCGGCTCTCGCGGCCTATGGCTTATGCGAAGTACGCCTGCCGGCGGTGATCCGGGTGGATAATAATAGCCGGATGCGGGCGGATGATCTGGTGCATATGGTGAGGTCGCGACCAGTGCCGGCGAATCGAGTGAGGGGCGTAAAGATGGCGTTGCCGGCGCAGGCGGTAGCAGATGCATTGAGCTTTGAGCACTGCAGCAAGTGGCTGCTGAAGGATGCGCTGGCGCAGGCGTATCGCGGGCTCAACGGAAGGGGGAGATTCTCGGCCGATCTAGAGCGAGTGAGCAGCAAGAAAAGGGATGCGGTGCGCGAATTGGCGGAGCGGGCGCCGGTGGGGACGGCGTCGAAGTGGGAGCAGCGGATTTACCACGAAATGCGGCGGGTGGGGCTCAAGCCGGTGCCGAATTTCCGTCTAGGGCCGTATACCTGGGATTTGGGCTTCGAAGCGGGAACTACGGTGGTGGATTTGGACTCGCTTTATTATCACGCGCCGGAAGATAATCACCGGGAATTTCTCATCGGGACGTGGAAGACCAATCATGCGGTGCAGCATGGGTGGGCGCCGTTGAAATTTACTGATGAATGCACCGACTACCACCTCAAGCTGGTGGTGGAGACGGTGCAAGAAACGGTGGCGCATCGACGCAGCGTGCGCGGGCTAAAGAGCAGTCCGCCAAAGGTGCGGCGGGCGCTGGCGACTCCGGCGTGGCGGTTCCACCAAAGCTTGCTCTAGAGCCTAGTCAGACAGGTGAGGCCAGCAGGCGCGAAGGCGGTCGAACCACCAATCGCGGCGGTCGGCGGGGGCAGCGAGGGCAGTCAGGCGGTCCGGGTCGGGGGCGAGGATATCGGCGGGGAGGTGGCCATCGACAAGCGGGCGCGGGGCGGTGACGTCTTCTGTAAAGAGGGAGCCGGTGGCAAGTCCAGCGGCGGCCGGGGTGACGTCGATGTCTTCATCGTCGTAGATGCGCGGGAGGGCAGCAACGGCCGCGAGGCCCATATTGATGCCGATGGAGGTGTCGAGCGCGGAGGCCACCGTGATGTCCATGTGACGCTGGCGCAGGTGCTGGGCTACCTCGAGGACGCGGCGCACGCCACCGAGCGGGGCGGGCTTAACCACGGCGACGTCTGCGGCCTGCAGCTCGGCGACGCGATAGGGGTCGGCGACCTTACGAATGGACTCATCGGCGGCCACGCGTACGAAGAGGCCGGCGCGCATGAGGCGGCCGCGCACTTGGGCGAGCTCCTCAGTGGTAGCGCATGGCTGTTCCATATAGTCCAGCGGCATCATCATCTGCGCAGCCTGGACTGCTTCCTCCACGGTCCAGCCGCCATTGGCATCCACGCGCAGGATAGGGATTTCGCCGCGTTGGGTGATGGTGTCGCGGACGGCGCGTACGCGAGCGGCGTCGTCGGCAAGCGTGTGGCCCTTTTCTGCCACCTTGATTTTGAAGGTGCGGCAGCCAGGGTAGCGCTCCACTACGGCCGGGACCTCGCTGGCGGGCACGGCCGGGATGGTGGCGTTGACCTCGATGGAATCGCGCACCGGCTCCGGGAAGCCCTCGTAGGCGGCCTCCAGCCCCGCGCGCAACCAGGCGGCGGACTCGGCCGGGCCGTACTCCAGGAAGGGTGCGAACTCGCCCCAACCGGCTGGGCCATCGATGAGCAGGGCCTCCCTCGTGGTGATGCCGCGGAAACGCACGGCAAGCGGGAGGGAGACTACGTGGGCGCGGTCGAGGACGTCATCGATATGCATGGCTTTCATGGTAGCGCTCTCAGACCATTGACCCCTCCCCCGCTCTGCGCTATTTTGGGAACCTATACCAATAGAGGAGGAATTATGCTGCTAGCTGAGGCATTGGCGGAACGCGCCCAGGCGCAGGAGCGCCTCAATAGCCTGCACGAGCGGCTGCTCGCCGTGGTTCGCGTGCAGGAGGGCGATACCCCGGAGGAGGATCCGCAGGAACTGCTGCGCGAGCTCGACGGCGTGGCCGGGCGCATCGATGAGCTGGTTCAGGCCATCAATGCGACGAATATCGCCACCGCCTTCGATGAGAAGATGAACTTGATGGAAGCCCTCGCGCTGCGCGACGGCCTCTTGCGCAAGCGCCGCATCTACCACGACCTAGCGCAGCGGGCGGGCACGCGCTCGGATCGTTATTCCCGCACCGAGATCAAGTTTGTCTCCACCATCCCGGTGGCGGATATGCGCAAGCGCGTCGACGATCTATCTAAGCAGTACCGCGAGCTGGATACCCGCATCCAGCAGCTGAACTGGAATACCGAACTGAAAAACGGATAGTCATGTCGCGCGCCGCATAGAGCGCGCGATGGTAGCCCACACGCCTGCAGCGAGCAGGCCCCCACCCTGGAGGGGAAAATCCTGGGACACAGGCCCCCTTTAGCGCTTTTAAAAGGGGCGGGGAGTTCGAGTCTCCCCATGGCATGGAGTACCGCGCTGGTATGGCGTACACGGGTATTGTGCGGGGCAAAACCTCGCAGTATCGCGTATTGATTATTACCGGCCTGCTGGGCAGCGCGTGTGGGTGAGGGTTGGGAATGGGGACTATTCTTCTTTTGCCACTAAGCTGGCCGATATGAGCGAGCAGAAAAAATACAGCACCGATAATCCCTTTCGGCCGGAATTGTGGCATTCCGTAGAAGGCTTTGAGGACCTCACGGATATCACCTATCACCGGCTCAACGGTGAGGGCCGCAAGAACGGCATCGTGCGCATCGCCTTCGACCGCCCGGAGGTGCGCAATGCGTTTCGCCCGCATACCGTAGACGAGCTCTACCGCGCAATAGATCACGCCCGCCGCACGCCGGATGTGGGCACGATTTTGCTCACCGGCAATGGCCCTTCCGAAAAGGATGGCGGCTGGGCGTTTTGTTCCGGCGGCGACCAGCGCATTCGCGGCCGCTCCGGCTACCGCTACGCCACCGAGCACGCCCATGATGACGCCACCGCGGATGAATCCACCGTGGACACCGCCCGCGAAAAGGTGGAGGGCGGTCGCTTGCATATCCTCGAGGTCCAGCGCCTTATCCGCACCATGCCCAAGGTGGTTATCGCCGTGGTCAATGGTTGGGCGGCCGGCGGCGGTCACTCGCTGCACGTGGTCTGCGATATGACGGTCGCCTCCCGCCAGGAGGCGCGCTTCAAGCAGACGGACGCGGACGTGGGTTCCTTCGATGCCGGCTATGGTTCGGCCTACCTAGCTAAGATGGTGGGCCAGAAATTCGCCCGCGAGATCTTCTTCTTGGGTCGCACCTATGATGCCCAGCGGATGTATGAGATGGGCGCGGTCAATGAGGTTGTCGATCACGCCGACTTGGAAGACGCCGCAATCCAGATGGGCCGCGAAATCAACGGCAAGTCCCCAACAGCCCAGCGCATGCTGAAGTTCGCTTTCAACCTGACCGATGACGGCCTCATGGGCCAGCAGGTCTTCGCCGGCGAGGCGACCCGCCTGGCGTACATGACCGACGAGGCCGTCGAGGGCAAAGAAGCATTCCTCGAAAAGCGCGACCCGCAGTGGGAGCAGTTCCCGTATTACTACTAGCCAGGAGTTAGCACGATGTGGATTTTCGCCATCGGCTTGGCCACACTTGCACTGGCGGGCGTCATCGTCTCGCGAGTGTGGATGCTCAAGCGTATCAAGGATGCGCAGGACAGCGGGGAGCGTCCCTTCGATCAGGAGGACACCCCGCGCAATCCATACATGTAGCGGAGTAAATGGCGTGGGACGCCCTCGGACCGGAGTGAGACATCTCAAGCAATTGTGGACATGCCCATAGTTAATACTTAAAGTGTCGAACATGAAACTCTGCAACTCATTCGTCATGCTCGCAGCACGCGTCGCCCTGGGCGTAATTCTCATCGCCCAGGGCTGGCAAAAGTTCTCCGAATGGACCGTCGCCGTCGCGGGCCTGATGCTCGCCGCCGGCCCCGGCATACGCTCTCTGGATCAGCTCCCCTTCAGCAAAAAGGCAAAAGTAGCCAAATAAGGCCACCGCTTCCTAGCCTCTCACTTCACTCATTGAAGTGAGAGGCATTTTTAAATTTTGGCAGCTTAAGGAAGAGATAGGACCACCTAAGTTCATTACGTTGAACAATCTAGTTCAAGGGTGCTAGTGTTTGTTGAGTTCACTTCTCCTAATACAAAGGAAGTTCATTATGAGCTCAAATCACAGCACCCCACGCCGGCCCCTACAGCGCATTCTCGCAGGCACCTGCGCCCTCGCACTCGGCTCCAGCCTCGCCGCTTGCAGCGCCTCGAAGGAATCCATCGACGCTGCAAAGCCGAAGGACGGCGACACCGTCAAGGCCGTGGCCACGACTACCCAGATCTGCGACTACCTCACCCAGGTAGCCGCCGGCGGCCTCAAGCTCCACAAGGTCGACTCCCAGGGTGCGGAGACCAACTCCGGCGAGGGCCCAGTGACCC
The DNA here is from genome assembly GCF_037908445.1 of Corynebacterium sp. KPL2825. Lineage (NCBI taxonomy): Bacteria > Bacillati > Actinomycetota > Actinomycetes > Mycobacteriales > Corynebacteriaceae > Corynebacterium > Corynebacterium sp. KPL2825. The sequence continues at coordinate 13,401 of NZ_JBBMGI010000014.1, read as the reverse complement.
TCGACCTCACCTGTTTGCTCGCCCCCAACGCCAGCGCCCACGAGCACGAGATGACCCCACAGCAGATGCAGGCGCTCTCCCAGGCCGACTACATGTTCGTCAACGGAGTCGACCTCGAGCACTTCCTCGACCAAGCCGTGGACTCCTCCGGCTTCCACGGCGTCATGGCCGTGACCTCGGGCGTCAAGAGCGAAGGTATGGGCGATGGCAACGGCAAGTACACCATCGACGAGGGCATCGAGCACGTGAGCCCGCGCCCGTGGCCTTTCCCGGGGGAGGACGGCGAGGCCCCAGAATTCAAGTACGACCCGCACGTGTGGACCTCCCCGAAGCAGGCCAAGATTCAGGTCGACAACATCGTCAACACGTTGTCCCAGGCCTCCCCGCAGGCCAAGGACGCCTTCACCGCCGCCGGCAAGAAGTACACCGACCAGTTGGAGGACCTCGACAAGTGGGCCAGCGATTCCATGTCCGCAGTTCCTGAGCAAGACCGCGTGCTCTTCTCTTCCCACGACGCCTTCGGCTACTTCTCAAACGCATACGGCGTGAAGTTCATCGGCTCCGCACTGTCTGACTTCAACAACCAGCAGGACGCCACCTCGCGCCACATCGACGAGCAGGCAAAGCAGATCCGCGAGTCCGGTGCCAAGGCCATCTTTGCGGAGAATTCCAACAGCTCGAAGTCCATCGAGGCCATCGCCCGCGCCGCAGGCGTCAAGGCGGTTACATCCGACGACGCTTTGTACGGCGACTCGCTAGGTGTGCCAGGCAGTGAGGGCGAGACCTACATCGGATCCATCGTCCACAACATCAACACCCTGGTCAGCGCCTGGGACTCCGAACAGCAACCGTTGCCGGAATCGCTGCAGGCATTCGACGTCGCCAAGCGCAAGTAGCTCTATATGTCTTCCCCATTAATCACTCTGCGCAATGCCACCTGCGGCTATGGCGCCCGGGATATCCTCACCGACGTTGATCTTGAGATCCGCGCGAGCGAGGCCGTGGCGCTCCTGGGGGCCAACGGCGCGGGCAAGTCTACGCTGCTCAAGGCAATCACTGGCCTGGCTGCCTTGCGCGGCATGGCCACCATCGACGCCTCGCTCGGCTACGTCCCGCAGTACCAAGACTCCGACCTGAGTTTTCCCGTCACGGCTTACAAGGTCGTGGAAATGGGCCTTTTGCCATCAGTGAGCTGGTGGCATAGGTGCACGAGCATGCGTAGCTATCGCGGCCATGTACTCAATGCCCTGCGACAAGTGGGGATGGAGCACCTCGCTGAGACGCGGTTTGGCCAGCTCTCGGGAGGGCAGCGCCAGCGCGTGCTCATCGCGCGCGCGTTGGTTTCGGCCCCGGAGCTGGTGCTTCTCGACGAACCCTTCAACGGGCTTGATCAAGAAAGCCGCCGAATCCTGATTCAGATCATTGCGGATCTCAAGGAAGCAGGAATCGCCCTGCTCGTCTCCACTCACGACCCCATCTTGGCGCAGCACACCTGCGACTGGGCGGCGTTTGTGCTCGACGGCAAGGTCCACACCATGGGAACCGAGGAAGCAGTGGAAACCTATATGGAGCAAGGTGCGCGACTGTAATGGAGCAGATTCTCTTCGCCCCGTACCTGCGCAATGCCTTCCTCTTCCTGCTGTGCCTATCGATTGTGGGGGCTGTCATTAGCGTCCTCGTTAATCTCCGCCGCATGGAATTTACGGTGGAAGCCCTCGTGCACTCGGTTTTTCCAGGCATCGTGGTAGGGCTCATCGTGGGCGGCATCCCGGGCATCGTGCCGGGTGCGGCCGCGGTGGCCACGGTGACGGTGCTGGTGCTGGCTTCTCTGGGTTCTGGGCGGCGCCAGTCAGCGCGGAAGCTGGATATAGAAGCCGGAACGGCCGTGGTGCTGACCTTCATGTACGGCATCGGCGTGGTCATCAGTTTGGCCTATGGCGACAAGTCCGGGCAGCTGGAGGCGCTCATGTTTGGCCGGCTTCTCGACGTCACGCAGTCCAGGCTGGCAACCTCCGTCACGCTCTGCGTGATTGCGGCACTGCTCATCCTGACAACCTGGCGCATGCAGATTCTCGTCGCTTTCGATACAGCAGCGGCCCGCGCCATGGGCGTCAACGTGGCGGCTTATGAGCTCATTGCGAATGTCGCGGTTGGCCTAATCGTGGTGGCGGCTAGCTCGGCAGTGGGTGTGTTGCTGGTTATCGGTTTTATTGTCATTCCAGGCCTCTCGGCGCGCTTGATCGCAGGATCCCCGCGCAGCATGTGCTTCTGGGCTGCGGGCTTGTCCACGCTGGCAGTGGTGGTGGGATTTGCCATCATGCTGTCCCAAACCGCGCACCAGATTTCGCCGCAGGCAATCGTCAGCTTGATGCTGGTTGTCACCGTGCCGCTAGCGGGCTTGAAGGGGGTATTTAGCTAATGGGACTGTCTCATCTTGATCCAGAGATCCTGCGGATGCCCCTCCTTGAGGCCATTGCTGTGGGATGTTTATCTGGCTTGGTTGGAACCTTGATGGTCATGGGCAAGCGCGTCTTTTTCGCCGAGAGCCTGTCGCACGGAATCTTCCCCGGCGCGGTGCTCGGCGTAGTGGTGGCCAACCTTCTGAGCTTGGATCTCTCCACGGGTTTGATGGTGGGCGCGGCACTGTTCTGCCTACCTTTGGCCTGGCTTATGCGGTGGTTGAGTACCGTCGAGGGCATTTCTTCGACCGCTGCCGCCGGCGTGACGCTCACCCTGGGATTTTCCCTGGGCATCTTGTTGCTGCGCTGGTTCCAACCGCTACCTATCCACGTGGATAGCTTTCTCGTGGGCTCGCTGACCACTGTCAATACGCAGGATGTCTGGTTTGTCAGCGCCCTGGTGGTGGTCAGCCTTGGCGTGCTGGTAGCATTTCGCCGGACGTTGGTCTCCTTCTACTTCGACCAGACGTCCTTCCGCGCACAAGGTGGAAATCCCGGCTGCTATGACTTGCTTACCCTCACGCTTATCAGCGTGACCATGGTGGTGGTGATTCCCGCGGTGGGCACTATCTTGTCCCTGGCGCTGCTGGTAGCCCCGGCGGCGGCGTTGCAGCCGTGGATCAAGCGCCCGACCCAGCTCATGCTCGGTGCCGGTATCGCGGGCATTGCGCTGGCATGCGGCGGGCTCTGGCTGGCGGCCGCACTCAGTTTGTCGGCGGGCGGCTGCATCGCGGTGCTGGCGGGTGTGTTCTATTTGCTCAGCATGGGGCTGCGGGCCTTGCTCTAAACGCCCGGCGCGCCGCCTCCCGGGACGAGCGATATGCCCGGGTAACCTGATTATTCGTGACTCATATCCTCGCCCCACTCCCAGTCGATCCCCGCAATCCCGCAGGAATTTTGGATGACCTCGAGAAGGCCATCGCTGGGCAGACCACGCTCTTACCCCTTCCCGCAGCGGACCGCACGCGGACGGAATTGCTGCGCAACCACATGCGCGCGGGCGAATCGATTGCTGAGGACATTGCTTTGGTGGTGTCCACCTCGGGTTCCACGGGCACACCGAAGGGTGCGCAGCTAAGCCCGCTTAACCTGGTGGCGAGTGCGGATGCCACCCATTCTTTCCTGGGTGGCCCCGGCCAATGGCTACTGGCCATGCCCGCCCACCACATCGCGGGCATCCAGGTGCTCGTGCGTTCGTTGGTGGCGGGTGTGGAGCCACTGTGCCTCGACCTGTCCCAAGGCTTTAACATCACCGAGTTCGCCCGCGCAGCAGAAGAACTCGCCCACACCGAGGACCGCATGTACACCGCGCTCACACCGATGCAGCTGCACAAGGCACTCGATTCGCTGGACGGCATCCAAGCACTGCGCCGTTTCAACTCCATCCTGGTAGGTGGAGCAGCGCCACATCCCCAGCTATTGGAATCTGCGCGCAAGCTCGACATCACCGTGGTAACCACCTATGGCTCCTCGGAGACTGCGGGCGGTTGCGTCTACAACGGCACTCCCCTGCCCGGCACCGAGGTGCGCATCGGGGAAGATAACCGCATTTTCCTGGGCGGGCCGACCATTGCGCAGGGCTACCGCAATGTGGAATCGCGCGACTTCGTCGGTGGCTGGTTCGCAACTTCCGACGCCGGGGAGCTCGACGCCCACGGTCAACTCACCGTCACTGGACGTCTGGACAGCATCATCAACTCGGGCGGGTTGAAGTTGCACCCAGAACAACTGGAACAGCTCTTGTTGCAGGTACCGGGCGTCGACAGTGTATGCGTGGTGGGCATCCCTGATCCACGTCTTGGCCAGATGATCGCCGCAGCTTACACCGGCTGGGCCTCGCGCACCGACATCCTCGAAGCGCTCGATGACCTGCCTCGGTGGCAGATTCCGCGCGAGATTATCCGCATTGCTGAGATGCCGCTGACCGGCCCCGGCAAGGTGGACCGTCGTGGTGTCGCAGGGCTCTTTAAGAACTGATTAGACTTCGTTAGCGCGCACCGTCACGTCGGCGGCCGCGACTTCCGCAAGAGAGAACTCCTCGTCCCCTGCGTGCAGGTTGAGCAGGCCCGCAACGCGGGAATCGACTACGACCTCGACGCCCAGGCCGACGCCATGGCTGTCGAGGTAGCGCAACAGCTCGGTGTCTCCGTCGCATACCCGCTCGATGGTGACAGGGGTGTGAAGGGGGACGTCGTCAAGCGTGAGCGTGCCAAGGTCCTCGATGCTGCCCTGCGCGTCGGGGATGGGATCGCCGTGGGGATCGCGCTGAGGATGGCCCAGGTGCTGATCGAGTCGATCGATGAAGCGATCGGAGCATGCATGCTCGAGGAGATCGGCATCCTCGTGAACCTCGTCCCAGGTGTACCCCAGCTCTTTGACCAAGAAGGTCTCGAGGAGACGATGGCGGCGGACCATGCCCATGGACAGTGCCTGGCCCTCTGGGGTCAGCGAAACGCCAGCGTAGCGCTCATGTTCCACCAGCCCTTGGGCAACGAGACGCTTTACGGCTTCCGACGCCGTGGGCACCTTTTGGTTCAATCGCCCCGCCAGCTCCTTGAGCGCGATGGGCGCGCCGCCGGAGTGCTCGGAGAGGTCCCACAGGACTTTGAGGTAGTCCTGGGTACGTTCAGGGAGATCGCTTAAATGCATGACATTCATCGTAGTAAAGGCCTTGCCCCGCGAGCGATTCACATGATAACTTTAAGAAAGTTCAACGCATTGAACTTTTGTCACGGGTGTGGCCCACAGCCGTCCTTTCTTGGGTACGTACGACGCGCTTCCGCCATACCCGTGGCTTTTATATATCCGCCGTGTGCGTCCCTTGTGCACAGCATGCCCGCGGTGGCGTGGCACAATAACTGACATGTCACTTTCTGCCTATCCCGCAACTGCCAAAGACTGGCTCCAAGGCGCACGCCCGCACACGTGGGCTAATGCCTTCGCCCCAGTCATCGCTGGTACTGGTGCCGCAGCGGCTGCCGACGGCGCGCACTTCGGCCGCGCGCTTCTCGCCCTCGTGGTGGCGTGGGCGCTCATCATCGGTGTCAATTACGCCAACGATTACTCGGATGGCATCCGCGGCACCGACGACGACCGCACCGGTCCGCAGCGCCTCACCGGCGGCGGCCTGGCCCGCCCGCAGCAGGTGAAACTCGCGGCCTTCGCCGCCTTCGCCGTGGCCGGACTCGCCGGCATCGCGCTGTCTTTTGCGGCGCACGCCTGGTGGCTCATCCTCGTCGGCGCGCTATGCATCACCGGCGCGTGGTTTTATACCGGTGGCAAGAACCCGTATGGCTATCGCGGGCTCGGCGAGGTCGCCGTCTTTATCTTCTTCGGGCTCGTCGCTGTGCTCGGCACCGAATTCACCCAGGCCGGCCGCCTGTCGTGGTCGGGCCTCGCGCTGGCCGTGGGCATCGGCGCGATGAGCTCCGGGGTGAACCTAGTCAATAATATCCGCGATATTCCCTCCGACGCCGAAACCGGCAAGATTACGCTCGCCGTACGCCTCGGCAACGAGAAGGCGCGCCTGCTCTTTACGGTGCTACTCCTACTGCCATTCCTGCTGACCATTGGCATTGCCTTCAGCAGCTGGCTCGCACTCGCCGGCTTGGTCTACTTTCCCTTCGCGCTGCGCGCCATTCGCACCGTCAATCGCGGCGCTCAAGGACCAAAGCTTATCCCCGTGCTCGGCCTGACCGGCCGCGCGATGCTCCTGTGGGCGATTATCGAGGCCGCCGCACTCATCCTCGTCTAGTCCTGCGCGGCGCGCCCTTCTAGCTCCGCCTGTACCCAGCGTTTGTGGGCCTTGCGCTGGGCGGAGTACTCGGCCAGCGTTTGGGTGGCCTCGATGCGCCACTTTTTAAAGATGAGCATCGATAGCGGCAGCGCCACGAAGAGCGCCAACAGCGCCGAGACGAGCACCGGGATGGGAAAGCGGATGGCGATGGACAAAAGCTCGATCACCACGGTCAAAGCGATAAAAAGCACTACGCGGGCGAGCCCATACTTCCACAGCGCCACACGGGAACGGCGTCGCAGTTCTGGGTCCGGCTTGGGTGGCTCAGGGTTATGCGTCATGGGGGTTGATTGTACGCGGTGCAGGTAGAATTCCACGCATGGGCCGAATCATCCTCCTTTTACTCTTTGTCCTCGCCGCCTACTTGGTGTGGAAGGCCTTCGGGCCCTCCACATGGAAAAAGCGCGAGGTGGAACAACCCCGCGCCATCAAGGGACCCGACGATGATGAAGAATTCCTCTGGAACTTGGAAAAGGAGCGCTTCAAGCAACGCCGCGCACAGGAGGCAGAGGAAGAAAAACGCCGCCAGCGCCGCAATCGCGGCACCGACGGCGAGAAGGATTAGGATTCCTTCGGCACGAAGCGCATCTCCAAGCCGAGGGCCTCGGCCACGGCGGTAATCTTTTCCCACCGCACGCCCGCGCCCCCGTGCTCGATGGTGTGGAGGGTGGAGCGGGAGATACCGGCGGCGTCGGCAAGCTGCTGTTGCAAGATGCCCAGCTCGCGGCGACGTTCCGCAAATTGCGCGCCCAGCCCCAAAATCACCGCGTTATCACCAGCCGGCTTGCCCGGCTTATGGCGCGGGCTCGTATGCTCCGCCATTTAATTCAGCCCCGCATAGGAGTGCAGGCCGGAGACAACCATGTTGATAAAGAAGAGGTTGAAGACCATCAGCGCCATCGCCATGACATTGATCCACGGCGCCGCCTTGCGGAACGCCGGCGTTGCACGCGCGTGCAGGTAGGCGGCATACAGGATCCAGGTGGCAAAGGACACGGTTTCCTTCGGGTCCCAGCCCCAGAAGCGGCCCCAAGCGGACTCAGCCCAGATGGCACCCAGGATAATGCCCAAGCCCAAGGTCGGCAGGGTGATTACGGCCAGACGGTAGGCCAGCTGGTCAATCTTCGCGGCAGAAGGCAATGGGCGGGCTACAGCACCGAAAAAGCCATGCTCGGCATGCTTCGGCTGTGCCATACGGAATAGGGTCAGCAGCGAGACAATGCCGGAAATAATACCAATGGACGCGCCCAAGGACACCACGGTGACGTGGATGGGCAGCCAGTGCGACTGCAGCGCCGGCACCACTGGGGCAGACTCGGCATAGAGCTTGGTGGAGCCATAAAACATCAGCGCCAATACCGGGGTGAGCAGCCATGGCCACACGGTGCGCCACTCCTTACGCTGCATGGCAATATTGCCCACCAGCAGCACACCGAAGCTCACCATCAGCACGTACTCGTATAGGTTGCCAAAGGGGAAACGGCCGGTAGCCAGGCCACGCAGCACAATCGCCGCGGCGTGGAGCGCAATGCCTACCCACATCAGCGAGCTGGTCATACCGCCGAGCTTATCGGCCTTGCGCTCCTTCTCCTTCAGCTCACCTTCCGTGATACCGGAAGAGGACTGGGCCACCTCGCCCGCATAGCTCTGCTTATCGACGCCCCCAGCGCCCGCCCCCACCAAGACCTTCGCGGCCTGGGACTTCACGGCACGGCGGCCCTCGATAATTCCCTGCATGCGGCCGTAGTAGAACAGCGACATAAAGAGCGCGACGCAGTACACCACAAAGGCGGTCTGCACCGCGATATCCGAGAAATTAGACAGATTCTGATCGATCTGCATGAACGCTCCTAGCCAATACACGTGCGGGATAGTGCTGATTACCTTACTCAGCGAAACGGCCTAGTCCAACTTTTGTTGGACTAGGCTGACGTACTAATCATCGGTATAAAGCTCGTCTTCTTCGACCTCATCTGGGTCCGGCAGCTCCAGCAGCGCGCGGTGCAACTCGTGGAATTCCTCGGACCAACCGGCGCGGTCGGTGCGGGCGAGACCGCCCATTTCCACATCGGTGCCGCCGGCCGCGTTCGGCCGCAGGCGGATATAGACGCGGCGGCGCTTAATCACCAGCGAACCCACCAAGGAGATGAGCATTACCAGCGCGGAGACCAGCACCCACTTCTGGAAGGGGTCATAAGAGACCTGGTAATTGGCAAACTCGCTGGCGCCGTTGAAAGTGATCTTGGTGCCATCGTCCAGAGTGACATCCTCACCCTGGTTGAGGTTCACGCGGTCAATCTTTCGCAGCTGGCCGGAGTGCACCAGGTTCGGATCCAACGAGAAGAAAGACTGCGGGGTGCCGGTATCCAAGCCGGCATCACCACGGTAGATATCGATGGCCATGGCCGGATCCTGCAAACCTGGGTAGGAGGACTGCAGCAGCTTGCCGTTCTCACCGGCCCACTCGGCCGTAGGCGCGAACAGACCCTGAATGGCGATCTGATTCTGACGACGCTCATAGAGGTCCGGGTACATGCCGGCCGGCGGGTCAAAGCGCATCGCGCCGGAGGACAAGAAGAAGGTCGTATCATTCGGCTGGAACTGAATAGTCTGGGTGCGCTTTTCCCCATTGGGCCATTCCACGGTGACCGTCGGCGCGTAGCCATGGCCCTGCAAATAAACGCGGTTATGCGCCAGGCGCAGCGGATGGTTGACCTTGAGCTCATAATCCTTCCACTCGGAGTCATCCTTGTAGATGTCATCGCCCTCCGCGTAGGAGACGTTGGAGGTAAACATCTCGGCCTGGCCGTTCGGCAGGTACTCGGCCGCGAAGTCATGGGCGACGAGGCAGAAGGGGTGGAGCCCGGTGCCGTCGAAAAGCGGGCCGGCGCGGAAGGAGTCAAAGTTAGACGTAGAGGTATTGCAGAACTCCGTAGACTGATCCAGGGTCTGGTCGCCGCCCTGCGAGCCAGACTCAGTGACCACGATGACCTGGCCTTCGTAGTTGACCAGCTTGCCGGCGGCAACCGTGACCAAGATGGCTACCAGCGCCACGTGGAAAATAAGGTTGGCTAGCTCGCGGCCGTATCCGCGCTCCGCGGAAAAGGTATGCACGCCGGCACGGTCCTTCTCCGGGGAATACTCGGCCACGCGCCACCTCTTCAGGCGCTTCTTAATTTCCGCGGATAGTTCCTCCTCGCTCTTTTCCGAGTGCCCCTCGGCCGCCAGCGGCAGCTTGTGGAGGTACTTCGGGGCGCGCGTCGGCGGGGTCTTCCACGCCTTATAGTGATCCCAGGAGCGCGGCAGGATGCAGCCAACCAGGGAAATCGCCAAGAGGACGAAGATGGCTTGGAACCAGACGGAGGAAAAGACGTCGAAAAGCTGCAGCTTGTCGTAGATCTTCGCCACGTTGCCATTGGACTCAATAAAGTCCTGCACGTTCTGCTCGTTGAGATCGCGCTGCGGCAGCAAAGAACCGGGAATCGCGGCCAGCGCCAGCAAGAAAAGCAGCGCTAGCGCGGTGCGCATACTGGTCAGCCAATGCCAGGCTTTGCGGAAATATTTCACGTCTCTCCTAAATAAGGGTTGCGCCGTAGTTGCCGGTCCACTGGCGGATGAGGCTAATAAATTCGCCCCATAGGCCGGTTACCAGGGCCAGGCCGACGAGGATCATGGCCACGCCGCCGATTATTTGGATGGTATGCGAGTGTTTGCGGGCCCACGAAATCGTGCGCATCGCCCGCGCGGAGCCCAGCGCCACCAGAAGGAACGGTAGGCCCAGGCCCAGGCAATAAAAGATGATGAGCAGCACGCCACGCGCGGCCGTCATGCCCTCGGTGCCGGCCGATACAGAAATGATGGCGGCCAGCGTTGGGCCCAAGCACGGCGTCCAGCCCAGCGCGAATATCCCGCCCAGCAGCGGCGCGCCCAGCCAGGTGGTCCAGCGCTTCGGTGCCATGCGGGTGTCTTTCTGCAGCGCTGGAATCGCGCCTAGGAAGACCACACCCATCAGGATGGTCACGCCGCCGCCGACCCGCATGAGCATTTCTTCGTTGAGCCTTAGCGCGGAAATCGCGCCGAATACCGAGACCGTCGCTAGGAGGAATACCACGGTGAAGCCGAGGATGAACAAGGCCGCGGCCAGCACAACAGCCCATTGCCTGCGCTTGCCGACGCCCACCCCCAGCTCCCCATCGAAGGTAACCTCACCGCCCACCACGCCGGCCAGGTAGGAAATATAGCCGGGAACCAGCGGGATCACACACGGACTGGCGAAGCTCACCAGCCCCGCCACGGCGGCCGCGAGGAGACCCAAAATAAGTGGGCCGGAGGTCACGGCCTCGGCAAAGGAGTTGCCGAAGCTCGCTGCGTTGTCCATTTATTCCTTTTCTAGCTTGTCTACTACATCCATCACGTCTTTAGCGGTGATGGACCGCAAAAAGACCGTAGCCGGGCGGTGCTGTTTATCCAAGACGATGGTGGTGGGCACCACGGAAGTCGGCACGCCGCCTAGGGCCGCAGCCGTCTTAAACGGCGGATCATAGATGGAGGGATACTTCAGCCCATTGTCTTCGAGGAAGTCATTAGACACCTGCGGGTTATAGTCGCGCACATTAATGCCCAGGACGGTGCCAATCTTGCGCTTTTGCAGCTCGGAGTGGACCTCTTGGAGGTCATCGGCCTCGGAACGGCAGGGCGCGCACCACTGGCCCCAGGAGTTAAGCACGACGATTTCGCCGTCATAGTCTTCCAAGGAGATGGTCTTATCCGTATCGCGCACATCCTCGCCGGAGAACGTGCGCAGCGGCTTGCGCTCGGATTCCTCGTAATTGATGACCTTCTCGCCGCCGGGGGTGATGAATTCGAAGTTACCGCCGGTAGCAACCGCATTTTGGGCGTTATCGGAATCCTGCGCGCACCCAGCAAGGGTCACGGCTGCTGCCGCCAGCACCGCGCCAACTGCGCGTTTGCGTCGTAGTGCCATTAAATCTCCTGCGCCGGCGAAGAGTAGAAAATATCGGTGACCTGGTTGTCTTCAAAAAGCAGGGAGGTTACCGAGGCCAAGTCGCATTCGCGGTTCCACGGCGCGTGCGGCAAGCGCTGGCCGAGCACGGTGCGCTGCACCATCACGATGGGCAGCTGGTGGCTGACCAAAATCGCCTCGTGGCCGGCGGCGGCGGTACGGGCGCGCTCGATGGAGCCCAGCATGCGCTCGGCAATCTGCTCATAAGGCTCGCCCCACGATGGCTCCAGCGGATTGACCAGCAGCGGCCAACGGCGCGGATTCCACAGTGCGGAGCGCAGACCCTTGGTGCGCAGGCCCTCGAAGCGATTGCCGGATTCAATGAGCGTCTTATCGACTTCCACGTCCAGTCCCGTTACCTCCGCAATCGGCCGCGCTGTCTCTTGGGCGCGCTGCAGTGGCGAGGCTGCCAGGTAGGTCACATCATGGTCGCGAAAGGACTCCGCGGTCCGCGCCGCCATGGAATGCCCGCGCGAGGATAGGTGATAGCCCGGGATGCGACCGTAGAGGATCTTCTCCGGGTTGTGGACCTCGCCGTGGCGTACGAGGTGAACGATGGTGCGTGTCATGTCTCTCCTTAGTTTGCGGGACGCGCAGCGGCCGCAGCTTGGGCGGCGGGCTTGAGGGCCGCCTCGATGAGTTCAAAGTCGGCGTCGTTCAGTGCATCCGAGACAAACCAGGTCTCGAATGGGCTCGGCGCGACATAGATGCCGTTATCCAGCAGAGCGTGGAAGAACGGGGTGAAGCGGAAGGTCTCGGCCGCCTGCATATCGGCGAAGTTGCGACCCTCGCCCTCGGCAAAACGGATGGAGAACATCGAGGAGGCGCGCTGAATGTGGTGCGCTACGCCCTCGGCCGACAGCGCATCAGAAATCATGCCGGTCAGGCGGTCCGCATTGGCCTGCAGGCGCTCATAGAGCGATTCATCGGCCAGCTCCAAAGACTTCAGGCCCGAAGCCATTGCCACCGGGTTACCGGAGAGCGTGCCCGCCTGGTAGACCGGACCTTCCGGCGCGAGGTAGTCCATGACCTCGGCGCGGCCGCCAAAGGCAGCGGCCGGCAAGCCACCGGAGACGACCTTGCCAAAGGTCACCAGGTCCGCCGCCACGCCGTCGACGCCGTACCAACCCTTATAGGAGGTGCGGAAACCGGTCATGACCTCATCGAGGATGAGGAGGGCGCCGTCTTCATGGGCGACGTCGGCAAGCGCGGCGTTGAAGCCCTCATCTGGTGCCACGGTGCCCATATTGCCGGCCGAGGCCTCCGCGATAATGCAAGCAATCTCGCCCGGGTGCTGCGCGAAGGCCTCGCGCACGGCCTCGATATCGTTATAAGGAACGACGATGGTATCGGCCGCCGTCGCGCCCGTCACGCCCGGGGAATCCGGCAGCGCAAAGGTCGCCACACCGGAACCGGCCGAGGCCAGCAGGGCATCCACGTGGCCGTGGTAGCAGCCTTCAAACTTCAATACCTTGGCGCGGCCGGTAAAGCCGCGGGCCAGGCGCACCGCGGACATGGTGGCCTCGGTGCCGGAATTGACCATGCGCACCTTATCGGCCGCGGTGCGCGAAACGATGGCCTCCGCGAGCAAAGCTTCGCCTTCTGTAGGCGAGCCGAAGCTCAAACCGCCCGCAGCCGCCTTCTGCACGGCCTCCACAATCTCCGGGTGCGCGTTGCCGTGAATCATCGGACCATAGGAACTGACCAGGTCAACATACTCATTGCCATCGGCATCCCACAGGCGCGAACCCGCGCCGCGCTCAATGACGCGGGCCTGGCCACCCACGGAGCCGAACGCGCGCACCGGCGAGTTCACCCCGCCCGGAATCACCTTGGAGGAACGCTCAAACCACTGTTGCGACTGGGAAGTATTAGGCATGTCTGACATTCTAGCGATTCGCGCGCTATACAAAAGTTGGACTGCGCGATTCACAGTCAGCCGCTAAACTTCGGGGCGTTGCACTTTTCAATTCGGGGGGATTTTCAATGCAGCGCACTGTCATTTTCGCCATCCTGGCCGCTTTCTGCCTCGCCGGTTGTGCCCGGCCCGCGCGCCGATATCGCGGCCGATACCCTCGTGGATGGGCTCAAGGCCCTCGACTGGGAAGTCGATGACGTCGTGG
>NZ_JBBMGI010000013.1:0-69379 GCF_037908445.1 Corynebacterium sp. KPL2825 | reverse complement strand
AATCCTCGGCGGCGCAACCCCACGTGAAATACTTAACGAACTATTCAAGCGTGGCGCATCCACCGCTTGATTCCGCCTCTCCTATCTGCTGTTTTGGTTTTCCGGTTTTGGGGTGTGAGTAGAGGTGCTGGGCTCTCTTGGAGAGCAAAGTCGATGAGGTTTCAAAAATGCTTTTCACTCGCCCCGTTTCGTGCAGGGGTGGAAGGTTGCCGGCCTGACTTAGGGGCTACTGACTTGTCGAATGTGTCGGTGCCAGGTGGTTGGGTTGCTGGATTAGGAGTTAGTAGATCCGCCGGATGGTTTAGTCCACCTGAGTGTGTATCGGTAGTAAAAACGTCGTTGAATGCGGCATCCGGGGAGAACAATTTTGGCTATGTCGCAAATTTCTTTCAGCGACTTTTGTGGTTTTGAAGTCTTCATACCGGGATAATATTCTTCACGATGGACTTTACTCATCAAACGCACTGGGATGACGAGTGCCCCAGAGATGAACCAGTCGGCCGCAGTTTTGTTGGAGGCAATCCCTATCACGAATAGTTCTCCTCCGGGTGATAGGAGTTCTGCGAGCCGTTTGAGTGCCGGTTCGAGTGGGAGGTGGTGGAGTGTTGCCACTGCCGTGATGAGATCGAACTGCTGTCCTAGTAGTTCTGGGGCGTCGAAAACATCGCCGAGAATTACAGTTGCGTTTGGGACGGTGGCCAGAAGGGCCCTCGCCTGTTTGACTGCATGGGGGTCTGAGTCTATGCCTCTTACGTCATGGACTACCTCCGCGAATTTGCTGACTAGTAGTCCGTCTCCCGAACCAACGTCAAGGACTTTCGAATCCGGCCCCGGGGCAGCGGCGAGCAGTTCAGAATGGTAGGCCGTGTTGTGATTCCAGCGATCTGTCATGGCATGGTCAATTTTACCGAATTGGATGGAGCTGAATTGTCAGAATCCTGCAAGCTAACTATTGGGACAATCGTTCCATTATTAATTTGTAGTTCACTTGCCGCCGCAACAGACTCAGAGGAAGCGCAAGATGAGGCGTCCTGCGTTGCGTTTCGTCTATTTCGGTATTTTTTAAGAGACTGAATTAAGAGTGGAAAGGAAATGGTACATGACTCGGGCCGGTTGAATTGCGTTGGGTTATTCCCGGTGGAGTTCGGGACAACCCAGGCGCCTTCTAGTTCGATGGTTCCACTGGCGGCGAGGGTTTGGATGGTGTGCATGATGCTTGCGATAGCTGCAAGTTTGGTGTCGAAATGGTCGAGGTGTGCTATTAATTCCTGGAGTGTGATGGGTGCAACTCGGGGTCTACGGGGTTGTCTTCCAGATTTGTATTCGCGGAATGTTTTTGACCGTAGGCCACGACGTCGTTGCTACGAAGTCGGTGCGCATTCCCGATGGTCGGTAGGGCCTGACACCCTCCGTATGGCTAGCCCTATAGGCTATGAACTGCATACTTTATCTCTTACCCTCGACACAGAGAGCTTTCTGTTGCTCTACCTATTGCTCCGGTTGCGGGCGCGCTGTAAGGCGGTATGGTTTTGGGTGTCCGCAGCGCACCTCCCCCGGCGCATAGTCGGACGGAAGGAAAATAAAAAAGCCACAATCCCCCCACAGGTGGCTTCTCCCCTAGTGCTTCCAACGACGAGAAGCACTAGGGGAGTTTCCTTTATTGCGCGCTTTCCAGCTTTTCTTTGAGGCTAGTGGCTAAGTCTAGGAGTTCGTCTGGGTTATCTGCGGGCCTCTGCTGAGACAGGTTCCGTTGTGCTGCGTGCACAAACTTAGCGAGTGTGCCGGCGTCGCGGGCCAGTGGGGAAGTGGCAGGCAACTCCGCTTGTATTGCTTGCAGGTGCTTGGCAGCACTGTTGGCGGCGTTTAGTGCGTACTCGTAGTCTCCAGTATCCCCGTGCGCCCCAATAAACAAGGCGCACAGGTGCGTGTCTTGGGCTTCATGAACAATGTCGGCCATTGCCCGCTCCTTAGTCATGCCGTTTTCCAAGTTCTTTTTATTTTTGTCGAAGCCTTCCACGCTCTTCCTAAGTTAAGGGTTTGAAGAACAGTAAGCATCATGATCCAACCAACCCCCTCTATGCCGGACTCTGGTTCCGCACCAGTAAGAAAAGCGACTGTGATTACAAGCCCCTGAACAATAAAAATTATTGAAGGGAATTTCACTTTAGCGGCCCCAATGAACAGCCCTATTCCGACCACCAGTAGGGCCAGGAAAGCCCCTATGAGCAAGTCGCCACCGCTCCTTTCGTCGTAATATTCAACCAGTTGGAACAGTGCAAACAGCGCAACTTGAATCACGATTAGCGCCCTTGTTCGATAAAAGCTTCTAGTGCTTCAGCCACAAGGGCCTGCAGGGTGACGCCGCGCGAGCGGGCCGCATCAGTCGCTCGAGCCTTGAGGTCAGCAGGCACGCGTACGTTCATCGATACAAGCGCGGGGGGCGTGGCAGCGGCAGCTCCAGGGCGTGGAGGGTAGCGACTTGGACGTCCTCGATGGTGTAGTGCTCGCCTAGGCGGTGAGCAGCCTCCGGGGCGAAAGACTCCAGGCGGGCGCGGGCAGCTTGGGCAGCGGGTGAGGGCGGACGTTTACGTGTAGACATGATTTCATGTGTACACATAGGCGAGCTAGGTTGCTACTTTTTATTACTACCGCGCTAGCTAGCTTGCTATCTAGCATTCTTTCTAGCACCTCCTCTTTCTCCAGGACGCGGGATTTTCCTACGGAAGTAAACTCGCGTACTTCGGTAAATCGCCTGCATAAGGCGCGCTTTGTTTCTTCTGTTGCCGAGGGGTACCAATCCCATGGGCCGTCATTGGATAGCAGGTAAAGCGAGGTATATGCGGCCTGTCTATCCGCATACCGTGCGGCTAGCTTGCAGGGGTAGGGGTCGCTCATGGTGAGCAGCTGTGACACTGGGAGCTGACCACGAAATTCGTCCAAGATGAGCACGTCATGCGCATCAGATCCATCAAAAGCGCCGCTATTGTAGTAGGTGGCGCGGTAAATATCGGCCCAATCCGCGCTTTCTAGGGCACTGCGAGTTTTTCCAGTTCCAGTAGCGCCGAAAAAGCATTTTACCTGTACATCGCGCATTTTACGGCCCCAGGGTTCGGCATTGCGTGCTTCAATTAGCGTCTGGCATTGGCGCTCGAATTTCCAAGCGTTTTCGTTGCTAGCTAGCAAGCTAGATAGCTTGCAGTTAGAGGACATGATTTCTTCGCGAAGCTCCTCCAAGTCAGAGCGTTGACCTTGACTCTCCTTGAAGTCGATTTCGCCTTTGACCAGCGGCAATTCGCCTTGGACTCGCGTTTTTCCTTGGTCACGTAGGCTACTGCTTCACGAGCAGTTCCGCGCCTAGGCTCCAGATGTGCTGTCGGGAGCTTATTTTTTAGCGTGCTAAATCGTATCGGCTGGTCGTGGGATAGGTATATCTGCCAGTGTAAATAGCCGCTTTTCCCTTTTCTAGCTGACCAAAATATGCCGAGTAGCTAGCTAGCTTGCTTGCTTTCTACTTCGTCTCTGCTAACACCTTTGTCTCCATCTGCGGGAATCGTTAGCAGCCAGTCGCGTGTTCGCTGGTCAGAGTGGTTTTGGTGGTGCTGTTGCAAAGTTGGGGCAGTAGGAAGAGCGAGGTGAAATAATCACAGCCATGGGTATCTTCTCCGGTTGTCATTTCCCCGTGACATCATTCTGTGGGCAGTGCGGTGGTACTGCCGCTACGGGGTGAGCTACCGCGCTCTGGAGGAAATGATGACTTCAGCGGGGCGTGCCGGTCGATCACACCAGGATCTACCGCTGGGTCCAGAAATACGCGCCTGAGCTGGACCAGCAAACACGGTGGTACCGGCAGGTACCTGACTGGCAGGCCAGTTCCTGGCGGGTGGATGAGACCTATATCCGGGTCGGCGGCAGGTGGTGCTGCCTCTATCGGGCGATTACCGCCGGTGGTCAGACCCTGGACTTTTACCTCTCTTCGGAGCGAAACGTGGCCGCAGCGAAGTGTTTCCTGGCCAAGGCCGTCAGATCCAATGCGTCAGCCGGGTATCTCAGAGTGATCAACGCCGATAAAGCACCCTGCCTAGCCAGGGCAATCGCCGAGTTGAAGTCAGAGGGAATCTGCCCGCCAACAGTGGAACACCGGTAGGTGAAATACCTCAACAACATCCTGGAAGGCGACCATGGTCGGCTGAAGCGGATCCTCGGGCCGAAAGGCGCGTTTAAGAACCGGACATCTGTATATCGGACGTTGAAAGAGATGGAGGCGATGCACTCCTTGCGGAAAGGGCAAGGCGCGATGTTTGCCAACAGGCAACCGAACCCGGACGCGGTGATCGTCAACCGGGTCTTCCAGAATATCTAAGCAGGCTGGGCCATAATGCTGGCCAGGCGACGAAGAAAGGAGTGTTCGCGGTTCTCCACCCAACTTTGCAACAGCACCCTATCTGTTACGGCTGGCGGGTCGTCTACATCGTCACCGTACTGATCGTCCTGACGGTCGCCGCCTTACATGAAAGCATTGCCGCCAAATGTGTCCGTGCCTTCTTTGCCGTGTTGTGTTGGTCGGGTCCTGCCGCGCCGCTACATGGAGGGCCGCGGCATAGCAGGCACGACAGGAATGTGGGTCAGGACAGGTGCCCGATGGCGCAGCGAATGTCAGTTGCGACGAGGTCTGGCTGCTCCCAGGCAGCGAAGTGCCCACCCTTAGCGGCTTCGGTCCAGTGCACGATCTCGTCAGTATTCTCCGCGATGCGGCGCACTGGTCGACTGATGTCGTTGGGCATGACCAAGATGGCTGTAGGGACGTCGGACTTGGAAAGAGGAGCGGTCCAGTCGGGGCGTCCGTACTTGTAGTAGCGAGCGGCCGATCCCGCCGTGCGGAAGAACCAGTAGATCGACACTGCGGTGAGCATCTGGTCGCGTCCGAGAAGTGCGTCAGGGTTCTCCTCGGTGCTGGTCCAGTCGTGGAAGCGCTCGACCATCCAGGACATCTGTCCGATGGGCGAGTCGGTCAGTGCGTAGGCCAGTGATTGTGGGCGGGTGGACTGAAGTATGGCGTAGGCGCTCAGGTCGTGCTGATATCGGATGCCGCGCGCGACAGCCTCCGCTTCGGCCGGATTAGACATGTCAGCGGTGTCGCGGGTAAGGCCCTCGCCACCCAGCATCCCTGTGGTGTGAATGCCTGCGACCGCTTCAGGATGTTGGATTCCCAAATTGCGAACGATTCCGGATCCCGTGTCGTAGCCGTGCGCGAGGAACCGGTCGTATCCGAGCCGGTGCATCAGGGTGGCGAAGGCGTCAGCGACGCGGCTTACGGTCCAACCGTTCGCGGGGCCGGAGATCCCGAACCCTGGAATGGTGGGGATCACGACGTGAAAGGCCTGTTGATCTTCTCCGGGATCCGTGAGCTGAGGCAGCATGTCGAGGAAGTCTACTGGTGTGCCAGGCCAGCCATGCACGAGGAGTAAGGGCTTGGCTTCAGGTTGTTGCGAGAGTTGGTGGAAGAAGTGAATGTCGTGTCCGTCGATTGGAGTCGTGAATTGCGGCACGGCATTGATGCGGGCCTCCTGGGCGCGCCAGTCGAAACCGTCCTTCCAGTAGGCGGTGAGCTCCTTGGCGTAGTCAAGAGGAAGTCCGTCAGCCCAGTCATCGGTGGGGCCTCGGTCGGGCCAGCGCACGGACTCAAGTCGCTGCCGCAAGTCGGTGAGTTCGCTTTCGTCAATGTGGAGAGTGAACGGTGAAATCTGTGTCGTTGTGTTCATGCCTACAACTTAATCAGCCCTTGTGGACACAGGTTGGCCACAAGTCCAACGATCAGTCAGATTAGGGCATAGTCGCCTCAATTAGTCGCTTGCCCCAGGCCTGCAAATGATGCCTGGCCTCTTTGGGCTCGTGAACCTTGAATGGTGCACCGATGCTGGTGAGGCCGAAGGCGACCCAATCAAGCTGATCTGCGGCGATCGTGACGTTGCAGGACCCCGGGCCGGTCGGCTCGATACTGGCATACTCACCAAGAACCTCTTCCGCTCGCGCAGCATTCGCTTGGACGGTGGCGCGCACCAGGTGGAGCGACCGCGCGGCGGTCAGGCCCTCGGACAAGAACGTCGAAGCATCGCCGCTCGGGAGTTGCCGTTGGGCGAAGGAATCCCCAGTCGGTTGTGCCTCGGCGATGCGATCCACGCGGAATAGTCGCCAGTCCTGCCTCAGTAGGTCAAAGGCGACAAGGTATAGCAGACCCTCCCGCGAGACGAGGTCGTGCGGTTCGACTTCGCGGGTAGACTTCGCTCCACCTGCTGTGCTGTAAGCAATCAATATTCTTTCGCTACGGCGGGAAGCAGTGGCGACGGTAGTGATGACTCGCACCTCACTGATGGGACGTCGTTTGCCGGGCGGCGAGGAGATAGTAATGCTCCGTAGGGCCTCAACCTGACGACGTACCTTTGGCGGAAGGACCTCCATGAGCTTCACCAGCGCGCTCACCGTCGCATCGATGTCGGAGTCGGCTGCCTTGGCGGTTGCGTAGGTCAGTCCGAGCACAACGACCACCGCCTCGTCCTCAGAAAGCATTAACGGAGGCAACGCGGACTTACCCGTTAAGGCGTAGCCCCCACCGGTTCCTCGGCTCGCGCTAATCGGATAGCCGAGCTCCTGCAGAGTGGTCACGTCACGGCGTAGTGTGCGTGGGCTAATCTCCAAGCGTTCAGCCAGTTCAGCCGCGGACCACAATCGTCCCGAGTGCAACAAGGTCAGCAACTCAAGAAGGCGCGTTTTGCTCGACATGGGTCGATTTTATCTGACTGTCCCGTAGGTGTTAGGACAGCTTGTTGAATGGATCTCTCAAGGCCTGTCGGGGGCTCTGATCATACGAGAGAAAGAGATACTTGGGAGCACCTTCGAGTGGGGCCCGCATCGATCAACGTCTCCGGTCAGTACACGCCTACAACATCGCCCAGGCTGTTGGAGCAGATAACCGCGAGCCAGAGATGCCACCAACCCGTGATCGCCTGACGATGGCTCGTCGCGTGCGTGGTTATGTCCTCGGCAACAAACGCTCTAGTAGTTCAGGAACGTCCATAGGAGGCGCTGGAAGCGCCACAGCCCGCGAGCGCAAAGCGCTGGCCACCATGGGGCGCAAAGGCGGCCAGAAAGCCGCAGAACGATGGAACGACCGCAACAGTGACTACGCTCGGTCTGCATTAGAACGGCTGGAGGGGATTCAACGCCGAAAGAAGGTGAAGGGGCAGACCACTAGAGCGCAAATTCAAGCGATCGTAGGTCAGAGCATTCTTGAAACAGGAAGAACCCCTACACGTAAAGAGATAGCCGCTGAAGTTGGCTGTAATCAACGGTTACATGTGTCGTCCGTCTTGGAGAGAATAAGAATCAGAGCACGATTCTAGAAATAAACCCTTGAGGGTATTTTTCGGCTGTAAAATACAGTGAATTGGTGCAGGACAAAATTTTTGCGCATTGAAGTGTGGAGTGTGGAACGTGAACGCTGAGTGGAGCTCATCAGCTTTCGGGGGGTATATGAATTCTCTTTTGAAGAGATATTTTGCTGAAGAAAACCTGATTTCCCCCGGGGCTGTCGAGCTTAGAGCGGCTTGGAGAACGCCTCGATTCGTCTACTGCGTATTTTCAGTAATGTCTACGCGAGGGCTTGCGTATCTTGGCATGGAATTGCCCCCAATACCGAGTACTGGGGGCGTCTCTTCGGAGGAAGATACTGCTGTAAAAGGTTGGGCGGATAAACTTGCTGGAGACCCATTTGCCGGGGACTTGGACTATGGATCAGGAGATAAAATTGACTGGCTTGGGGAAGTCAGCAACAACGTTCCTCAGCATTTTATGGAATTGAGAAGGATGAAAGCAGACAGAAGAGTAGACGCAGAGCTTTACATTCCGCTAACGGGTCACGGCTAACCTTTTCTTAGGTCTTATCGGATTTATTTTTGATGAAAATCATTAGCACAAACAAAAGTGACCCTAACTGCTCTAGTTAGGGTCACTTTTCTTGCATCATGATTTTACGATTTAATTACGCTCAAACCGTAAACGGACGTCCGTAGTCAATGTACTCATTACTCTTTTCCTGGAACGGAGCTAAAAGGTAGCGGCTTTTCCAAGGGCAAGGAACTCTCCACAGATAGTAATCATTACCTACATATCCGTCTTCCCGTAGCACTCCTTCTGTCTCAGGGCGGGGGCGTACAACTCCAATAACCTTTTCGGGGACAAGGGCTCTACGACCTACTGGATCTGTCCACTGGAAATCATGTTCCCATCCTTCGTCAAAATCACACCCATCAAAATAAACTAATACCTCACTCGGCGAACTGAGAGAATGGGGAGGGTTCGCTATCGGAATTTCCTCGTACCAAATGTCATGGTCTACTTTTTTGCCTTCATCAATCCACTCGAGAATCTCGTGCTCATCAAAACTGGCACCTGCAAGAACCTGGATTGCACTACCCTGGATTGCACTACCATGCGAGTCTAGAAGGAAGCGTTTGACGTAGGCGAGATAAATATTAGATATATGCATTAACCGAGTCCTATCTTTTAAAGGTTGCCAGGAATCTTACATTCAACGCGAGTCGGATTACTATAAGCCCTCGCATAATAAGTTCCCGTTGAGGTAACAATTGTTCCTTCAGTTACCCCGATAAATGAGGTTTCGACGTTTCCAATGCAATCTTGTTCCACGTCAAGCAAGCTGTAGCTTATAATTCTTCCCGACCAACCGGGGTGCATATTAGGCATCCACCAAACAAGGATCAGGCCCGTTTTCCGTCAGTCAGATAATGAAGACGACGGTTCTGGCCGTGTCGGGTAGCAGCTATTTACGATGACCTGATGGCGGATACGAATCATCTCGCATTAAGTGGTCAAGTACCTTCGTGACAATAATCAAGAGGAAAATCCTTTATTCCTGCATCCATATTTGATTCGAAGCATCATTAAAATCGAGCAAGTCGTTCCATGTAGAAGGAACGAAACTTTTCCTATCTGTTTTCAACCAAGTGATACGATCCGGATCCTCAAAATCGAGTTCTCTAAGAAATGATTCACCAGCAATTTCGTACGCCCATAAGTCGTGGACATTTTCATACTCAACCGAGTATTCTCGAAAAGTTCCCTCAGGGTGGAAGATGGCTTCAAACCCCACAAAGGCTGTACCGTTAGGTGTTTCTACTTTCAAAATAATGTATAAGAAGGTATTAATCCAAGCAGCGGCGCCATGGAACCTTGGCAATGATGTGGCGGGTTCATCCCTAAACCTATTTTCACTCAAAGCATCCTTATTAAGGATCTCTGCCAAGGAAAACGCGGCAGCCTTTAAATCAAAATGATGCTCTGGGGTTACTGCCATTTCCATAAATCCAAAGTGGGAATATCTGTACTAAACCAGCGCCACCAGCTTCTTGTCCGACGGGATTGTTCCAGCGGACTCAATGCGGATAGTGAAATACTCACCGTCGGGAACGAAGATGACAACACCGTGCGGAAATTGGGCTCCCCACTCGCCGTTGTCCTCTCTCGCAGAAATCTCCAACGTATCCAGAGACTTGACGAGCATGGGAGTAGAGAAGGTGGTGATGTCTTTATATGAGCTCATTTTGCTCCTACTTTACAAGAGCTTCTTTAAAGGAAAATCCTTACTGATCCAGATTCTTTCCTTGGCACGCTCATTTAAGTCCTCATAGTAGCTTAAGAAATCTCCGATGGACTGCGCCTTTGCATCTGCAGCTTCCTTTCCTCCAGCCCATACAATTTTGTCCGGCTCGGAAAAATCTGCTTTAAGGATTGGATAGTCGCCAGCTAATGTATCGAAAACAATTGACTCGGCGATTTCTTCGTATAAATAAGGTGACCATACATAGCGCTGGTAGCCAGCCTCATACCCTACAATTGCCGTCCGTTTTGGGGCTTTAACACGGAGGGTAAGGGCGATCTCGAAATGAGAAGGACATTGCACTATGAATAATGGAGCTATGTCTGTCTTGCTTTTATAGCTGTTTTCGTCAGCTATCCATTTGTCTAGTGCTGCCGACAACTTTATTGCTAATCGGTCAATATCGATTTGTTCGATATCTATCCACATAGATTTTCCATTCTTCACTTCAGAAGTTTTAGTTACGCATACGCTATTCCCCAGCGATGTCCTCAAAGTTAGGAATTGTCGAGCTGAACCAATCAGGAGCTTCTATCCTTCCATCAGTAGGATAGAAAGTGTTCATGCCACGAGTTTCAGTAGCATAATCTGCTGGAACCGTCATCACAGTTGGTGCGCATTTTAACTATTTTCCGTTAAAGCATGCTGCTGCCGCTTCATTCGCTAGCATCTAAGGATTACTTTTCACTAGGCAAGGTACGACGTTTCAAGGAAGTCCTCAAGACTCCAATAGTCAGGATCAAACCACGCAACGCACTCGTTGGTTTCGATAGCGACTAATTGGTCAGGCAGGAGGATGAGGAAATCATTTATCTCAGTGCGGATACCTTGGCGTTGTAGCTCTTGTGCGACTCGTTCGGTTCTCGCCTGTGGGGTCTCGGCGGGGCGACGATTAAGGTCAACGCCATAGAAAGTGTCCGTGATTGGCGTCTCCAGGTACTTCATTTCAACGGTGACGCATTTACCGTCTTCCACGCAGCACACAATCTTGCGGCCAGGATCACCAGGCTCTAGTGTTTCGATATCGACCCAGCCTTCAAACTGTTCCTCATACGTATCCGCAGCTAACTCCGAGTCATAGCATGCTTTAGTGGCCTGGTTCACCGTCATTCCAGGTTTTACGGGCAAAGGGCAGGTACCTTCAATATTCATTTTCTCGATGCACTTCCTTCTTCGTCGGTTGTTTAATACGTCAAGGCATTTGGTTAGGCTGTCGCGTAAGTCAGACTGCACACTCGTGTGATTGAAATTGGCTAGCTACCCCCAGTAAATAGCTACAACTTTGCCGAATTGGTACGACAATGCGATTGTCCCATTGTCGTGGGGAATGGTTATGCCGTCACGGTCGTGTTCAAATTCGATCCCCACATCTTTTAGGGCTCTTACAAACTTTCGGCTTGACAATGACAGTGGGATATCAAGGAAGCTATCTGACTCCCGTGCGTCTAAGATTTCTATTGAGGTAATCAATCCGGCAGTCTCGTAGCTTTTAATGGCGTAGTTGATCCCCCCGATCTCACATTTGCCAAGAACCTGACCCGTAGTGTCCATTTTGAGAAATGAGATGTCTAGGTATCGGTAATCAGACAGAAGATTTTCGTAATATGAAACAGGTACAGACAGCTGCAGCGGTTCAGGTACCTCAAAATTGAACTTCATTTTCTACAACTCCTTGACGCAAGATGTTTATCTTCTCGATCCTGCCTTTTGGAAGATCCAACTTAGACGAGGGGATATTCTTTACAGTCTAGGCTGCAAGTGTGGCGTAGTTTGGCTTCATTGTTAGATTGTCTGCCGCTCGGCTGTTTCCGATACGGAAGTCTTTGCTTAGGAAAACTCGGGCTAGAGCGTCGTCAGTAATTCCGGAATAAGAATCTAGGGCTTGGACTAAGAAGACACAGTAAGTCTTATTTAGGACGGAGTCTTCCGCTTTATTAATAGGGTGTATCACACTGACACACCCTCTATCACGTAATCTATGACTATGGGAAAGCTGATTGGGGAGCGACATGTTTCCGTCATCCTTTTTGAAGGATTCGAGGTGTTAGACGTCTTTGGGCCGGTGGAGCTTTTGAGTCAGGTTCCGGACATACGTATAAGTTTTTTAGGAAAGGAAAAAGAGCCCGTCCAGAGCGCCCAGGGCGTACGTGTCTTGACAGATCTGCCTTACACAAACCTCGAGAATCCGGATATTCTCCTGATCCCCGGGGGTGCGGGGACGCGAACCCTAGTTCAAGACACCACCTTCCTGTCCTGGTTAAAGGAAACGGGACAGCGCGCCGAGATGGTGGCATCGGTTTGTACTGGTTCAGCCCTACTGGCAGCCGCGGGGCTCCTTAAAGGGCGCCGAGCAACGAGCAACAAGAGGGCATTCGGTTGGGTTTCTTCCTTGGATGATGATGTTGAATGGCAATCTCAAGCCCGTTGGGTGGAGGATGGAAAAATATGGACATCCTCGGGCGTTGCGGCGGGTTTGGACATGACTGCCTCGCTGATCCAGCACCTCTTCGGTGCAGAGGCTTTTGAAGAAGCGACCACGCTAGCAGAATATCAGCCACAAACAGACAGCACTGTCGACCCCTTCGCCGATATTCATGGCCTCATCTAGTTCACCTTATAAAAAGCCCCAGCTGGCCTACCCGACCCCCGCAGACGCACCTCATCCCAAGCCAGACAGTCGACGACGCCCATGATAGACCACGGCCGACGGGCAGGTGCACGAAAAACGCCCGGGCAGTGGTGTTGTTCTTCATCGTGGGAGTCATCGGTGCCGCCATCGACTTCGGCACCGCACACTTCCTCGAAACCTCCGGGGCAAACGCCCTGATCAGCCGGGCAATCAGTTACATCCTCGGCAGCCTGTTCGCCTACTACGGCAATAGCGTTGTCACTTTCTCCGGCAACCGGTCCACCACCGAGAAGCTGAGGCCTTCATCGTCTACACCGCGTGTTTGATCATGGCGGTGCTGGTCAACAAGCTCGCCCGTATCCCGCTGGCGGATTTCGAAAACACGGTTTTCCTCTCGTGGGTGACGCAGGCAACAGTCACCACCCTCAACTTCATCCTGTAGAGCAAGTGGGTGTTCACCAGAGAAAACACCTCACGGTGAGCGCATTCCGCTCCGGCAAGCACCCCTCATCCTGCCCGGCAGGGCAAGGTGGGAGAAGGACTGTCGGGTTAGACGTCCATCTCGATCGAGGTGGGAGTTCCGTCCCTCTTCGTCTTGACCGTCACGGGGTGCCCACCGAACATGTACCCGTCGTCGAACTCGACACCAACGTTTCCCCTGTGGGGAATGCTCACCACAGTCGGAGTCAGCTTGGCGTAGACGTCCTCCACCCCGAGTTTCGGGGCGGGTGTCGGCCTCCCTTCCGCCTCGGCCACATCGTGGCGCCACCGGTTCGCGGCCGGAAGCGCTTTTTCGGCCCCCAGCATGCGCGCGTTATCGAGGTACTCCTGGGAGAGGACGTTGTTGATGAAGTTCAGCGCCGACTTGAACTTCTTCGCCATGTTCCCCTGGCCCGCGAGGAGCAGTTCTGGCCCCTCGTACCACATACTGACCTTGACGCCGAGGTCGTCCGCTTTACCCTCGAAAGTCGAGAACGTCCGGTCAAGGACCAGTTGTCCGATATTGGCCTCCAGGATTACCGGTTCGGCAGTCTTGGCTGAGAGTTCTTCCATCTCTGGGTCGGGCAGCGGGTCAAGCATTTCCCAAATGGTGACGTAGGGTTCCTTCCTGATATCGGAAAAGAAGTAGCTACCCCGCGCGCGATACACCTTGAACGGCTCCAGATCGGCGATTTCCCGCGGATCCCAGAGCGTCTTTCCCTGCCGGGTATGAAACAGGTGCGGGTAACGCACATGGATACTCCCGGTGGTTACTTCCCCGTCGGGAAGTAGCCGGAGAGCCACACCAGGCATAAGCATAAGTTGGAGTTTGAGCTTGTCTTTGGCGCAGTCATCATCCACGACCCTCTTTTCCGGCACCGAGGAGACGATGAAGTGGAATTCGACTTCCTCTTCCTTAGCGCTCCTTTGCGTAACAGGGTCGTCGGGAAATTCCTCGTAAAGCGACAGCATGCGGCAATGGTAACTCACCCCACGTGCCCCCGCACCGGAATTCATGGCGGCGGGACCCGACACATGTTCGCCCCCGCGCACCTCCGATCCCCAGCCGGCCAGGGGGCATGACCGGGGTGTTTGTTACTGTGTGTGCATGAACCGACACATAGTGCCCGCCCTCGCCCTCGCCGCCGCCTGCACCACCGTCGGCGCCTGCTCCACCAACCAGGACACCGGGGACAACCCCGCCACCGGGGTCTCTGCCTCTCCGACAGTCGACAAGGGCCCCGTCGACCCCCACACCACCGTCGTCGACGACACCGCCGCCCCGCAGGGCTACAGCATGGACAGCATCAACCAGATGATCCAGGACCAGGAAGCCGAAAGCCCCGGCATCAACCAGGACATGGTCTCTATGGCCCAGGAAGTCACCGCCGACCCGGCCGAATGCGCCGCCTTAATCCCCACCGGCGTGACCTACATCTCCAAAATCGTTCAGAACCCCGACGCTATCGCGGCCCGCGACTTCACCAACGAGTCCACTGACGCGACACTCAGCGTGGCCGTCTCATCCGACCCGCAGCTGTTGAACCACCCCCGTGACGTGTCGGTATGCGAGTCGATCACCAGGACCCTCGCCGGCGGATCCACGTCCTATACTGCGGCACCCATGGAGCTGCGCGTCGACGGCGCCGACTCCGTCACCGCCGCCGAGGTGACCCTGACACAGTCCTCCTCCCCCCTTTCCGGTGACAACGGCTCCGTCAGCCGCATCGCCTATGTCGAGATCGACGGGGCCACCTACACCGTCTCCGGCTCCCCCGAAGTCGCACCCGAAGATTTCACCCGCATGGTCCAGGCGCAGGCCGAGAAAATCCGCCAGCGATAACACACCGCGGGTCATGCCCGCCCCGCTCCCCGGGCACCGGTGGCGGGCAGGAGACGTCGCCTACCGCCAGGCAAGGCTGACAGGGTCCCACACCCCAGCCGCGGTGGCAGGATCCCCGCCCAGGATGGGGTCCAGTTCAGTCACCACCGCACCTAGGGACTCTCACCGCAATTCTCCACGCTGCTTACGGAGTATATCTTGTGCTTTGCGCAGCGCAGTCTCGTTCGATTTCGCCAACTTGGAGGAAGACTTCAGTGCGTGAAAGAACTCTTCTGATTCAGCCCATCGCGCCAATTCGTCATACGAAAATTCGGGCGCATCATCTTTTCTATTTATAGTCACTTCACCTGTGCTTTCGTCGACACATACACAATGTGTTCAAACATGCTTCATTTGGGGGTTAAGGGTTAAAAGAACCCTCCTATCCGTGCTCTCACGAGCGGCATAGGAGGGTGGGGTATCCCCACTGATGTGGGGCGTGGGTACGTTGCCGAGCAATTGATCCTGCCCATTTGCGAGCTATCCCCACTGACGTGGGGCGCGCCCAAAATCGGCCAGGATTCGCTGTCATCGACAGATACCCTGCCTTTTCAGGCTGGCAACGAGTATACCAGGTTTCACCATCTGCGAGTAGTTTAGGACGCTTCCTTCTGCAGGGAGTGGGGCAGTGTGCTGCGAACACCTAGTACTATGCCGCCTTATAGGGTGTCTGCACCCGGAAAATGCTTCGGCAGGTGGTTAGCTTCTACATTTGCTACATATGCATACAGGTACATCCGTGCATACACGTAGAATGATTTCTTCTATCTTGATACCTATCTAGCAGGCACATTTTCCCTAAAGCGATTCGTGCTGGTGAAGTCCGTGGGGGTCGCTTTGCGACTTTCTCTTCGGGAATACTGCTAAGTACCTTCTAACTTTGAAGGGCACAAGTTACGGGTTGCGACGTTGAGGTTGCCATCCGTTGGTAAGCATTGTGGGATGTCGGGTTTAAGGGTTTGGTCCGGAACTCGATGATCAAAGATCCTGAACGTGATCATTGTTTGTTGGGGCGTTCGAGGGATACCGCAGCTTAGCTGCTGTCTAATCAAGTCGGGGTGCTGAAGGTGAATCTTGGCGTCTTGCCAGTGACGCATTTGGATTGGTATCTCAGTCAGAGTTTTTCGAATCATCTCAAACATTTTGCGCTAAAAATCGGAGGGAATCCTCCCTTTTACCTGGGAAAACATCTTGTTGTAATTTTTTTATTCCGTTTTTATGCAGATACCGGTTCCATCCGGTACTGTCTGTAATGGCTTCAAGGTTGAGTCAGCTTGAAGCCACGGGACATTACTGACTTTTACACGAAGCGAGCCCGGGACTAACCGCCCCATTACGGGTCCAACCACCGTAACGTGTGCAGCGAATCACTCGCTGCTGCCGGGAAACCGGCGAATGATTGTCAGATCATTACGGATGGTGTATAGGAGCTCGTTTATGGAAATTCCGCCCCCACATTTCGGCCGGAGAAAACCCCGTGTAGTCTCCGCGGATGAGTCAGTCCGTGTCGAGCTCATGCTTCCTGCACCAATAGTCCAGCGCCTAGCGTCTGAGTCTGCGGAAATTGGCTGCTCAATGTCGCGAATTATGGGGCGCTGGCTGCGGGATCTCGAGGTGCTCGACGGTGGGACCGAAGATTCGCATGAGGAAAGTGGGGGAACGCTGACCTAATAGCAATTATCGGACAAATCCGAAACATAATCAGGGCCCGATCCTGCAAGATCGCGCCCTGTGGTCGCCGACGTTCTGCAAAACGTTGAGCGAAAGAATCCAATCAATTCACTGCAAGTTACATGAATGGAGATGCGTCTATCTTGTCATGCCTCAAAATATTTAGCAACAGTATCAGCCGATCCAACGCCTCAAGCACGAGGGTGGTGAGCGCGCGTGGGTAGATTCACGGCTCTTGCAGCAGCACCAGTGGTCGTCGAGGAATCAAAGCGTAGCAGTACTCCTGCTGTGTCGGTGATTGGTCAGGCATCCCCGTCGAGGGTGCGCCGCCTTACTCGACGCACGCTTCCTGATACAGATCGCTATCTGCGACTGAGGGAGATCGGAATCCAGCGCCCAGCGGGACCACTGCGGAGTGACGCCATCGACCGTGCGGCCCTTGTCCAAGCACACACCCGAGCTATAGATGAGGTCGCTGATGCCAAGGCGGCCCGCGTTGTAGCGCGATATCTCTACGATGAGGCGCTTTTGTTCAACAGTGTTGACGAAGAGCGAGCGCTGACACGGCCTGCCGTGGATAAATGGCTCTTTCGGGATGATGTCTTTTCTCGCAGGTCACAGCGCACTTATCGGACAATTCTTTATGCTGCAGGCCGGGTCTTGTATCCTCATGAGTTTCCTGAGCCGCATCGTCAACGAGGACCGCGCCGCAAAGCGGTCCCGGCCGCGCGCCTGTCACTGGAGACCGAGCTGTATGCGATTGCTCCGAACCTCCGACCGATGCTGCGCGCGCAACTGCTGACGATCTTAGATCTGACTACCGGGGCCGGCCTGTCGTCTCAGGAGATCCGTCACCTGCGGGGCAGCGACATTTCCCCTCTTGAGCTGCCAGAGCGCACGGTGGTCCAGATTGCTGTGAGGAAAAAGGGTGTTGTCTCTCGTGTGGTGCCGGTCGTATGCCCAGTTCGAGGTCATCGCCTTTTGACTCGTGCACGCGAGGTCGGCAACGGATATGTATTTCCTATTGTTGGGGAAACTATGCCTCGAAATGCGATTTGTCATGTTTCGGAAGAGCTCGTTGAGCAGGGTTTTCCCGGATTTAATGCGGCAGCGCTGCGGAATCGGTGGGTGGTAAAACTGGCCTCCGACCCGGGGGTTCCGGCTGCGATGCTGATGAAAATGGCAGGCATTGCTGACCTGCGGGTTTTGCATGATCTGGAAGCCGACCTGCCGACGTTTACACCGGAAGACGAGGCAAAAGCCCTGCTGCACTGCGAAGGGGAGATCCTCTGATGACCGTGGTAATCCAAGATCAACGGATGATAATTTCCCCCGATTTCGTTGAGAACTGTGCTGCCATTATTGAAAAATCCGGTGCTCACCAAATGATTGATTTCTATTTTCACCAGGACCGTGGCGTGGGCGGACGGAGATCCACCGGCCCGAAATACTCAATGCTGGCGGTGCTTACCGTGGGGTTGGCCCTGATTAGGATTCGGCGTGTGCCCTCGATGGCAGAGATTTGGCGCACCCTATGGACTCTAGACCCTGCCCAACAGGAGCGGCTTGGCTTAGATCTTTCCTGTGGCGAGGGGACCTACAGGGCTTTTGCCATGTGGCTAACACGGCGGCTTGAACCACTTGATTCACTGCCGGATGCTCCTGCGCGTCGTGTGAAAAATGGGGATCATCGTCGAATGATGGCTTCGCGTTCTCCGGAGCAAGAGCAAGCCTCCGAGGTTGCGTCCGAGAGGCTCCACCAGGTGGTTAACGCCCTGGTGGCAGGCTCAATCCATGAGCAAGCCCCCAAGGGGTATCGAGGCGATATCATCGCCGACGAAACCATCATCGACCTGGCAGGCCAGTCGATGGGGCTAGGCAGCCGGGACACGAAACATCGAGGTGCCGCGTACTCGGGTGCTTACTATATCCGCGATCGCGAGGATCACTCCCTGCACGCCGAGCTGGGTACCCGGCGTAGTACCAAAGGTGGCGTGGCCGTTGGCATTACTGCGGTGTGTCGCGTCGGACCACCGAAAGCGGTGTACTCGGTTGCCCCGGTGATTACGGGGATTTCGATTGATAAACCAAGCTCAGGTTCGGTGCAGGGTTTAGCGCGTGCTATTCGTTTTCATCAAGAAAATGGTTTTGACCAGCGCATTAAGCGTGGACGTGTGCCGTTGCTGACCGTCGATATGGGCTATAACGTGAAAAAGCACTTTAATGACGAGCTTCTTGCCGCAGGCTATGCTCCGGTGGTTCGCTATCCCACATCCTGGCGTACTGTTTTTGCATCTGACAGCGCTGCAGGGGACGAGCCTGCTAGTGGCCCTGTGCAAATTGCGGGCGAATTTTATTGTCCTGCTGCGCGTGCGATCGCAGGCGACGGGAAGATTGTCCGACGCACGATGGAGCTGCTTGGAGAGGACGATGGTTTTGAGCGCCACGATGCTCGACTCGAAGCTCTGTTTCCGCTGATTATGGGCACGAATTCGAGGCCTTATCGGGCGCGTCAAGGCCGTGGCCGCCCTCGTAAGCAGGAAGACAACTCAGAGAAGCCGGTGAAAATAGATTTGGTATGCCCGGCTGTGCAGGGACGCGTGCGATGCCTGCTCAAACCGGCGTCGATGACGCTCGCATCCGAGGAAGCCCCAGTAATTTCACCTAGCTGGAGTGCAGATCACTATAAATGCTGCGCGCGGTCAAGTATTACCCACACACTTACCCCTGAGCAGTGGAAACGTTCCCAGTGGGGGCTCGTTCCTGGCTCCTGGGAGCATGCGACTTATTATGAAGCAGCTCGCGCTATTACCGAGCAACGTTTTTCGATTATGAAATCGCCGCACGTTACTGGCATGGAATCCTTCAAGCGAGGTGTGAGGCGTGAGCCGATGCTCTACATCACGCTCGCGCTGTGGGTGGCCTCGACGAATCTTGCGATCCAAGAGTCATTCGAGCGGAAAACCGCAGGTCAGGACTCGATGACACGACGGCTCCGTATGGTTCGTGAGGACACTGGCCGAGACCTAGCCAAAGTCCCGCCTCGAACGTAATTGTGTACCTGAGGGTCCTACGTATAACTGATTCTGTCTGGGGTGTTTGCGGGCTGAGGATATAGGGCGTCAGTGGCCCGCAAATCGAAGTTGATGGAGTCAGAAGTCGCGGTTTAGGTCAAAGACTGCGGGGTACGATAACGATAATTGGACCTGATGAATGGTAGAGGTGGAATGGAACCGAAAGAGCTTGTACCTGTAGGTATTCGTGTCTTTGTGCGTGATATGACCAGCGGCATTGTGCTTCGTGAAATTCGAAGCATGTGGGAGTCGGAGGGATTTGCTGAGCCTTCTTCGATAGAACCAATCGGAGGGGAGAGGGTGTCCTTGTATGAAGCCTATATTCGTCAAGTCGACTGGACGTCTCACGGGGAGGTCGCACGTGCTCTAAGGGTTTTTCAAGAGACTCTGTTGGAAGTTTGGAATGGATGGTCAGAAGAATACCTGGCTCTCCGTGACAGGGAGTTTGGCAAGCTCACGCGAAAAATTGAGGCTGCGGGTCTTGAAGTTTCGGACAAGTGGCTGATTCAAATGCCGCAGCGTCTTGAGATTTCGCCAGAAGATTTGCAAGGTTTAACCGATCCGGGTGCTATTTTTGTCCACTTAGATCGTCTCTCTGGGGCCTTACGCGATTCGGATCCAGAATTGGTTATTGGACAAGCGAAGGAACTTGTTGAAACCACAGCAAAGTTGATCCTCAACGAGCGAAAGGTTGAATACGACCCGAAACTCGAAATGAGACCTTTACTCAGAAAAGCCCAGCACTCCATTGGATTGTCGGACGGAAATCAACAGCTCGGGCCGGACAAGCTTCAGGCTGTAAGGCAGATACTTAATGGTGCCGGTAATGTTGCCATGGGGCTTGCAGAATTGCGCAACAGTTATGGGACTGGGCACGGACCTGGGAGTTTGCGGTCAGGTTTAGAGCAGCGGCATGCGGAGCTGGCAGTGAATGCCGCTCGTCTTTGGTGTGAGATGATGCTTACAACCTTTTCCTCCGAAAGCGCGCCTTGGCGTTTTGAGGATTCAAACACGTGAGACTGACTTCCTAGTGGTGAAATCTTGTCCACTAAAAGCTCTGGACAATTTTATAAGACAAATGTTCTAAAGCTCGTCTGGCCATGCTGGGCGAGCTTTTCTCATGTCCGCAGTATGTGCCAGGCCAAAGAGACAAGTGGACAGGCGGTGATTCTAGGGCCTATTTCGCGGCCGATTGAAGAGCCCAAATAGCGGAATTAATTCTCGGGAGATTTCATATCGGCAGCTCGGGATACGCTTCTTGAAAAGCCATGTTGAGCTGCCATCGTGAACATCACACCATGAGCAGTTGTACAAACTGCGACACCGGAGGTAACAAACTCGAAAGGGTTCGTGACCTCCGGTTTATTTCTTTTTCTGAACTTTTCCGGTCGAGGATTGTAAGTGTGGGGATTTACATCCTAACTCCCGCTCTCGGCTTTCGTACTTTTGTTTTCGATGGTGTCAACAACTCATCTTGCTTGTTGTCATGATCTGACGGCCTTGGCCAGGAAACGCTTCGCTGCGGCCACGTTTCGCTCCGAAGAGAGGTAAAAGTCCAGGGTCTGGCCACCGGCGGTGATCGCCCGATAGAGGCAGCACCACCTGCCGCCGACCCGGATATAGGTCCCATCCGCCCGCCAAGAACTGGCCTGCCAGTCAGGTACCTGCCGGTACCACCGTGTTTGCTGGTCCAGCTCAGGCGCGTATTTCTGGACCCAGCGGTAGATCCTGGTGTGATCGACCGGCACGCCCCGCTCGGTCATCATTTCCTCCAGAGCGCGGTAGCTCACCCCGTAGCGGCAGTACCACCGCACTGCCCATAGAATGATGTCACGGGGAAATGACAACCGGAGAAGATACCCATGGCTGTGATTACATCACGTCGCTCTTCCTACTGCCCCAACTTTGCAACAGCACCTGTTCGATAGCGTTTAGGCGGGCATGTCGGTATGGGCCTCTAGGCTTGAGGGCATGGGCTTTTTAGAAAACCTCCTGAACTGCTACGCCCCGCGCACACCGGGCAAGCCGGTCTTTGCGGTCATTGATACCGAAACCACCGGCTTTAACAAGCGCTACGACCGCATCATTGGACTTGCTGCCGTGCGCGCTGATGCATACTTCAATCCCGTTGACTCCTGGCACACATTGCTCACCCCTGACACCAACGCCGTGTTCACTACTCGGGGGACACTCCCGCCCACCTCGGCATTCAACCCTGCTGTGGGGGTTACTCGTAGCGAAGCGAGCTGAGCATCCCGGTTTCCATGTGATAGGCGTTATGGCAGTGAAATGCCCACTCACCGGGGTTGTCAGCGATCAGGTCGGCGATCATGGTTTCACCGTGGCGGAGAAGGACGGTGTCCTTGCGTAGCCCGCCGCTGCCGGGCAGCGCCCACGTGTGGCCGTGGATGTGCATGGGATGGGGCATCATGGTCCTGTTGTGCATGACCATCCGCAGGCGCTGGCCCTCCTGCACGGTCGCGGAGGAGGATTGGCCGTCGGTGAGAATGCTCCATTCATATGGCATCATCTGCCCGCCCAGGTCGATGCTGACTTCTCGGTCTGGTGTGTCCTCGGGCAGGAGTGCACGGTCTGCTGGCTTCAGGGAGGACAGAAGCAGTCCGGTGGACGACAACTCGGGGAAGTCGACATCGGGGTGGGGGGCTTGGCCACCGGCGGTGCGGATGACGGCGAAGGCGCGGTCGTCTTTACCCACCGCCAAAGCCGTGAGCGGGAAGATGCCGTCGCCGAGGATGACCTCGACGTCGACACGCTCGCCCATCGACAGGTAGATCGATTCGGTCTCCCGGGGCTGGACGGGGAAGCCGTCGGTGTGGGTGACGGTCATGCGGTGACCACCGAGGGCCACCTTGAAGATGGTGTCACTGCCGGAGTTGATAAACCGCAGGCGGGCCTTGTCGCCCGGGCGAGCCTCGAAGGTCCGGTGAGCACGGGGGATACGTCCGTTGATGAGGTAGTGCGGATACATCACATCGCCGGCATCCCCGCCCAGTACCCGGTCCGGGGTGCCGTGCATCATCTGGCCGTGACCTCCCATCCCCTTCTTCCCGTTATGGTCGCCCGAACCCATTCCGGTGAGCTTGTCGAGCTCATCGTCGGGAGTGCCCTGAATGCCATCGACCCAGTCGTCGAGCACGATGGTCCACTCGACGTCCTGGTCCTCAGCGTCTTGTGGGTCACGGACGATCAGTGGGGCGTGGAGGCCGCGATCAAGCTGCAGGCCGGAGTGGGAATGGTAGAAGTAGGTGCCACCGTGGGGGACTTCAAAAACATAGGAGAAAGACTCGCCAGGTTCAATGGGGTCCTGGGTCATGCCGGGCACACCGTCGGCTGCGTTGTGGAGTGCGATGCCATGCCAGTGGATGGAGGTGCTCTCAGGCAGTTCATTGGTGATATCGACCTGGAGGACATCGCCGGCGGTGGCCTCAATGGCCGCATCCCCGGTGTCAGAGACGTATCCCCACGTCTTGGCTTCGATACCGCCGATATCCAGAGAGAGGGGCCGGGCGGTCAGTGTCCGGCGCACCGTCGGCTCACCGAGCGCAGTGCGGGTGGGAGTGGGGCGAAGAGAGGAACCTGGTGCCGAGGCAGCGGGTCCAGGGTCGCTGGTGCAGGCGGCCACGGCCCCGGTGCCGGCGAGGACGAGCCCACCGAGCAGAAACTGTCGTCGGGAAAATCCGTTCATCATGATTTAACCTTCCTTGGTGTTAGATTTCAGTGACACGGGAGACAGGCGCAGGTGAGGACCCTGCTGAGCCATCACGTCAGGTGCAGGTCTGTGACACAGGTGGCACCGTCGTCGGCGGTGGAAAACTCCGCGGTGCCGGTACGCCCCTGGTAGCTGACCTCAATCAGGCCGGTGGCATCATCGGGAAGCCAGAAGCCAATAAACCCGTTGTCGAAGGTGGTTGTCGCCTCGTCCACCAGCACCTCACCGGTCGCCTCATCGGTGATCGTGACCTGGATATCCTCATTGCCGAGTTCCCCCAGGCAGGTCGTGAGGCTGTGGTAGAAGCAGTCGTGGGTGGAGGTGAGATAGGGTGCGATCGAGACATACGTCTGATTGTCGGGAAGATCGACCACGACTTCCTGGTCATCGCTCGAGAGCAGCAGTTCATCGGCACGCACTGAGGCTTTCAGATCCGTGGGACGCTCAGTGACCTTCTGCCGGTCGAGGTGATCAATGATCTCCACCGCGTCCATGTCGGCCAGGCCATGGGTAGTCAGGAATGCATCCTGGGATACCGTCCCGTCGGCGGTGGGTTCCGGGTCGGCAGCCGAACACCCCGTGAGGGCGAGGGCAAGGGCGGCGGCTGCGATCACTGCTCGTTTCACGTCAATCTCCTTGGATCGTGGTAAGACCGTGAGAAGACACCGCCTCAAGGTCGATGCCATACCTTTGTCTAGCACGGGTGCCTGACGGACTAGAAATCAAAAACCCTGCTCGCAGCCTTATAACAGGGCGAAAAAGGGGGTGGACTCGGTGGGCTGGGTCACCACCGGAACACCACCCCACAGCCGTGGGCGATGTCCTTCTACCCGCCCCGGGTATGCGGTGCAGGCAGTGAAATCCCTGGTGGCGCCTGCTGAACCGACCAGGGGAGGCGATGCCGCTGGCCCGGGGTGGGGCACAGTGGTGACGGCGGTCGAAGGGTGATGTTTGAAGATTTGATGAAGATTTCCCCGCCGGGCACTGAGCGAGGGTGGTATTCCCCCCTCACCGGAGCGATACTGGGGTCTATGGCTGACCGCACACCGACCACCGCCACGCCCCCGGGGCGGGTGCTGGTCGTCGATGATGAACAACCCCTGGCTCAGATGGTGGCCTCCTACCTCATCCGGGCCGGCTTCGATACCCGCCAGGCGCACACCGGTACCCAGGCCGTGGACGACGCCCGTCGCTTTTCCCCCGATGTTGTGGTGCTGGATCTGGGGCTGCCCGAACTCGACGGCCTGGAGGTGTGCCGACGGATCCGCACCTTCTCGGACTGCTACATCCTCATGCTCACCGCGCGTGGCAGCGAGGACGATAAGATCAGCGGTTTGACCCTGGGGGCGGATGACTACATCACCAAACCTTTTAGCATCCGGGAACTGGTGACCCGAGTGCATGCGGTGCTGCGCCGCCCGCGCACCAGCACCACCCCACCGCAGGTGACCACCCCCTTGATCGTTGGTGACCTCATCCTTGACCCCGTCGCCCATCAGGTGCGGGTGGGGGAGACGACCGTGGAGCTCACCCGCACGGAGTTCGAGCTGCTGGTTGCCCTGGCCCTGCGCCCCGGCCAGGTGCTGACCCGCCACGACCTGGTCACCGAGGTCTGGGACACCACCTGGGTCGGTGATGAACGCATCGTCGATGTCCACATCGGCAACTTGCGTCGCAAGCTCGGCACCGACACCCAGGGCCGGGGGTTTATCGACACCGTGCGTGGCGTGGGCTACCGGGTGGGGCTGCCATGAATCACGGACCCGGCCTGACCTTCCGCTTCCTGGCCGCCCAGGTGTTGGTCGTGGTGATTAGCCTGCTGGTGGCCGCGGCCGTGGCCACGATGGTGGGCCCGACCCTGTTCCATGATCATATGTTGATGACCGGCCGGGAGGACCCCTCGCTGGAGCTGTTCCATGCCGAGCAGGCCTACCGGGGAGCCAACCTGATCACTCTGGCCGTCGCCCTGCCCACCGCCTTGATCAGCGCCCTGCTGGCCAGCCTGTGGTTATCGCGTCGTCTGCGCACCCCCCTGCAGGATCTCACCCGCGCCGCTACCAATCTGACGGCCGGCAACTCCCGTATCCGCGTGCCCGCCGGAAAAGCAGGCCCCGAGGTCACCACCCTGACGCATGCCTTCAACACCATGGCCGACCGGCTGGAACACACCGAACAGGTCCGCCGCCAGATGCTCTCTGATCTGGCCCACGAAATGGGCACCCCCTTATCGGTGCTCACGGTCTACCTCGATGGTCTCCAGGACGGGGTCGTGGACTGGAATAATGCCACCCACACGATCATGGCTGACCAACTCACCCGCCTGACCCGGTTGATGGAAGACATCGACGATGTCTCCCGGGCCCAGGAACGCCGGATCGATTTGGACCTGGCGGAGGAAGGGCTCGGGGATCTGCTCCATACCGCCGCTGCTGCCGCGGGGGAAGCTTATGCTGACAAAGGCGTCGATTTACAGGTCGAGACCATTACAGACACCGCCCGGGTGTTCGTGGACCGGCAACGCTTCGGCCAGGTAATGAGCAATCTGCTGTCGAACGCGCTACGGCACACCCCGGCTGGCGGGCAGGTCCGGATCAGCGTCCACCGACAGGGGGCGTCCACCGCGCTCATCCACGTCGCCGATGACGGCGAGGGCATCCCACCTGACCAGCTCAGATACATCTTCGAACGCTTCTACCGGGGGGATGCCGCCCGCAGCCGGGACGACGGCGGGTCCGGTATCGGTCTGACCATCTCCAAGGCATTGATCGAGGCCCACGGTGGCACTCTCACCGCCACCTCCCCCGGACCCGGTCGCGGAGCGGTGTTTGCCCTCCGCCTCCCGCTGTCCCCTCCCGACAGTGAGGAGGCTGCTCGGTGACCACACCCTGCCCCGCGTGAGGGCCGCGCCCTCCACCCTTGAAAATATACCCCGGGGGGGTATGCTGAAAATATACCCCCTGGGGGTATACGCTAGAGGGCGGCATCGCCGCACCCCACCGAACCGAAGGAGCTTTTCCATGATCACCTCCCCGCCCCGCCTTTTGCCGATGGCCTCCCACGGTTGCAGCTGTTGCGGACCTGCCTCACGTGCAGACACTGCCTCCATCCCTGCCGCCAGCGACTCGTCAGCAGGAGGGTCCTCCCCTAGCTTCCAGGTCACCGGCCTGACCTGCGGGCACTGCGCGAAAAGCGTGACCCAGGCCCTTCAGACCCTCCCTCAGGTCGACGACGTCCAGATTGATCTCGCTGCTGGTGGTGTTTCCACCGTCACGGTCACCGGTGTCGTACCTCCGGAGATGGTTCGCCGGGCTATCGAGGAGGCCGGCTACATCGTCTTATCCTGATCAGTTTTACCCATCATCTCGACCCCGACCGGGTTGAGCGAAAGGAACGTCATGAGCACTCCCCACCATTCCGGTGATCACCATGGTGATCACCCCGCTCCGGAAACAGACCACACCCACCACCCGGATCATGCCGGCCACGAACACCACGTGGATGCCGACACCCACGGCCGGGCGATGCCCCACGATCACCCGCACTCCGCCCTGGACGAAGACCACCACGTTCATGGTCACGGCGAACACGCCGGACACAGCACCGCAATGTTTCGGGACCGCTTCTGGTGGTCGCTGATTCTGTCCATTCCCGTCGTTATTTTCAGCCCCATGGTCGCCCACCTGCTCGGCTACCACCTCCCGGCATTCCCCGGATCCACCTGGATCCCCCCGGTGCTGGGCACGATCATCTTCGTCTACGGCGGAACGCCTTTCCTCAAGGGCGGATGGAAAGAACTGAAATCCCGCCAACCCGGGATGATGCTCCTGATCGCCATGGCCATCACCGTGGCGTTTGTCGCCTCCTGGGTCACCACCCTGGGGCTGGGCGGTTTTGAGCTGGACTTCTGGTGGGAGCTGGCCCTGCTGGTGACCATCATGCTGCTGGGCCACTGGCTGGAGATGTCCGCTCTCGGGGCCGCGTCCTCCGCGCTTGATGCGCTGGCTGCCCTGCTGCCGGATGAGGCCGAGAAAGTCATCGACGGGACCACCCGCACCGTGGCCATCTCCGAGCTGGTCGTCGACGACGTCGTGCTGGTGAGGGCCGGTGCCCGGGTGCCGGCCGACGGAACCATCCTCGACGGAGCCGCCGAATTCGATGAGGCGATGATCACCGGCGAATCTCGTCCCATCTTCCGCGACACCGGTGACAAGGTGGTCGCCGGTACCGTGGCCACCGACAACACCGTCCGCATCCGGGTGGAGGCTACCGGCGGGGACACCGCCTTGGCCGGGATCCAACGCATGGTTGCCGACGCCCAGGAGTCCTCCTCCCGGGCCCAGGCCCTGGCGGATCGGGCGGCGGCGTTGTTGTTCTGGTTCGCGCTGATCTCCGCTCTGATCACCGCGGTGGTGTGGACCATTATCGGCAGCCCGGACGATGCCGTGGTGCGCACGGTCACGGTGCTGGTCATCGCCTGCCCGCATGCCCTGGGCCTGGCGATTCCGCTGGTCATTGCGATCTCCAGCGAGCGGGCCGCGAAATCCGGGGTGCTCATCAAGGACCGGATGGCGCTCGAGCGGATGCGCACCATCGACGTGGTGCTCTTCGACAAAACCGGCACCCTGACCGAGGGTGCGCACGCGGTCACCGGTGTCGCGGCAGCTGTCGGCGTCACCGAGGGCGAGCTGCTGGCCCTGGCCGCCGCCGCGGAGGCCGACAGCGAGCACCCCGTGGCCCGCGCCATCGTGGCGGCCGCGGCCGCCCATCCCGAGGCCTCCCGTCGGCAAATCCGTGCAACTGGTTTCAGTGCCGCCTCCGGCCGGGGGGTTCGGGCCACTGTCGATGGCGCTGAGATCCTCGTGGGCGGGCCGAACATGCTGCG
Organism: Corynebacterium sp. KPL2825; assembly: GCF_037908445.1. Classification (NCBI taxonomy): domain Bacteria; kingdom Bacillati; phylum Actinomycetota; class Actinomycetes; order Mycobacteriales; family Corynebacteriaceae; genus Corynebacterium; species Corynebacterium sp. KPL2825. Next base: position 41,358 of record NZ_JBBMGI010000013.1, on the reverse strand, counting down.
CGAGTTCAACCTCACCACCCCGGCCGAGCTCACCGACACCACAAGCGCCTGGACCGGGCGTGGGGCCGGTGTGCTCCATATTGTCCGCGACGGTCAGATCATCGGTGCGGTGGCCGTCGAGGACAAGATCCGCCCCGAATCCCGCGCCGCCGTGAAAGCCCTGCAGGACCGCGGGGTGAAGGTCGCGATGATCACCGGCGACGCGCAGCAGGTGGCCCAGGCGGTTGGTCAGGACCTAGGCATTGATGCGGTCTTCGCCGAGGTCCTGCCCCAGGACAAAGACACCAAGGTCACGCAGCTGCAGGACCGGGGTTTGAGCGTGGCCATGGTCGGTGACGGTGTCAATGACGCCCCCGCTCTGACCCGCGCGGACGTCGGTATCGCCATCGGTGCCGGCACGGATGTGGCCATGGAATCTGCCGGGGTGGTCCTAGCCAGTGATGACCCACGGGCAGTGCTGTCGATGATTGAGCTGTCCCAGGCCAGCTACCGCAAGATGATCCAGAACCTGATCTGGGCCTCTGGCTACAACATCCTCGCCGTGCCGTTGGCTGCCGGAGTGCTCGCCTCGATCGGGTTCGTGCTGTCCCCGGCCGTGGGCGCGATCTTGATGTCTGCCTCGACCATCGTGGTGGCCCTGAACGCCCAGCTGCTGCGCCGCATTGATCTGGATCCGGCTCGCCTGGCTTCGACCGAGTCGAAGGAGGAACACACCACGCCTACTCCGGCATCCACCGCCGTCCACTGATCCACCACTTCTCTCCACTGCCCCCATATGACCCTGAAAGGTGCTGTTGCAAAGTTGGGGCAGTAGGAAGAGCGACGTGATGTAATCACAGCCATGGGTATCTTCTCCGGTTGTCATTTCCCCGTGACATCATTCTATGGGCAGTGCGGTGGTACTGCCGCTACGGGGTGAGCTACCGCGCTCTGGAGGAAATGATGACCGAGCGGGGCGTGCCGGTCGATCACACCAGGATCTACCGCTGGGTCCAGAAATACGCGCCTGAGCTGGACCAGCAAACACGGTGGTACCGGCAGGTACCTGACTGGCAGGCCAGTTCTTGGCGGGCGGATGGGACCTATATCCGGGTCGGCGGCAGGTGGTGCTGCCTCTATCGGGCGATCACCGCCGGTGGCCAGACCCTGGACTTTTACCTCTCTTCGGAGCGAAACGTGGCCGCAGCGAAGCGTTTCCTGGCCAAGGCCGTCAGATCCAATGCGTCAGCCGGGTATCTCAGAGTGATCAACGCCGATAAAGCACCCTCCCTTGCCAGGGCAATCGCCGAGTTGAAGTCAGAGGGAATCTGCCCGCCAACAATGGAACACCGGTAGGTGAAATACCTCAACAACATCCTGGAAGGCGACCATGGTCGGCTGAAGCGGATCCTCGGGCCGAAAGGCGCGTTTAAGAACCGGACATCTGTATATCGGACGTTGAAAGGGATGGAGGCGATGCAATCATTGTGGAAAGGGCAAGGCGCGATGTTTGCCTACGGGCAACCGAACCCGGACGCGGTGATCGTCAACCAGGTCTTCGAGACGACCTAACAACGCCCACACGCAGCGGCCATCAGGGAATGAGAAACTGAGTCTTCGCTGCTCTCCGCCCAACTTTGCAACAACACCTTTTTATTTTCCTAGTCGCTATTCTTTTCCTTAGTGCGCAGCATATCCATGCTCATCACGGCGCCGATGATGGCAGCATGTTGTTGCTCGTTGAGACCTGGGGTGATGGCTAGGCAGTAGGTATTTTTACCCATGAAGTAGTTGCCTACGCCGGTCCACTCGTTGGTGACGTTGGCAAGCTGGCGGCCGTGGGAGGTGATGGAGAGATTCCAGTCCCAGAAATCGCCGCGAATTTCGACGTCAGGAAAGCCCTTCATGGTCAGCTCCAGCTTTGTTTTGAGCATGGAGAAACGCTTGGTAATGACAGCCATGGGCTGTTCGATTCCCGGCAAGTGCACCTCGTAGGTATCCCGCAGAAAATTCGGCGGATCCGAAATCGTCATGACCGTCTGGAGGGGGTTCCCCTCGGCATCCGTGAGTGCGACCTCCAAGCTGCGAGAGGATTTAAACACCATATCTTTAAGACTGGTGGATTGCAGGATCGTGCCCACAGGGGTGCCGTCGATATCGGTGATCATGAACTGATCATTGAGGAAGGACTTGGTCTGGGTAATTACGAGCTCATCCAGTGTGAATAAATTTTGCGTCATGCCAGCCACTGTAGGGCAGCTGGTGGAATTATTCCTCCTCCCTAGGGGTGGTTTTCTGCTGGCGCATGAGTTCTTGGGCCTCTTCATATGCTCGGGCGCGGTGGGCGGTCATGGTTTGCGCAAAGGTCTGCACCCAATTCTTGTTCTTGGGTGCCAGCGGGCCGGAGGGCTCCGTAGCGGTCCAGGTTCCGTCTTCAAATAGCCAGATGATGTCGCGCGTATGTGGATCCATGACGTAGAAAGCACGACCATCGGTCTTCACATTGTGATGGTGCTGGCAGAGGCAGGCGAGGTTTGCCGGAGTGGTCGGGCCACCGTCCGCGTGGTTGATGCGGTGATCCTTCTGACAGGCCGTGGCCGGGCGATTGCAGCCGGGATAGCGGCAGGTACCGTCAAATCCTTCCAGGTATGCAGCCATGGCCGCCGGGGTGACGTAGCCCTTTACCTCCTGGTTAGGATCCATCTCTCGGATTTTGGTGTAGGGCAGCGCATTCGAGCGCGCCGGGTCGAGCCAGCCCACGGATTCAATAAAGGCCGGGGAATTGGGTACGTCGGTGGCTTTATAGGCGTTGAGGATGATTTCGGGGGCTTGGGCGCGGCCGGTGAGGAGTGCAACGGCGGCGTCGGCAAGCGAGCAATCTAGCTCCAGCGCGGTCTGCCGGATGCACTTATCGACGCTCGCGATAACCGCCGGGTCCGCGCTCAAAGTCACCGCTGAGGTGTTATCGCCCCAGTTCTCCATGGTGTAGCGCGGTTGGGTGGGGCCCTGGGTGACGGCCAATGTGTCATCGGCGAGGTTGATGAGCTCGTTGAGTTTGCGCTTGATCTGTGCCTGTGTACGCATGGTCTGGTTCGGCCGGGTAGGGGTGAGGTAGGCGGTGAGCTGCTCATCGATGCGGGCGACTACCTCTGGAGTCGGGTTGCCCAAACGGTTGAGGGACTTGTTGATGGCAATAATCCGGTCGAGGTCTAAGTGATAGAGGCGGTGCTGCAGCGCCTGGAGCTTGGGAAGCTCCTCCAAGCGGTGCAGTGCCATGAGGATATGGCCAATCCGGCCTTCATTGACGCCGGTGGTGCGGTAGAGGGAGTTGGTGACTAATTCGAAATCAGAATCGAGTTCTGGGACTTGGTTCACCCAGAACTCGTATTCCGCCTTTCGCATCTCAAAGGCTAAGCGTGTGGTGGGGTCGGTGGCGTTGGTCGTGGAAAAGTAGGGTTCTTCCATGGCGCATCGTACCTAAATTATCGTGTGAACTTGTGTACGATTCACACCTTATAACACCCCTCGGACACGAGCCCCTTCCTTCGTATTTACACAGCTCAAGAGCTATATTCTGGATCCTTAGTGGGTAGAGTAGTTTCGCTTCTTTGTGCCGCATATTTCTTCTCTTGCTTGCGTATGAAACGCAGGCCCCAGATAATCAGTGTCCACGTAATGAGAGCGGTAAGGAAAAAGGTCACCGGCCAATCACCCGTAATGATCAGCGAGGCATTGAACAGGGTATGCAGGGCGATAGCGGCCAGCCAGAATCCGGCCACCTGCCAGTATCCGTGGCGTGCCCCCGCGTAGAGCTTGCCGACGCCCCACGCCGCAACCCCCGTATACAGTGCATGGCTAAAGGCACCAGTGAGGATTCGCCCGGTACCGGTAATAATGGCGCCCCAGAGATCGCCATCCAGGTTAGTGATGGTCGCGCTCAGGATGAATGGAATATTTTCCATGACATCAAAGCCAAGGCCTACCGCCATTCCGATCGCGGCGGCTTGGTAGGGATGCCGCACGTTCTTAAAGGCTGCAACAATAATGACAACGCCGAGGAGCTTGATGGTTTCTTCCGGAAGCGGCGAGTATAAGGCTGCGTCTAGGTGGGTGATCCCCAGCTTGTTTGAGATCCCCACCATTTGGTTGTTGAGGCTAAACACCACCGGCTGGGCGAGTGCACCCCATAGGATGCCCTGCCACATCGGCCGCGGCTTAAACCACCAGAATCCCAGTCCAAGCGTCAGGCCAGCGCAGATGAGCGCACCGATGAGCCCAACCTCGGTAAACCGGCGATCGGCCAAGAAGAAGCCGGCGACTACAAGGCCGAAAGCGATAGATAGCCAGTACAGATTCTTCATGCCTTTTCTACCTCCTGGGCAAGTTCTGCAGCGCGCGGTCCGCGCAGGGAGAGGAACGTGGTGGGGCCATCGCCCTCGATGCTGATGGCTACGAGGTCGCCATCGCTAAGCGTGCGCTTATCCCCGTCGTGGTCGATTTCTCCTTCCGGCATGGCCGTACCTTCACCCATTGCTCGGAGGTAGCGCCGGGTGGCTTGGTCTTTGTCCTGTACGCCGACTTCTTTAGCGCGGATCTGGGTGCCGTCACAGTCCCAGCGTGGTTCACTGCTGGTGGAGCCATCTTCTTCCGTGCAGGATAATCCGGGGATGCGGGCCTGGCCGGCCTGCACCTCAGAGGTGGGGTTGTCATACATGTCTGGTATGAGCGCATTGGTGCCGTAGATGGCACCAAATATCACGCCCGCCGCGAGGATGAGTGGTGTGCTTTTCATGTACTCAACGCTAGGTACGCACTGCTCAGCGCGGTATCCTCCGCCGGGAGGATTAAGCCGGCCATAGGGAGGATTTCTCCCCCATAAGCTTTGTTAAGTCCTGTGATAGGTTGGGTGCGTGTTTGAGGAACTAGAAGAAGCGGAAACGAAAGACGAGCCCAGCCGCGTCTGGTGGCAATGGTGGGCGCCCATCGCCATGGTCGCGGTCTTCGTTGGCCTGCCGCCCGCTGTCTACCACCTTGTTCCCGGCCTTGCCCTGCTCATCCTCATGGCCGTGCTGACGGTGATCATTGCTCTTGCCGACGGCGCCACTTTCCGCGCCTCCTGGACCATCTTCAGTGTGGCAGGGCTGGCCTATTTTGCCGCCATGTCCCTGTATTTCAATGAGGGAACGTGGATATATCTCCCAGTGTTTGTTTTCCTGGCATGGGCCGCGAGCAAGCTGGGTGCCGTGGTGGGCTCCAAGGCGGGGAAGAGCTAATGGAGACGTGGCGCCTAGAGCACCCCGAGGTGGGCACCATTGAGGTGCAGCGCGGATACGATGCCGAGTTCGCTGAGCTAGGTGAGTGGCCTAAGAAAGCGAAGGACTTCACCCCGGTTCCAGGCGATGCCACCCTGCCGGAACGCCTCCGGCTCTGGCGGAAGAATCCGAGCCCACGCCTGCAGATTGTGGTGAACGGTCAGGTACGCAGCCGCCACGATCGGCCCCGTGCGGGCCGGTATTCGCTTAAGAAGAAGATTGAAAAAGACCTCACCCTTTTTGAGAACTCCGCCTCGCGCAGCAAACCTTATCTGGATATCCAAGCCTCTCCCTTTGGCGAGCTTCTAGACGTCTACTACCGCAATGGCGAGGAGGCAGTTGCCCTCGATCCACCGGCCGGCTCACTGGGAGAAAAGCGCCGCAAGGCCATGGAGGAAAGCTCCTTTAAGCGGGTGTTGTATCCGCTCCTGGGCGGCTTGGGAAAGTCCGGCTGGGCCATTGGTGTGATCGTGCTTGGTCCGATCATTAGCCGCATTTTGTCCCGATTGTTGCCGGATTGGGAGCTGCCGGATATCGACTTGCCGGATATCGCGCTCCCAGTGCCGGAGTTGCCGCAGATTGAGCTGCCCGTGCCAAATATCGACCTTAATATTGACATAGACCTGCCCGATTGGCTCGTATTCTTGATGGACTACAGCAAGGTGTGGGTGCCGATCATCATTGCCATCGTGGTGGGCATTCAGGCAGTGCGCAATGCCAAGAAGTCTGAAGAAAAGAAGCAGCAGTGGCAACAGGGTGGCGCGTATGCTGACGGCCATGAAGATTCACGGCGCGATTGATGCGGAAGGTCGGTGCAGGCATTGGCATTCCCCGCTGGATGTGGTGGCCAATAAGTGCGCTACCTGCGAGAAGTATTTTGCCTGCGCGCTGTGCCACGCCGAGCTTACTGACCATGAGTTTGGGCCCATGCTTGCCGACGCCCCCTCAGTCCTCTGCGGCGCCTGCCGCACCGAGATGAACTACCACGCTTATTCCGCCGTGCCTGCGTGTCCCCACTGCGGGCATAAATTTAATCCCGGCTGCAGCGCGCATGCCGGGATCTATTTTCAGCTAGACCGCTAGAAAGAAGACAGCTGCTGTAGCTGCTGGATTTGCGGAATCTGTGGCAGCTGGAACTGGGATACAGCGTTCTGGGCAATCTTGGCCGCGTCCGGGATGCGGAAGGTCTGGCCCAAGAACGGGACGTCGACAGTCGGCTGGCCAGGGATGGTGCCCAGCTCGATGACCTTGGCGTTCTTGGCTGGCGCTGGGGACGGAGCCGGAGCCGGCTTTGGTGCGGGAGCATTGCCGCGCTGGCCGCCAGTGTTGACCGGCTTGCCCTGGCCAGTAGTGCCGTTTAGGCCGCAGCGGGCAATAGCCTCGTCCATGCGGCCGATGGCGTCGCGAACCTCGTTGCCGCGTGGGTGCACGGTGGCAACGGCGAGGGCCTGGGACTTCTTCTGGTTGTAGTCAGCGGAGTTGGTCCAGTACTGCTTCGCCTGGGAGCAGGAAATCTGGCCGGCAGGCATCTTGGCTAGGAGGTTGTCAACGGCGTCGGCATGGGCAGCGGCAGGGGCGGCGAGGGTTACGGTCAGGGCGGTAGCTGCAGATAGCAGCGCGGACTTACGTGCAAAGCTCATGCCAGACATCTTGCCACACTTGTTAAGCCTGTGACAGGCCTAGGAAGCGATTGACCAGGCTGCGGTAAGCGCGCACAGTGAGCTCGAGGTCCTCCAAGTAGAGGTGCTCGTCGTGGCTGTGCAGCTGCGAATTGGCGCTAGCCATATCGCGGCCCTCGGCGTGCATGGCAAAGCCATAGGCGTTGCCACCCTTGCGCCGAGCAAAGCGCAGATCCGAGCCGCCGGTGGCGTGAACTGGGACGACGTCCTTATCGGGGAAGAATTCCTTGGAGGTGGACTCAATGGCGCGCCACAGCTCGGTATCGGTGGAGGATTGCGTGGCATCTTCAGTAATGAGGTGTTCGATTTCTACCTCATCGGCCATGTCTCCAAGCGCGCTGCGCAGGAAGTCATCTAGATCCTCTTGGGTCTGGCCGGGGAAGGGGCGCACATCCATTTCCAGGTAGGCATGTGAAGGCAGCACGTTAATGGCGCCGCCGGCGCGCAGGACGGTCTCGGCGATGGTGGTATGGCTAAAGGCATGCGCGTAGGCGGCGAGGTTGCCGAACTTGGAGTAGTCACCGGTGCCGTCGATAAGCTCCTGCTCGGTCTGGGGGTCAAATTTGAAGGTGCGCACGAAGCCCTCCCAGATCTCATTGGAAGCCGTGGGCGGCTCAGCGGCGGCGATGCGGCGGGCCACCTCACCGATCTTTACGATGGCAAAGTCCTTGCCATAAGGGGTGGAGCCATGGCCGGCATCGCCATGTACGTGCAGGCGGCGCTGGCCGGCGCCCTTTTCACCCACGTTGAAACCCACCGCGCCGGGCAGGTGGCTGCCGCCGGTTTCAGATAAGCAGTTCTTCCAGGAAAAGGCATCGGGGTGGTTTTCGGACATAAAGCGCACGCCGAGACCGCCGCGGGCCTCTTCATCGGCCATGCCGACGAAGGCAAGGGTGCCGCCCGTATTGCCGGTGCGGGCGACCTCGCGCGTGACGGCGGCCATGGTGGCGGTAATAAATAGCATGTCTACGGAACCGCGGCCGTAGAGCTTGCCGTCCTCGATGAGCGCCTCGAAGGGAGGCTTGGTCCATTTAGGTTCGTCGACGGGGACGACGTCTGTATGCCCCATGAGGGTGAGCGGTTCTTTGTCCGGATCGCCGGGGACGGTCACGACGATGGAAACGCGGCCTGGGTGGGACTCGAAGCGCTCAATCTGCACGTCTTCGCCCGCGAAGAATTTTTCTAAACTATCCGCATTGCGTACCTCGTGACCGGAGTCCGGCGTGAGGTCGTTTACGCAGGCATTGCGGATAAGTTCTTGGAGGAGGGAGAGGGTGTCATCATAAAGCGTCATGCTATCGAGCCTAACGCTGGGAAAAATTTTATGTGATTTTAACCAAAGCTGAACGCTGTTCAAGTATGGTTCACACTATGAGCATTATTGACATCGCCCGCGAAAAAGCACTGGAGCAAGGCAAAGGCCTCAACCAGGAAGAACTGCTGCAAGTACTACAGGTTCCGGATTCCCAATTGGAGGAAATCGCCGATATCGCCCACCAGACCCGCCTGAAGTGGTGTGGTCCAGACGTATCGGTGGAAGGCATTATCTCCATTAAAACTGGCGGCTGCCCAGAAGATTGCCACTTCTGTTCTCAGTCCGGCCTCTTCGAGTCCCCAGTGCGCGCCGTGCGCCTCAACATCCCGGAGTTGGTGGAGGCAGCGCAGAAGACCGCCAAGACCGGTGCTACTGAGTTCTGCATCGTCGCTGCGGTGAAGTCCCCGGATGATCGCTTGCTGGACCAGGTAGGCGAGGCGATTGCAGCGATTAATGACGCCGTCGATATCGAGATTTCCTGCTCCCTGGGCACCCTGACCCGCGAGCAGGCGCAGCGCCTAAAGGACATGGGCGCGCAGCGTTATAACCACAACCTGGAGACGTCCCGTTCCTTCTTCCCCAATGTGGTCACCACCCACACCTGGGAGGAACGCAAGCAGACCCTTGACTATGTGCGCGAGGTAGGCATGGAGGTCTGCTGCGGCGGCATCATCGGCATGGGCGAGTCCTTGGAACAGCGCGCCGAGTTCGCCGCGCAGCTGGCAGAAATTGATCCCTGCGAGGTGCCGATGAACTTCCTGGATCCGCGCCCGGGCACCCCATTTGCGGATCGCCCGCTGGTTCCGCTGGGTGAAGGCCTGCGCGCCGTGGCGGCATTCCGCTTGGCTATGCCGTATACCACCTTGCGCTTTGCTGGCGGCCGCGAGCTTTCGCTTGGCGACGACGGCACGGAGCGCGGCCTGCTCGGTGGCATCAACGCCATCATTGCGGGCAACTACCTGACCACCCTGGGCCAGCAGATTGAAAAGGATGTGGACATGTTGAACCGCATCGATCTGCCGATTAAGGCCCTGTAGTGGCTGGTTTATCCGAGCCGACTTCCGAATTGGCCGCTGCCGTTCTGGCTGGGGAGGAGCCGATTTTCCATCCGAATACCGGCAAGCCGATTGAGGAGGTCTTTACGCTGCACCCTGCAGCCGCAGCTGGCCTCGATGTGCCGCGCTATTGCCAAATTTGTGGCCGGCGCATGGTGGCCCAGGTGCGCCCCGATGGCTGGCATACCAAGTGCTCGCGCCACGGGGAGCTGGATTCGGAGTGGCTATACGTAGAGCACTTGCCCGAAAGCTAGCATCGGGAGAATGGATCCAGCCGTCTCCCTTGCCCACCAGTCCGCGCTGCGCTCGATCGCCCGAGTGGTAGAGGAATCGGCGCCGCATACGGAGCCGGGGAGGGCTTTAGGGGACGTCGTCAAGCAGCTGCGCGAGGGCCCAGTGATGGTGCTAACGGGGGCCGGGGTTTCTACGGACTCAGGGGTGCCAGATTATCGGGGGCCGCGTGGCTCGCTGAGTAGGCACCGTCCGATGACCTATCAAGAATTTCGCCACGACCCGGCCGCGAGCCATAGGTATTGGGCCCGCAGTTTTGTGGGGTGGCGAGTCATGGATGCTGCGGCGCCGAATCGTACGCATTATGCGCTGGTGGAACTGGAGCGCGCCGGGCTGATTAATGGCGTGGTTACTCAGAATGTGGACGGCCTGCATAAACAGGCCGGGACCGCGAACTTGGTGGCGCTGCATGGCGATATGGAAACCGTCGTGTGTCTGATGTGCGGATATCGGGAGGCGCGGACGCATTTCGATGCGCGCTTGGCCGCAGCCAATCCGGGGTACTTGGAGCGCCTAGTGGTGGAGGCGGACCAAGTGAATCCGGATGGTGACGTGACCCTGGATGAGGCCGCCGTGGCAGCGTTTCGCATGGCCGGATGCGAGAGCTGTGGATCGGAATTATTGAAACCAGACGTCGTCTACTTTGGCGAGCCCGTGCCGGCTGAGCGCCGCGATGCCGCCTTTGCCGTGTTGGGACAGGCGCGCTCGCTGCTGGTGGCTGGGTCCTCTCTTGCGGTGATGAGTGGGTATCGCTTTGTGCTGGAGGCAAAGAAGCAGGGCAAGCGCGTAGCCGTCATCAATGGCGGCCCCGGCCGGGGTGATCAGAAGGTGGATACGCTGTGGCGCACGCAGGTGGGCCCAGCCTTTGACGCGGTCCTTGATGAGCTGGAGCTCTAACTAGCGGGGGATAGTCTCTACTAATTCCAAGATGGTGCGCACGATGGCATGGACGCGCTTATCCATGGGCATATCCTCGTGCATGACCACTGCTCGGCGGTCGAAGTCTTGGACATAAATATTTCGCACGGTGCCCTCTGCGACGCCGCGGGGATCAAGGAAGCAGGTTTCGGGTGGGACCACGACGGCATCAGACCGTGTGGCAATGCAGGTATAGCTCACGCCAGATTCCAAGTCGCCATCGCGATTGGCCTCGCGTAGCGCTTCGCTGCCGACAATTTGGTCCATTCCCGCCGGCCCAAACCAGCCATCGATGACGGAGCGCATTACCGCCTCTTGGCGCGGGGTGCGAATGAGGCGGCTGACGATACCGCCGTAGGTAGTTCCGTGGTTTGGCGCGCTGATGCACATCAGGTGGAGGACATGCTCGGCGCCGCCAATCATGCGCATCCAATAGCGGGCGAGGAGCCCGCCCTGCGAGTGGCCGATGAGGATGACCTTGTTCGCGCCGGTGACCATGCGCACGGTGCGGATATAGGCATCGAGTTGCTCGGCGGATTCTGCAAGGGGTTGGGTGGCGCGGCGGCCGTAGTCAGGGGCGAAGACCGCCCAGCCGTCTTGGCGCAGCTCATTGCCGAGGATTTGCCATACGCCCTTGGTATCGCAGGTGCCGTGGATGAGGATGACCGGCCAGGGGCGTTGTGCGGTAGGACGTGCGCCCCAGTCATCTTCGAAGATCCCACGTGGCTTCATGCGTGCGCCTAGCGGGAGGGTGGCGGCCGCATCGGCGTCGAGGGCGGTATCGCCGGGGCTGGTTTTGACCTTTTGCGCTTTGATGAGGTCCGCAATCTCGGCCGCGACCTCCTCGCGCAGTGCCGTGGCTTCGGCAGGGGAGGCGACACCGCGACGCGGGGAATCGGTCAATTCCTTCTCGCTGGCACGCCAGAATTTGCGGAGTTGTTCGGAAATAGTGGATTTCAACTCAGCCATGGTTCCGGATTGTACTCGTTATTGCAGGTTAACTGTGTTTTTGTCAGGAGTTAAGAAATTTATGGGCAAACCCTTGACCATCCTACGAAAGGTTTATAAACTTAGGCTTGCCTAATCACGGGCGGTGCTTGCAGGAGGGTGCGCTCCATTCCCTCCTTGGGTACCGAGAGATTAGTCATGGGGAGAAGGCCCGCCGATGCGCTGTCGGCGGGCCTTCGTTGTGGATAAAGGGCGGTTCCCGGCCTGAAGAAAAGGTGGCGCAAAAGGGGTGTAAAGGAAATATAAAAATTGCGAGCGGGAGGCGTAAAGATAGCGCAAAGATTGCCTAGGGCAGCGGAGGTGTGGTCCTAACGTTTGTGCGTAGCAGGTGCTGCCTTGGTACCGGCACCTGGCAGGCATACCTGTCAGGCACAGGAAAGTTTCACTCGCACAAGGGAGTTTCCCACATGTTAGACATCGTGGCAATCCTGATAGCCATCCTGACGGTTGGCTGTCCCTCCGTCCTCAACGAGCTTCTGGACGGTGATGCATAACCATGAACACCATTACAGCGGTCATTGGCCTCGTCATTGTTGTGGCGTTGGTGACCTACCTCATCATTTCCTTAGTTGATCCGGAGCGTTTCGCATGATCGCCGGCGTTGGGGCGGTGTTACCGCAGTTCCTCGCCCTCGTCGTCTTGCTCGCGGCGGCATATGTTCCTTTGGGCAACTGGATCGCACGCAGCTACACCTCTGACAAGGACTGGGCGATAGAGCGTGCGGTGTATAAGGTCCTGCGCGTTGACCCAAACCGCGGGCATAACAGCAAGAATTACAGCCGTGCATTGCTTGGTTTCAGCTTGGCATCCGTACTCGTTCTTTACGCGGTGCAGCGCCTACAAACCGTTTTGCCTAGCTTTGGCAATTCCCGCTCCGCAGCGGTGGAACCGTGGATGGCGTTCAATACGGCGGCGTCATTCGTGTCCAATACCAACTGGCAGTCCTATTCGGGCGAAGAAACCCTGAGCAATGGTGCGCAGATGCTTGGCCTGACCGTCCAGAACTTTGCCTCCGCGGCTGTCGGCATGTGTGTGGCGGTTGCGCTCATTCGCGGTATCGGTCACTTGGGATATGGTCGTGACAAGCTGGGCTCTGAGAGCGGACAGCACCTCATCGGAAATTTCTGGGTTGACCTCACCCGCGGTTTGGTGCGCATTCTTTTGCCGCTTTCTCTATTGATTTCCTTCGTCCTCATCTTGGGCGGAACCATGCAAACCTTCGGGTCCAACCTGGTGAGCTCCGCGGGCGTGGATATTCCGCGCGCTCCGGTAGCTAGCCAGGAGGCAATTAAATTGCTGGGAACCAATGGTGGTGGCATCTTCGGCGCCAACTCGGCGCACCCTTTTGAGAACCCCACTGGTTTTACCAACCTCGTGGAAATCTTTTCTTTGCTGGTTATCTCTTTCTGCTTTATCCGTGCCTATGGGGTAATGCTGAAATCGCAAAAACATGCCTGGACCCTGCTTGGCGTCATCGGCGGCATTTGGACCGTTATGGTTGCCTTGGTGGTATGGGCACAGCACACTACCACCGGTGCGGCAGCTCAGGCTGCGGGCGGCAACTTGGAGGGCATCGAACAGCGCCTAGGTATTGACGCTTCCGCACTCTTTGCGGTGTCTACCACGGGCACTTCTACCGGTGCGGTCGATTCGATGCACGATAGCTATTCACCATTGGGTGGCGGCTTGTTGATCCTCAATATGCTCCTGGGCGAAATTGCACCAGGCGGCGTGGGCACGGGTCTCTACGGTCTGCTGATGGTAGCAATCCTCGCCGTATTTATCGGCGGCCTGCTCGTTGGGCGCACACCGGAGTTCATGGGCAATAAGGTCGGCCGCAAGGAAATCTCCGCGGTGAGCCTGTACATCCTCACCATGCCGGTCCTCGTCCTGGTAGGCGTGGGCGCATCGGTGGCTCAGCGCAAGCTGGTGGAGCTTTCGGCGACCAACTACGGCGCGCCTGGAACCCCGGATAACGCGCACGGTCTCTCCGAGGTGCTCTATGCCTTTACCTCGGCCTCGAATAATAACGGCTCGGCCTTCGCCGGCCTGACGGTAACCGAGCCCTGGTGGCAGGTCACGCTCGGAATCGCCATGCTGTTGGGCCGCTTCCTCCCCATCGTTTTCACCCTGTATTTGGCGGGCAGCTTAGCCGGTCAACGCCGGCAGGCCACTACCGCCGGCAGCTTGCCGACGTCCGGTGTGACCTTCGCGCTGCTTACCATCGGCGTCATTGTGTTGGTCGCCGCCCTTACCTTCTTCCCCGTTCTTACCTTGGGTCCCATTTCGGAGGCACTCTCATGACAACACCAACTATGACCACTGAGCAACGCACTCCTCAGCGCTCTGCCACCACAAACAGTGGGTTGGCTGCGGCAGCGTTAAAGTCGTTGCCGCACAAGATGTCCCCACTCGCCCAAGCCCGCAACCCCGTCATGTTCGTGGTGTGGGTAGGTGCCGCGCTGACTACCCTGTGGTCCATCTTTAGCCCCAGCGTTTATGGCTGGGTGGTAACCGTATGGTTGTGGTTTACCATTGCGTTCGCCGCATTTGCTGAGGCATATGCCGAAGGCCGCGGTAAAGCCCAAGCGGATAGCTTGCGCGCCGTGCGTGATGACGCCACCGCTAACCTGGTCACCGATGGTGGCATCGAGGTCATTGCCGCTTCTGAGCTCACCAAGGGCGCTATCGTGCGCGTGGAGGCCGGAGAGACGATCCCGGGCGACGGCGACGTCATTGAAGGCGCGGCAACCGTCGATGAATCTGCCATTACCGGCGAGTCTGCTCCCGTGGTTCGCGAGGCCGGCGGCGATCGCTGTGCTGTAACCGGCGGTACCGTGGTCTTGTCTGATTCCATCTTGGTACGGATCACCTCGGAGCCGGGATCGACCTTCGTCGATACGATGATTGCCTTGGTGGAGGGAGCGGAGCGCCGCAAGACCCCGAATGAGATCGCGCTGAGCATCCTCCTGTCTACCCTGACTATCCTCTTCCTCATTGCGGTTACCGCACTGGCCCCAATGGGGTTGTTTACCGGCGCGGAGCTCTCCCCGCTCTCGCTGGTGGCCCTGTTGGTCTGCCTCATCCCAACCACCATCGCTGCCCTGCTATCCGCAGTAGGAATCGCGGGAATGAACCGCCTCGTGCACCACAATGTTCTGGCTACGTCCGGACGAGCGGTGGAGGCGGCGGGAGACGTAGCGACCCTACTCATGGATAAAACCGGCACCATCACCTATGGCAACCGGCAGGCTACCGGGCTTATCGTTGCGCGCGGTGTCGATGAGCAGGAAGCTGCGGAAATAGCCCGCGTTGCTTCGGTTGCCGATGAGACCCCAGAGGGTCGCTCCATCGTGTCGTGGTTGACCGAAAACTACCACCTTTCTGCCGAAGCAGGAGAGGAAGAAAAGACCGCCGAGGTCATTCCATTTAGCGCTTCTACCCGCATGTCTGGGCTTGATCTCAAAGGCCGAAAGCTGCGTAAGGGTGCAGGCGATGCTGTGCGCCGGTGGGTAACTGAAGCAGGTGGCGACTGGCCACAAGAAATTGCAGACTCCGTGACCCAGATTGCTGAAGGCGGTGGAACCCCGCTGCCCGTTGCTGTGGAAGAATCCGACGGCACCCGCAGGGTTATTGCGGTGGTGCAGCTCAGCGACGTCGTCAAGCCGGGCATGGCGGAGCGCTTCGCCGAACTGCGCCAGATGGGCATCAAAACCATCATGGTGACCGGCGATAACCCGTTGACGGCAGCGGCCATTGCGAAAGAGGCAGGCGTAGATGATTACATCGCGGAGGCCACCCCGGAAGATAAGCTGGCCAGGATCCGCGAGGAACAGGCGCATGGCCGCATGGTCGCTATGACCGGTGACGGTACTAATGATGCACCAGCGCTGGCGCAGGCGGACGTGGGCGTGGCCATGAACACGGGTACCTCTGCAGCGAAGGAAGCCGCCAATATGGTGGACTTGGATTCTGATCCGACCAAGCTTATCGATGTCGTGCGCATTGGCAAGCAGTTGCTTATCACCCGTGGGGCGCTTACCACCTTCTCTTTGGCCAATGACTTAGCGAAGTACTTCGCCATTTTGCCGGCCCTGTTTTCTACCCAGCTTCCGCACCTTGAGCGCCTCAACGTGATGCACCTGCACTCGCCGCAATCCGCCATTGTGTCTGCAGTCGTATTCAACGCGCTCATCATCGTTGCTCTTATTCCATTGGCGCTCAAGGGCGTGGCCTATAAGCCGGCCTCTGCTTCGTCCCTGCTACGCCGTAACCTGGGCATCTGGGGCCTGGGCGGCGTTATCACCCCATTCCTAGGCATCTGGCTCATTGACCAGGTAGTCAACCTGCTTCCAGGTATATAGAAAAAGAAGGACCAAAAATGCGTGTCTATTTTCGTAACCTCGCCGCTGGATTCGTAGCCGTACTATTGTGCGTTATCGCACTGGGAATGATTTATCCCGCTGCCGTGTGGGGAATCTCCCGCATCAAGCCGGACTCCGCCGAGGGCAACCTCATTTACCAAGGTGATTGCCTAGCTGGCTCGACCCAGCTGCAAGATGGCCAGACCGAAGGCCCGTACTTCTTCCCCCGTTCCGAAGGCATGAGCAATTACGGCGCTAGTAGCTCCGAGCTAGAAAAAGCCGTGCAGGAGCGGCGCGGGGACATCGCCAAGCGTGAAGGCGCCGCTCCAGAAGATGTTCCCACCGATGCGGTAACCGGTTCCGGCTCTGGTGTCGACTCTGGCATTAGCCCTGCGTACGCTGAACTACAGGCTCCGCGTGTCGCACGAGAGCAGGGGATGAGCACCGAAGAAGTGCGAAGCCTCATCGAGGACAACACGGAGCATGCCAGCCTCGGGTTCCTGGGCCAAGACGCAGTCAACGTCACTACTCTCAACCGAGCGCTGCCCAATCCCCCGTCCTGCTCATAAGATGAGTGCTATATGAACGACAAGAAAGTTCCGGCGCGCACCAAGCGTGGCGCTTTGAAGATCTACCTCGGCGCGGCGCCTGGGTCTGGTAAGACCTGTGCAATGCTCAACGAGGCGCACGGCCTTGTGCTGGCCGGCCGCGATGTGGTCATTGGCATCGTGGAAGATCATGGGCGCGAATTCACTCGGGCGCTGTGTGATGGCCTTGAGACCATCCCGCGGCGCTACGCCGCCGGGCTATCCACCGGAGAACTCGATACTGCAGCCATCATCTCGCGCCAGCCGGAAACCGTTCTGGTCGATGAATTTGCCCATTCCAATCCGCGCGGTGAGGAACACGCTAAGCGCTGGGAGGACGTAGAGGAACTCCTAGCCGCAGGAATCGATGTGATTTCTACCCTGAACATCCAGCACATTGAAAGCCTCAATGACGTAATAAACCAGATCACCGGTATTTCCCCGCAGGAGACGGTGCCAGACGAGGTGGTGCGTGCGGCGAATGAGATCGAGTTGGTGGATGTATCCCCGCAGCTCTTGCGCACCCGCTTGAGGGATGGCCAAGTCTATAAAGAAGCGCGCATTGCCCCAGCCTTGAATAATTATTTTAGGGTGGGCAATCTGACTGCACTGCGGGAGCTAGCCCTGTTGTGGCTAGCGGACCAGGTTGATGAGGCTCTCGCATCCTACCGTTCTGAGCAAGACATTACTGATACCTGGGAAGCGCGGGAACGGGTGGTCGTGGCCATTCAGAACGTCGCGCACGCAGAACTGCTCATTCGCCGCGGGCGCCGCATCGCGTCCAAATCCTCAGCCGAGCTACATGTGGTCCACGTAATTTTTGGGGATTCCTTTTCTTCCGGTGAATCTTCTGTTGCAGGTTCCGCTCAACAACTGGCCAAATTACAATCCTTGGCTCAGGACGTGGGTGCCCGTTTGCATCAGGTCACTGGTGACTCGGTGCCAGAAGCGCTGCTTAATTTTGCCCGCAGCGTCAACGCCACCCAGTTGGTCCTGGGGGTTTCACCACGGCGTCGCTTAGGCCTGCACTGGCGCGGCACCGTTGCTGAGGCCGTGTTGCGGGATTCAGGCAAGATCGATTGTCACATTGTTAATCTTCCGTCTGATAAACCCTCGCCTCTTTCACCACTGCTGCGACCATTGCATTCCCTTCCGCGCCGGGCGGTGTCTTGGGTAGGCGCAGCTGTCGCTTTCATCGCCTTGACCGCACTGTTGCAAGGCATCGACGGCTCAGCATTGGGAACAGGCACGTGTTCTGCTTTTTACTTTGCACTGATCCTCCTCGTGAGCATGCTCGCTGGCCTGTGGCCGGCGGTAATTATTGCGTTTGCCTCGGGCTTGGCGGTCAATTGGTTCTTTACCGAGCCCCTGTACACGTTCGATATTGCTGAGCCAGCTAACGCTGTCATCCTCGTGGTCATGGTAGCTATTGCCCTGGCCGTGGGTTTACAAGTGCGGCGCACCAAAATAGAGCACCATAATGCGTCCATTGCCACGCGCGATGCTGAGCTCTTGACGGTCTTTTCCCGCGCAGCCCTCAACCGCCGTGCGGACGTATCTCCCATCGACGCAGTGCTTCGCAAGGTAGGAGAGACCTTCGGCTGCCATAAGGCCGTGCTTCTTGACGCCTCCGGGGACATACTCTCTACCTGGCACGCTTCGGCGGCCTCGCCCCGGCAAAGTAGACACCTGCATATCCCCGCTAAGACTCATAAACGTGAGGTAGAAACGTTGGTCTCCAGCGAGGACACTACGGTCCAGATTGTGATGGAAGGCCCAGCGTTATCCGCCCGCGACCGTGCTTTGGTGGCGGTTGTGGCAGGTTACTTAGCCGGCATAGTGCGCCGCGAGAAGCTTTCGGCTGAAGCCGCACGTGCCGATGCCATTGCTGCCGCTGATGAATTGCGTCGTGCACTGCTATCGAGCGTGAGCCACGATCTGCGCACGCCCCTAGCAACGGCCAAGCTGGCTGTGTCCTCTTTGCGGAATTCCGAAATCGAATTCAGCCCAGAGGATCAAGAAATACTGCTGGCGGAAACCGCAGCTAGCATCGATCAACTCACGCTGCTCGTGACCAACCTATTGGATCACTCGCGTTTGAGTGCAGGAGCGGTAACTGCACGCCGGGATACTGTGGAGTTATACGAGGTAGCCAATCGGGCTATTGCTTCCTGTGCCTTTGGACATAGCAAGGACCAACTTGGTCGCATTCATATTGGTTCTGGACTCCGTGGCAGCACCTGTTGCGCGGATAGCGTTTTGCTGGAACGCGTGCTGGCGAACCTATTCGATAACGCTTTGCGTTATGCGCCGAGCGGACCAGTCAACGTTGATGCGCAGGTTACAGATGAGCGCGTGGAGCTGAGTGTGAGCGATGAAGGGCCGGGAATTTCACCGGAAAAGCAGCAGGAGCTTTTCCAAGCTTTTCAGCGCTTGGGCGATACCAGCAATGACAACGGGGTGGGTTTAGGCCTCTCCGTCGTACGCGGATTTGTGGAGGCCATGGACGGTACTATCACCGTAGAGGCCACTCCAGGAGCGACCTTTATCCTGAGTTTCCCGCTGCGGGAGGAGAAAAGCCATTACTGATAAGAAGGCCACGATTGTCATCGTGGATGATGATCCGCGTTTGCTCACCACCTTGAGCATTAACTTCAAGGCGCGTGGATATGAGGTGTATTCAGCCAGCACCGGGGCGGAGGGTCTGCAGGTGGTCTCCCAGCATCAGCCCGATGTGGTGATTTTGGATATGGGTCTGCCGGATATGGATGGGCGGGAGGTCCTCGATGGGATTCGAGGGTGGTCAGCAATTCCCGTTCTGATTCTTACGGCCCGGTCCGATCCCCTATTTAGTGCCTCGGCCCTAGATCGCGGTGCTGATGATTATGTGACCAAACCCTTTTCTATGGAAGAGCTCTTGGCCCGCGTGCGCGTGGCTTTGCGGCATGGCAGCCCGCAGCAGCCATCTGCCCAGCGGGAAGCCACGATGGTGCGGGCGGGCGATGTGCTGATCGACGTCCCTCGACACTCCATCACCAAGGCAGGAAAGCCCCTTCACCTGACCCCTACTGAGTGGGGCGTGCTTACGACGCTGCTGCGTGCCCACGGCGGTTTGGTGCGCAAAGAAGACCTCCTCGCAGAGATTTGGGGCCCGGGATTCGAAGGGCAAAGCCACTACCTGCGCATCTATACCTCGCAGCTGCGCCGCAAACTGGAAACCGATCCCTCTGATCCCCAATATCTCCTTACTGAACCCGGGTTGGGATACCGCTTTGTTACCTCCCCAGAAGTCTAGGAGTAGCTGACGCCATTTTCTGCAGGGAACTACTCTTGCAGTGGCAATTCTGTGCAGTGGAGGGGTGCGAGTTGGTATCCATAACGCTTATGCGTCGAGGGCTTCGGTGTGCCCTGCGCATTTAACCAACTGCAAGCGCGTAAGAACTAAACATTTCAACTGGTCACCAGCGATTGTTCGTTCTCTAAATCATTTCTGGTGCTGCAGATTAGTTGCTTTTCCCTGAAGGGGTGACGGTGTCTGTCATGCTTTCCTGACCAAAGAACCTTCGAGCATATTTTTGGGTAGAAGGGTCTATTAAATCAAGCTACGTTGTACGCACCGTTAGAAGAAGGAATAGGGCTCTCTACTTTCATAAACTTGGCTCGATTTATTGTGCCAACGTTGAAGGTTATGAATTAGAGACGTCTGGGGTTGAAAGCTTGGTATCTAAAAATAGAGCTCCTCAAGACTCCGGTGTTCATTTATCGCTGTCTGGGTGGGGCTTTATCTGCGCACCTGCATTCGTGCAAGAAATCTTGCACGAATCTCTCGGGTAGCTTACTGTGGTCGATCGTTCAGGAATTCTTGCACGATTGGAGTTGTGATGAGCCCACGAAAGTATGAGCATCCGGCCACCGAGGACCTTGAATTCGTCCGTGTTCTGGCTGCGGTAAGTGATCCCATCCGGTTAGAGATGGTTAGGCGCCTGGCAGACGGTCAGGAGCACGATAGTTTGACGCTCGCTGATGACCTGCCTCGATCTACCCTGACCTACCACACTCGGCAGCTGCGTGAAGCCGGTGTGACGTGGACAAGAAGCCAGGGACGAACTTGTGTTATCTCTTTGCGCAGAGGCGATCTAGACGAACGGTTCCCTGGTTTGCTCGATATGGTGATTTCGAATGCTTAAACAGCTGTGGCCGTTAGTTTTGGGCAGTGTAGCGCTCGGATTGGACGCATATGTTATCGCTGGGCTGCTATCACAGATTGCAAACGACTTGGGTACAAGTGGCAGTGTGATCGGCTTGGGCGTTACCGCCTTTACCGGCGCGTACGCAATATCTGGTCCGCTGTTCTCGGGTAGGGCAGGCAAAGATCCGCGGAGTGGTCTGCTTGGAGCTGTTGCTGTGTTTTCTTTGGCGAATGTCGTGACTGCAGTTTCGCCTACAGTGAGCGTTTTTCTCGTGTCGCGCTTAATCGCAGGTGCAGCAGCGGGAATTTATTCGCCGCTGTCCTCAGCCGTAGCGGGGATGTCTGTCCCAGCAAAGTATCGCGGGCGCGCACTGTCAATGGTGCTGGCTGGCTTAGCGGTGGGAACTGTCGTGGGCGTACCGGTGGGATTGGGGGTAGCTAAACAGCTAGGCTGGAGGGCTACCATCGGTTTGGTCTCGGCCATTGGAATAGTGGCGTTAGCGGGTCTAGCGTTGCGCAAAGCGAGTGTGGTACCAGCTGTGCCCTCCTCCTCGTTGGGGCAGCGACTCCGAGTCATCGGCCGAGTGGATAACTTCCTGACGACCTTAGTTACTTTCTTTGTTGGAGTGGGTTCGCTGGGGTTGTACACCTATATTCCTGTAGTGCTTGATCGTGTGCAGGTAGACACCATTGCTGGCATGTGGGTCTGGGGTATCGGCGGGGCAGTGGGTGCTTTTGGGATTGGGAGGGTGCTTGACAAGGTTAATAGTTCACGCAAACTAACGGTCACTATCATTGCATTACTCGTGACTGATTTCGCTCTACTGCTGCTCTTCCCTTCGAGCCACGTGGTGGCAGTGGTGTGTCTTTTTGCTTGGGGGCTTTTGGGGTGGTCGTCAATGGCGCCACAGCAGCATTCGATGCTCAGTGCAAACCCTAATGAAGGGGCGACTGCTGTTGCTGCTAATGCATCTGCGAACTACCTTGGCTCGGCAGTCGGCTCCGCAGTGGGTGGATTACTGTTGCCCTCCTCCACGGGAATCCTGTTAGGAGCACTAGGTGCAGTCCTAGTAGGAATCGTCTGCAGTATTGGGGCCAGTGCCTCTTCTCGCTCTCATAGTGGGGGCAATGTGAATTAGGAATACTTCGGATTGATGGGACGATGCCCGAATTGACATAGTCGAGCTCTTCGTCGCATTCCCTTTGAGACCTTTGCTTTGACACTCTTAGCAGCTAAAAGGACTGATCCTAGGCCTTTGATTTTCTCGCAGTAAATCATGTCAGTATCGGTATCACTGAAGCTACCGCGGAAAAGAATAATGAAATGCGCGGACCGCTGCCGCGCTGCGAAGTCCCCGCTACACTCGCGCTTATGACCGATCTGCAGCATGTCCACTCCGTTGATGAGGCGGTAAACCGCCTGATCGAGATTTACGAGAATTCCTGCGAGCTTGCGCGCAAGACTTTGGAATCAGGAAACCTTGATGACTATCGCTACGTGGTTTATCCCAAGGTCACGGTGGATATCCGCAAATGGCAGCCCATCGATCGTTCCGAGCCCTTCGGCTACGTTAACGAGGCCGGCAAGTACTCGGCGGTAATCTCCAAGCCGTACATCATTCGGGACTACCTGCACGAGCAGCTGACTCGCCTGGCGGGTAACTATCCGTGCGATATTTTCGTCGGTCAATCGGACCAGCGCATTCCACCGGAGTACATCAAGGACACAAGGAAAGCCCCGCAGGAACGCGGGCCTATTCCGCGTCCGACGCTGGATGAGGTCAATGATGCAATCATTGATGGCGAATGGGATGCCTTCCACGGTGCGGAAAAGCCGCTTTTTCATTTTGGTGCCCAGCGCTTTGATATCGCGTGTGCGCGCATTGAGCATTACACCGGCATCGAGGTCGATACGGTGCAAAAATACATTTTGTTTACTAACTACGCGATGCACACCACCGAGTTTGTGAAATTCGGTTTGCGCGAGTTGACCAGGGAAGACTCGCGTTATACCGCCTTGGTGCTGCCCAATGGCGAGACCATTCATCCCAACGATGCGGTGGACCTCGATGTGGACGGTCTGACCTTGACGTCTCGCTTCCAAATGCCGCGCTTTGACCTGATCACTGCCGGTGGTGATGGCATCACGATGATCAATATCGGTGTAGGGCCCTCCAACGCCAAGACGATCACAGATTGCTTGGCGGTACTGCGGCCGGAAGCCTGGATCATGATTGGCCACTGCGCTGGCATGGATGGGCGCATGCGCATCGGGGATTTGATTTTGGGCAATGCCTACCAGCGCAATGACCACATCTTGGACCAAAAGGTTGCGGCGACCTCTCCCATCCCGGCGATTCCGGAGGTACAGCGCATGCTTGAGTCTGCGGTGAAGGCGGTATATGGCGACGATAATTCGCTCATGCGAACCGGTACGGTGCTCTCCACCGATGATCGCAATTGGGAGTGGCGCACTAACCGGGATTTGTGGGAGTGGCTGCGTACCTCCACCGCGGTGGCTGTCGATATGGAATCGTGCACGCTCGCGGCCAATGGCTATCGCTACCGCGTTCCCTACGGCACACTCCTTTCGGTCTCTGACCTGCCATTGCATGCGGTGCCGAAGCTGCCGGCCCAGGCGCAGGCCTTCTACTCCAACTCGAAGGAAGCTCACGTGATGTGCACGGTGCGCGCGATGGAGCATCTAGCCGAAAATCCGGAGCGCCTGCGCACTCGCAAGCTGCGCCGGACTTTGGGCGAGGTTCCATTCCGGTAGGTGCCTTTTCTTTGGCAGGCAATGCTCGTTAAACTACAAAGAAATCCCATGACGCAAAAGGAGCCACACAATCGTGACTGAAAATTGGATCCACCCGGACCGGGAAAACCTCACCTGGGAGGTCTTCGGCGAGGCGAGCCGTAACCTGTCGGAACAGATTGTGGAATCTGGTTGGTTCCCTGACCTCATCGTGGGCGTCGCCCGCGGCGGCCTCATTCCAGCCGGTGCTATCGGTTATGCCATCGGTGTGAAGGCCATGGGCGCTATCAATGTGGAGTTCTACACCGATATCGGCCAGACCCTGGAAGAGCCGATCATCTTGTCCCCGCAGCTGGACACGGATTCGCTAAAGGGCAAGAAGGTACTGGTCGTAGATGACGTCGCGGACTCCGGCAAGACCCTGGATCTGGTGGTTAATCTACTTAAGGAAACCGCAGACGAGGTGCGCTCAGCCGTCATTTACACCAAGCCGAAGACCATCTTTGAACCGGACTTTTCGTGGAAGAAGACCGATCAGTGGATCAACTTCGCCTGGTCCGTGCTGCCAGTTATCACTGCAGATGGCTCCTTTAAGGAAGGCTCCTAAAGTCCACTAGGATGAGCAGGCGTGATTAAAGAACAGCCTGCCCCAACCGGCGTCATCGCCAGTTTCCGTTATGCATTTTCCTCGCCCGCTCGTCTGCGCAAGGAAGTCTTTGGCGGACTCGCGGTGGCGCTTGCTTTGATCCCGGAGGTCTTAAGCTTTTCCATCCTTGCGGGCTTGGACCCGCGGGTGGGATTGTTTTCTTCCGTCGTCATGGCAATGTCCATTGCCTTTACCGGTGGCCGGCCGGCGATGATTTCCGCAGCGGCCGGCGCGGTGGCGCTCGTTGTCTCTCCGCTCGCGCATGAACATGGGCATGACTACGTGGTCGCCGCGGTGCTCTTGGCGGGAATCATGCAGGTGGTGCTGGCCGCGGTGGGCGTCGCCAAGCTCATGCGCTTTATCCCGCGCTCGGTGATGACGGGGTTTGTGAATGCGCTGGGAATCATGATGTTTACTACGCAGCTGCCACACCTTAGTGATGTGCCGTGGATGGTCTATGTGTTGGTGGCCATCGGCCTAGCCATCATGCTGGGGCTACCACGGCTGACCACGGTGATTCCCGCCCCGCTCGTTACCATTGTGGTGGTCAGCATCATTGCGGTCGCGGCCGGGTGGAAGGTCCCCGATGTGGCGGACCAAGGCGAGCTGCCTACCTCGCTGCCGGGGCTTTTCGTGCCGGAGATTCCGTGGAACCTGGATACCGTGCGGCTTATTGCGCCCTATGCCTTCGGTATGGCGTTGGTGGGGCTCATGGAATCGCTGCTAACGGCCAAGCTGGTGGATGACATTACGGATACCCACTCCGATAAAACGCGCGAGTCCTTTGGCCAGGGCGTGGGCAATATCCTCGCCGCGGCCATTGGCGGTATGGGCGTGTGCGCCATGATTGGCCAGACCATGATCGGCGTGAAGGCATCCCAGGCGCGCACGCGCTTGTCGACGTTTCTCGCAGGCGCCTTCCTCCTCATCCTCTGCCTTCTTCTGGGCGAGACCGTCGGCCGCATTCCGATGGCTGCCCTGGTGGCGGTGATGATCATCGTGGCCGCAACTACGGTGGATTGGCACTCGGTTCACCCGCGCACGCTTAAGCTCATGCCGCTATCAGAAACGCTGGTGATGCTGGTGACGGTCGTAGGCACGCTGGCTACGCATAACTTGGCGGTCGGTGTGGTGCTCGGCGTGGTGACCGCATCCATTGGCTTTGCTCGCCGCGTGGCGCATCTGGTGGAGGTAAAACAAGTAGGCGATGCCGAGTATACGGTGCGTGGCCAGCTGTTCTTCGCCTCCTCCAATGACTTGGTCTATGCCTTTGACTACACGCTGGACACCCAGCGCGTGGTGGTAGATATGACGGAGGCCGAGGTATGGGATGCCTCTACGGTGGCGACGCTGGATGCGGTGCAGAAGAAATACGCCGAGCGGGGCATCGAGGTAGAGTTTCGCGGCCTGGAGGGAGCTAGTGCGCAGCGCCTTAATCGCCTTAGCGGCCGCCTAGGTGACTAACATCACATTTGTGGACTGGGGTGCGGGGGCTTAAGTAGTAGGCGCCGAACTGACCTTGAGTTCGCGTTGGTGTAAATGCAAAGGATCCGCGATGACCTCGCGTTCTTAGGGGAACTTTGCCTGCGTGTGGTGGCAAGCTTTGTCTTGGCTAACTTAGGTTATCCAATCTAAAAAAGCGTAATGACGTGCAAGTTTACTTAAGTAGGCCTTGCTGGATCGCAGGGGAATCTTCGGTAGTGTGGTGTTTAGCACTTATTGATTTCCCTGCACAGAAAGGTTTTTACAATGGACGAGAAACTGCAAACCCTCCTGAACAACCAGGTCATTAGCGAGTACGGCGCTTCCATGGTCTATACCCAGTTGGCCTTCGAGATGGACAACCTCTCCTTCCCGGGCATGCGCGATTGGTTCATGGGCCAGGCCGCTGAAGAGCGCGTGCATGCCGAAAAGATTGCGGACCATTTGCTCTCCCGCGGTTATCGCGTAGAGCTCAATGACATTCCGGTTGGTTCGGTGAAGGCCGCTAACCCGCAGGATGCTTTCCAGGCTTCCCTGGAGCACGAGCAGAAGGTCTCCGAGGAAATCCGCACCATCGCTCGCGCGGCGCTGGACGCACAGGACCTGGAATCCCGCCAGCTCGTTGACTGGTTCCTGAGCGAGCAGGTGGAAGAAGAAGCTACCGTTTCTGAGATTCTGGATCAGATCAAGCTGGTAGGAAATGACGGCTCTGGCCTGCTACGCATCGATGAGCGCTTGGCTGGTCGCACCGAAGGTGGCGCTGCCTAAGCGCGCCTGGGTGAATAACAAACCCATCAAGATTTAGAGCAATCCTCCCACGGCACTGCAGTGCCGTGGGAGGATTGCTTCTATGTCAACACAACGCAAGGCTTTCTGTGCCATGACGCTTTTGATCCTGGCGCTTTTTCTCATCGTGGGAGCGGCGATTATGTCCACCCACGTGGCCTTGGGGGTATTCCTGACCACTGCGGCGCTCATGCTCGGTCCATTCGCCGGGCTCGCGCTGCTGGTGTACGGTGCCGCGGGCAAGCGCGGCTTGGTTACTCGCTCGCTGTATAGCCTTGGTGGCATGCTGCTCATGGGTGCGATCGGCGGCATTTTCGCCTTGTCTATGGAACAAGTCTCCGCGATGCTGCCCGTTTTTGTGGCCGGTGCCGGTGTGGGAATCGTAGCCGTGCTGACCCAGGCGCCGAAACGCGCATAAACTGGCTCTCGTTATGCCCAAACTCCTTTTTGATATGTATGGCGTGCTCATGCGCCCGGCCACCCCAGAAAGTCATGCAGCCTTGGAGCGCCTCCTCGCGCCATCCGATGCCGAGGCGATGTGGGAGGCCTACGGGTTTTATCGCCCGGACTATGATGCCGGCATCTTTAGTGATAGCCACTTTTGGAATGAGGTAGCGGCCCGCGCAGGGTTGGGGGAGATACCCGTCGCGGAGGCGGTAGCGTGTGAAAACCGCGGTTTGCTGGAGGCCGACCAGGAGATGGTCGCTTTGGTCAAGGGGCTTATCGGAGAAGGCTATAGCGTGGGCATCTTGTCTAATATTCCCACCACGCTGGCTGGGCAGGTGCGCGAGAAGCATACCTGGCTAGAGGACTGCGCGGCGGTGACCTTCAGCTGCGATATTGGGCTGGCAAAGCCGCACCCAGAGGCCTATCGCGTAGC
The DNA here is from genome assembly GCF_037908445.1 of Corynebacterium sp. KPL2825. NCBI lineage: Bacteria > Bacillati > Actinomycetota > Actinomycetes > Mycobacteriales > Corynebacteriaceae > Corynebacterium > Corynebacterium sp. KPL2825. Next base: position 14,112 of record NZ_JBBMGI010000013.1, on the reverse strand, counting down.
CGTGGATGCGCTGTCCGCGCAGCCGAAAGATACCCATTTTTTTGATGACCGCATCGACTACGTGGAGGGTGCTAGCTACTGCGGGCTCAATGCCCACCTCTTTCGCGGCATCGACTCGGTACGTGAGGTGCTAAGCACACTGGAGTGAGCGGCCTAGCTCCAGCGGTTGGCGCAGGAGCTGGTCGGTGGCCACGGTGCGGGCTACCGCGCGGACAATCTCCTTATGGCTGGGGATCATGCGCAGCTGCAACTCATCGCCTGCGGAGGCGCGGACGGTGGCGGCGAATTGCTTGGGGGCCTTCGGGTCGTCGGTAAACGCGCCGCCGGCGATGACCACGGTGGCCGGGGAGTGGGCTTTGACCAGTTCCGCGGTGATGGTGCCCAATTGGCGGGCGCGCTCGTCCAGAATGGTGCGGACGGTGGGATTGGATTCGGCGATTTGGGCGGCCTCGGTAAGCGAGGCAGCCTTCACTCCTTCCTTCCGAATGGCCTCGAGGATGTGTCGGGTGGCTAGCAGGCGCTCGGAAGCGCCGTGGCCAAGGAGCTCAGAGTGCGTTTGCGGTACGGGAATAATGGGACTGACCTCGTCCTCGACGGAGAGCGCCGAGCCGATGGAATCATCCGCGAAGAGCACCAGAACTCGCTCGCTGGTGCCAATCTCGGCCGCCTGGGTTTCGGAGCCGAGGATGGCCGGGATGGCGGAGGAGACTACTACGGGTACGCCGAACTGGAAGCGCAGGCGTTCGGCGATGTCCACGCCGTGCCAGTTGAGGTTTTCCGCGGTGACCAGGCCGTTGTCATCCACGGTGCCGGAGGTGGTCACGCCGAGGGAGACCAAGCGGTGGTTCAGGTTGGTCATCATGCGATTGATGCCGGCCATGATGTGCTCGAGGAAGTCATCCTCGCTGAGGTTTGCTACCGGCGTGGCCAACTCTTCTTCGCTTAAGGTGCGGCCCTTGATGTCATAGAGGCCGATGTAGGTCTGCTTAGTGCCCACGGAGATGCCGCCGAGCGCCCAGTCATTATCGGCCGCCTCAAGCGGCACAGTTGGCCGGCCGCGCCCACGGGACTGGGTGAGGTCGGTGCGTTCCTGGATGAGGCCCGCGTTGAGTAGGGAAGTAGTAGCGCGCGTGATGGTGGGCTGGGAAAGCCCGGTGGCTTCCACCAACTCGCTCCGGGTGATGATCGGGTTCAGGCGCACCAAATGGAGGCACTTTGCGGCCGGCGTGCGGGGCCGCGTGAACACTGGGCCAGATTTGATCATAAAAAGGAGTATAAGCATCCCAGACTGCTTTGTCTAACCTGATAAAAGGTTCATGTACCGAATAGTCTAAAGGTGGTGGTGGGGGCGCAGATATCTATGCTGGAGAGCATGCAGTCAGTAGCGGTTTATTGTGGTTCAGCAACAGGAAACTCCCCGGCCTACACTCAGGCGGCACAGGAATTGGGCACCGAACTGGCCCGACGCGGCCTGAACCTGGTGTATGGCGGCGGCAATATCGGCTTGATGCGCGAGGTGGCGCAAGCCTGCTTAGCCGCCGGCGGCACCGTCACTGGTGTGATGCCGCAGTCACTGGTGGACCTGGAAATTTCCCACCCCGGCCTGACCACCCTAGAGGTCGTGGGCTCCATGGCCGAGCGCAAGACCCGCATGGAGCAGCTTGCCGATGCCTATATTTGCCTCCCCGGCGGCGTTGGCACCCTTGAAGAACTTACTGAGGTACTCACCTTGCAGCAGCTGGGCCACATCCGCGGCCCAGTAGGCCTAGTTAATACCGCGGACTTTTGGCGCCCCTTCTACGCCATGTACGCCGCCATGGCCGAATCCGGTTTCATCCTGCCGCGCTTTGTAGACGCGCTGGTAATGAAAGAGAAACCGCAGGACATCCTGGATGAATTCAGCCACTGGAGCTATCCCGGCACAAAGTGGGACAACGATTAGTTAACAAGTTCGCAACTTCATCCTCCCCGGGTGGCCTATAGCTGATACTTAGGGATAGACTTCCTCGTTATGAGTTCTGAGCAGACCGCTAAGCGCCAGCCCTCTCTACTGGACGCTTCGTGCGATAACTTCGTTCACGACCTAGCCGAGCTTTCCCCCACTGATGCCACCGCGTGGGGCATTGACGGCTTCGAGGGCGAATTGCAGGATTTCTCCCCCGAATACTTCACCGCCATCGCGGATCGCACCCGTGAGATGGTCGCGGACTTGGATGCCTTGGATGACACCACCGATGAATCCGATGATGAGGATGACTTTGATGAGGTGGACTACGTCACCGCGGCCGTTTTGCGTGATCGCCTGTGCCTCGATCTAGATCTGCACCACCACAGCGAGGATGTGCGCTGCCTAAATAATATCGCCTCACCGGTCCAGACCATCCGCGATACCCTGCTGCTCATGCCGCAGGATACGGACGAGGACCGCGATGCTATTCGCTCCCGCCTGTCCAAGGTGAAGACCTCCTTGGCCGGATACCGCAGCTCCTTGGAGGAAGCGGCCTCCCACGGCATGGTGGCACCGCACCGCCAGATCTCCGAGGTCATTGTGCAGTGCGAGCGGCTTGCCGACGCCGACTCGATGCTCGAGTCCCTCGGCCTCGACGCCGACTCCGCTGAGGTGGAGCAGGCCAAGAAAGCCTTTGGCGAGTTCTCCGATTGGCTGTCCAATGACCTGCAGCCTCAAGCGCCCGCGAAGGATGCCGTGGGCCGCGAGCGCTACGAACGCTTTTCCAAGCTCTTTGTAGGCGATGCCGTCAACCTCGATGAGGCCTATGAATGGGGCCTTGATCAGGTGCGCACCCTGCGAGCGGAGCAGGAAAAGATCGCCCACGAGCTCTATGGTTCCGATTGCTCGGTACGCGCGGCGATGCGCAAGCTCAACCACGAGGAGCGCTATACCCTGCGCGGCACCGATGCCTTGGTGGAGTGGATGCAATCTACCGCCGATGGCGTTATCGCAGAGCTCAACGGCAAAGAGTTTGATATTCCGGAAGAAGTAGAAGAGATCGAGTGCTGCATCGATCCGGCCGGTACCGGCGGCATCTTCTATACCCCGCCGAGCGATGACTTCTCCCGCCCGGGCCGCATGTGGTGGTCCGTGCCAGAAGGACAAGACACCTTCCACACGTGGCAAGAGCTGACCACCGTTCACCACGAGGGCGTGCCGGGCCACCACCTGCAGCTAGGTTCCGCACTGGTGCAGGAGGATCTCAACCTGTGGCGCCGCGCGGTGACGTGGAACTCTGGTCATGGCGAGGGCTGGGCGCTCTACGCCGAACAGCTCATGGCCGAGCTGGGCTACATGGACGATCCGGGCTTCCGCATGGGCATGTTGGATGCGCAGCGCCTGCGCGCCGCCCGCGTGGTCGTGGACATCGGATTGCACTTGGGCAAGCAGTTGCCGGATTGCTCGACGTCCGGCGTGTGGGACAAGGCGCACGTGAAGACCTTCATGCGTGAAAACACCGCCATGGATGATGCGAACCTCAATTTTGAGGTCAATCGCTACCTCGGCTGGCCGGGCCAGGCGCCGTCCTATGCTTTGGGCCAGCGCCTGTGGCAGGAGACCCGCGCCGCGGCCGAGAAGCAGGGGATGAGTGCGCGCGAGTTCCACTCCGAGGCCCTCGCCCTTGGTTCCGTGCCGATGTCCGTGCTGCGCGAGGCCGTTCTGGATAACTAGCGGCGCAGCAGTCGCTGGGCCAGGCGTAGCAGCTGTGGCAAGTAGCCCGCTACGACCAGTACCGCGATGAGGCGGGTGAGCTGGACTGCGATGACCGCTGGGCCGGCCCCGCCCTCCGCCGAGAGTGCGAGCACCGTCTCTAGCGCGCCGGGGCTGGTAGCCAGGTAGGCCTCGAAGTAAGTGATGTGCAGCCACTTGGTTAGCGGCCAGGCGGTGGCCGCGCAGATACCGATGATGACCACGATGAAAAGAACCGTGGCGGGCAATTGCTTGGCAAAGGCCTTGAGCGCCGGCAGCGAAAGCCCACCGCCGCAGACCCAACCAATGGACAAAAAGGCCATCACCTTAAAGGCATAGAGCGGTTCGAGTGTGTGGCCCTCCGGCAACACGAAAGAGGCTAGAACCGTCAGCAGCAAGGGGCCGAGTACCGCGGCGGCGGGGAGATGGAGGAACTTGCCTACCTTTTCTCCTATGCAGGCAATGGCAATCACTAGGGCAACTATCCACCAGGTAGTTTCGCCGTCGACCGAAAGATCCGCTCCTTCGCCGGCAGGCGTGTCCAATAAGGCGACCACGGCCGGTAGCGATACCGAGACTACTAACAGGCGCAGGTATTGGGTGAGGGCGACGTAGCGGAAGTCGGCCCCGAGTTCGTCGGCAAGCGCGGGCATGAGGGACGCACCGCCCGGCAGCATGGATAAAATGCCGGTTTCGGAGGAGACATCGTGCGGCTGTGCGCGGTGTAAGAGGTGGCCACCGATAACGCCTACCATCAGTGTGACAAAGGAGATCGTCAGGGCGGCAGGCAGGAAGCCAAGCAATTGGCTCACCGGCACAACGGTCAGCGGGATGGCAGCCATCATGCCGATAAAACCACGCGACATGCTATAAAAACTCCGATTCACGCGCAGATCTTCCCCAGTACAAAGCGCCATGGCGCCGGAGGAGAGGATCGCTGCCAAGATCCAGGCCGCAGGTACGTGCCACATGCTAAACAGCCAGCCCAATACGACCGATGCCGGAACGACAATGGACCACCGTGCCACGGTGTGGGCACTTAGCCCGGCGCCTTCCTGCTGTGCGGCCATGCGAGCCTCCTCGTTCTGCTGCGACAAAAGTATAATGCCTTCTTTTACTCCACTATGGGGAGGCCGGTAGGCGGGTTATCACCTTACATCATTCAAGATTTATGATCGGGGGCATGGAAATCGATGTGGTGCAGTGGGTAATTCTCTTCTTTGGTACCGCGGCCGCGGGGTGGGTCGATGCGGTCATCGGCGGTGGCGGATTGATCCTGATCCCGATGCTGCTGGCGGTCCTGCCGGGCCTTGCTCCGGCCGCCGCTTTGGGCACTAGCAAGCTTGCTGCGGTGACTGGCACCGGATCCGCTGCTGTGACCCTTGCGCGCAAGGTGAAGCTGGACAAGGCAGAAATGGCGCGGTTCATCCTCATCGCACTGGTCTGCTCCGGGTTGGGGGCCAGCGTGGCCTCGAGCCTCGATAAAGACGTTATGCGGCCCATCATCATCGTGCTCATGGTGGCTGTGGGTATCTTCGTTGCCTTCAAGCCAGATTTTGGCAGTAGCGATTCGGCCGGTACCCGTGGCGGTTGGCGGACCGTCGTGGTCCTGTTACTCTCCGGCATCATTTCTTTTTATGATGGCATCTTCGGTCCGGGTACCGGAATGTTTTTGATCATGGCCTTTACCTCTATTTTTGCGCAGAACTTCTTGACCTCTGCGGCCATGGCCAAGGTGGTCAATACCGCTACCAATTTCGGCGCGCTCATCGTGTTCATTATTGGCGGGCACGTGTGGTGGACGCTCGGCATCGTGCTCGGCGTAGCCAATATCGCCGGCGCACTTCTCGGTGCTCGTACCGTACTTGGCGGCGGTGCCAAATTCATCCGCTACGCGTTGCTTACCCTGGTGGTGGTCATGAGCTGCTACCTGGGCTGGCAGCAATGGGGTTAATTACATCCGATTCTTGGTGCGCGCGGTAGCAATCGCATTCCACGGGTCCTCCGGCCAGGGGTGCTTGGGGTAGCGGCCGCGCATATCGGCGCGCACGCCGGCATAAGGTCCGGACCAGAAGCTGGCGAGATCATCGGTCACCGCGAGCGGCCGGCCGGCGGGGGAGAGCAGGTGGAATTGCACGCGGTGGCCGCAGTATTCGGGGGATTCGGCTAGGCCGAAGCATTCTTGCAACTTGATATGAACCACGGGGCGATCGCCGGACCAGTCGATTATGGCATCGCGGCCGGAGGGCACCGGAAGGCGCTCAGGGGCGAGCTCGTCCAGGTGGGTGGCTTCCGGCCAGGGAAGGAGGCGTTGCAGCGCGGGGTACATGTCTAGCTTGGCGGCGGGAGTGCCCTCGGCGATGCGATGTAATTCGGGCCCGAGCCATTCGGCGGGATCCGCGGAATCGACATCGGGCCACGGATCGCCAAAGTGGGAGTGCAGGTGGTGCAGGCGGTCTTTTAATCTTTGGGCCTTCTCGCTGAAGGTAAAGAGTCCTAGGCCTTCTTCACGGATGCCGGCGGCAAGCGCCTCCTCGGCTGCGGGGCCCGTGACTTTAACCGGGGTCTCAGAAAGGGTGATGGCGCCCGCGGCCCTGACCTTGACGCCGCGCACGCGGCCATCGCGCAGGAAGGCGCGGGTTTCCTCGGTGACGCCGATGGCCGCCAGGGCAGCCGATTCCTCGATGCGGGCGGCCGAGCGGATGATGGCATTGCCCGCGTTGGACAAGGACACCTCTGCGATGGCAAGCCACGGGGCGCCGGCCAAACCTGAGTTATCGAGCAGGCGCGCGCGGGTGCCGCTGGCCAGCAGGTAATCTTTGCCCATGCGCTTGGCCACCTGCTCGGGAAAGGCGGTGGCTACGACCTTCCCGGGATCGGCGGGGCCGAGATCGTCTACAAGGCGTGCCAGCCGCTTGACCTCTTTTTGAGGTGGGCGGTGACGGGAGAGATCGGGGGTTAAGGGGGCGTCGGCAAGCGAGGCGATAATGGGCGCGGCCTGGCTACCGTGGCGGAGCAAGGAGGCACCGAGGCGCGGATCGGTGGGCAGGAGGGCGAGTTCCTGCGTGGCGCCAATGCGCTTGAGTGTTGCCTGCGCGGAGGCGAGGGCCTGGGCCGGGGGCGGATCGAGCAACGGGAAATCCGGGCCCGCGCCCCAGCAGTCCAGAAACAGCGCGGCCTGGGTGAGGTCCGCGGAGAGGATCTCCGGGGTGGTGTGCGGGGAAAAGTGCTGGTAATCATCCTGCGAGTAGCAGCGAATCACGGTGCCAGGTGCCTCACGGCCGGCACGACCAGCGCGCTGATCGGCGCTCGACTTCGAGGTAGACACCGTCACCAGCCCGGACATGCCACGCTGCGCATCGCGCCGGGGAACGCGGGAGAGCCCGGCATCTATCACCACGCGCACGCCCGGTACGGTAAGCGACGACTCCGCGATGGAGGTAGCCACGACGATGCGCTGCTCCTCGCTATACAGCGCGGCGTCTTGCTCCGCGGTGGTTTGCTTGCCGTGCAGGGGAAATACATTACGGCCTGCTAAGGCATCACACACGAGGTTGACTTCGCGCACGCCGGGCACAAAGACCAGCGTTGATTCGTGCTGGCGGGCTGCCTGCTTGGCGACGTCCCCGTAAAACTCCCTCGTTCCCGCCGCCCTGCCCGGCATGGGCGCGTAATGGATATCGAGCGGATGGGTCACCGCCTCGGTCACGTGGACGGGCGCATCCATAAGCTGGGAAAAGCGCTGCGCATCCACGGTTGCAGACATGGCGATGACGCGAAAGTCCTCGCGCAATTCGGCTAGCTCCAGGCACATGCCTAGCACGAGATCCGTATCGAGCTGACGCTCGTGAACCTCATCGATGGCAACGGCGGCCACGCCCTCGAGTTCCGGATCCTTCAGCAGGCGGCGCAGCAGCACGCCCGGCGTGACGAACTCGACGTCGCTGCCCTTGCGGGACTCGCCCCGTATGGCGAAACCGACCTTGTCTGGGGTGCCGCTAAGCGCGCTTAAGCGCTGCGCGGCCGCGCGCACGGCCACACGGCGTGGGGCGGTGACGATGACTTTGCCCCGCCCTGCCGCATGATTGGCTAACGCCGGTGGCACAAGTGTGGTTTTACCTGTGCCGGGCGGGGCCTGGATGACGACGTTTCCGGTGCTAGGTAGCGAATCGATGGTCTCGGCTACGGGAAGTCCCGCGCCGATGCGAGCGAGATCAAACATTTAGTGGGCGGCTCCAAAGCCCTCGACGGGGCCGTTGAGATCCTGGCGCTCCCAGTCTTCCTCGTTATTTTCCAGCTTGCGGACCACGCGGCCGGGTGATCCCAGGACCAGCGAATTATCCGGGATATCGGTGGTAATAAGCGTGCCTGCGCCTATAACGCAGTTCTTTCCAATGGTGATGCCCGGCAGCACGGTGACATTAGCACCGAACCACGTATTATCACCGATGGTGATGGGCTTAGCTATCTCCCAGCCGCCGGCGCGCATCTCGTGATCGTTTACCGGATGCCCCACCGTAATCAGGGAGCAATTGGGACCCACCATGACACCATTGCCGAGCGTTACCTGGGCCTGAGCCAAGATCGTAGCGCCGAAGTTAATGAAGACGCGCTCGCCGCATACTAGGTTGCAGCCGTACTCCAGGTTGAGCGGCACGTGCAGGCCCGGCACCGCTGATTCTTCCGGCAGTATCTCGCGCAGGATGCCTTTGGCACGCTCTGGGTCCGTATTCTGTAGTTCATTGAGCTGCTTAAGCAAGCGGAAAGTGCGCTGGTGCTCTTCCTTCGCCTCCGGCATGCTCGGCAAGAACCACTCCCCACTGGTCATCCGCTCCCATGAGCCGTAGCGTTCCAAGTCCTGCCACTCCTGTGCATCCATGGGTGTCATTGTAGAGGGTGAGTGGTGCTTAATAAGTATCTGCGAAAATCCCTTAGATTCCGGTAAAACACAAACTCACATGCCGCTTTTGTTGGCTCGATAAAATTTGTAGACGACATTGGCAAAGCGGTTGCTAATTCTCAGAGTTAAGGTTGAGTGTAAGTAGAAGGCCAAGCACAATGAGTGAGCATATGGAAACAGATTCAAGAAAAATCGTCGATAATATTTTGAGCGATATGGCGGAACTCAATGACTGGATCTGTATTGCTGATGCAACTGGGGCGAATGGGAAAAACTCGTTTTATGCTACGTATGACGATGTCGTTACCATCCTTAGCGCAGTCAAAAACTCCTCAGCAGTGACGCTTGGAAAGGTCGGCGCAGGATTTCAAGACCTTCCGGATACTTGGTCTCCTAGGGAAATAGCGAGCGAAGTGTTTTCCTCCTCGGATCCTATCGGTGAGATGATGAACTTCTGGATAAGGGAAATAGAAGACCCTCAGCGCTAGCTGCCGCAATCTTCACCCCGCAAAATGACGTTATGGATGAGGTGAATTCTGCACGCGGGGAGGAGGGCTATTCCACCTTTCGGTCTGGATGGATTACCGCAGTTTGAACTCGACGACGTCTACTTCATCATCGGCAGCTAATCCGGGATAGTGAGCATCTAGCGCTTTCTGAAGCTCGGCGAGAGAGCCAAAGCCGTCATTTCGAGCTTGCTTTTCCGACAATTTACTTCGCTGGATAGAGGAAACGGCCGTGACCTGTGCAGGAATGGTGACGACCTCTCCGGATTCTTTCTCGAAGACTATTTGGGCATTTCCTTCATGGAAAGGATCATCTACCCGAATTGTCTGTTGCTTTTCTCCGCTACGAATTGATTCCTCGTAGCCTTCCCACATGTAGATGCGCTGCTCTTGTTCCATATCTCGCCAGTTGAATGCGAATGGCAAGAGTTCTTCTACGGTAGGTGCTTCAAGTCCATTGCTTCCGCGCACGATGCACCGAATAGAAGGGTTAACATCAAAAAGTACCTGGCGGCACTTACCGCAGGCCGGAATAACTTGACCAGTAGGTCCGTATACGGCGACTACTGCTTGGATAACTAGCAGCATGGTTGGCTAAAGCCGAGACTTCCCCGCAAGGACCATCGAGGAAGTGGTGCGCGTTCAAACCGAGTACGTGTTTGCCTGATTTGGTAAGGAGTGCTGCGGCTACAGTGTGATCTCCTCCGTCCTGAAAGCGCCGTGCGTGAGTAGTTGCTTTGGCTAGCAAATTTCGAAGTTCGTTCGTAATCACTCTTTAAGGGTAATGATTGCCGACGCGCTTCATCTAGGTGAAGACAGAGATTAGGGAACATTGAGGGGCAACATGCTTGGTATAGCCGAGCAGAGATTGACTATTGCAGTGTTTTTAACTGCATATTCACGGTTCAATCAAGCAATAAGAGCTAGTCTAAAGCTGGGATTCGACCGCTCTTTAGTACGTGCGTTGAGTAGCCATGCCATACTGCGAAGACGTTTCGGAGCGAAGAAATCTTCTGCAAGAAGAGGAAATCCCTCACATGGTGGGGTTTTATTATTGAATAATGGCGCTATGGATAGAACACAGAAGATAAAAACTGGAGTTTTACTCGCTTTAGCTGTTGTCTCTTTAGCATTATTTATTTTGTGGGTGACAGACGTCATCGGGCTCGGTTTAGCAGTCGTCCTCATGATTGTTATGACTGCCGCTTCTGTGGGCGTGCGTGTGTGGGCGGAGAATGCAGGGCGACAGTCGGAATAAGCGATGCGCCGCAGCAATGGCAGAAACAGTCCTCTTTCTTAGCGTTTCCGCAGGTGGGGCGAGGTCGAAACCGGATTTTGGAATTAGAACCCGGCACAGGAAAATAGAAATCAAAGCAAATACCTAGGAGCAAAAACCCAAGGCACTTCAGTACCCGCGATGGTCGTCTTTATGCGCATTGGCACGAGGCATACCGCAGCCTAAAGATACACCACACTGATGGACGCAACCCCATGACGGCAGAGCATAAAACAAGTCGCTATATAGATAGTTAATTTTATCCAGTTCAGGCGACACTGTGACAACGTGCTGCCGGTGAAAATACCCGACAGAATCCGCCTCACGTTGATACACTATCCGCAGACACGGAGTAGCGGCTATTTTGTGTTTGTATCGGTTTCCTCGAGGTGAGGCATCAAGGGTTCCTCAGCTGCGCGCCCAAGGATCTCCGAGGGGGAGTCTTTTCGCATACGCTCAAACGCTAGCGGTCATTATTCAGGGGGCGAATTTTATGAAGCGATAGTCCATTATTGCGCGTGTGCTTCGTTCCATAGTATCGCTATCTGCACACGATCCCGCATCTCTAATCTGGAGAGTATTCGTGAAACGGTCTTTTTCACACTGTCCCGCTGTATTACAAGCTTTTCCGCTATTTCCTTGTTATTGAGTCCTTGGGAGATTAACTCTGCAACTTCTTTTTCGCGCGGAGACAGTGATGCTATGGAGTTTTGGGCGTCTCGTTGACGCTTTGTCGAAGCTTTTACTGGTCTGCGCTCTTGAAGAAGGGTGGCCGTTATCCGAGGAGTAAGGACTGCGTCTCCCCCGTATACAGATCGAATAGCATTCTGTAAATCACGTGAACGGGCATCCTTAAGTAGATATCCGGAGGCTCCCGCATCGAGAGCGCTAAGAGCGTAATCATCCTGATCATATGTAGTCATTATTAATATTTTTATCTTGTCAAACGAAGCAATTATCCGTTCTGTTGCTTCGATTCCATTCAGAAAAGGCATGCGGATATCCATTAATATGACTTGGGGGAGGAGATCATTGGCTTCCTTCATTCGGGAAAGTACTTCAATCGCTTCTTGACCGTTGGTTGCGGACACCATTACATGCATATCGGCTGCCTTTTTTACGAGCAAGGAAAGTCCGAACCGAGCGGCCTTTTGGTCGTCCACGATCATTACTCTAATTGAAGAGTCATTATTTATATCGTTCTGCACTGGTGTTTCCTTCCCTTGAACCTGGGTAAATAGGGATTATCGCGTCCACTTTCCATCCCCTACGTGTAGAGCTCGCGGTTAAGCTTCCTCCTACCTTTTCTAGACGTCTACGCATTCCTAGGATTCCATTTCCGGGTTTCACTACAGAGGTCTGTAGTTTTCCATTATCGGAAAAATGAATACGAACCGAATGTGGAGAAAAATCTAACGAAACGGTAATTTGGCTTGCTTCTTGTGCATGTCGAATCGTGTTAGTCGTGCATTCCCTTATGACTTGAAAACACAGTTCCTGGATACACTGGTACTCTGTGCGTTTACCGTTTTCTAGAAATGCAACAGATATCCCAGTTTTCCGAGTTACTTCTATGAGGGAAGCCAAATCATTCCATGTGTGTTGTCCCTCCTCGGTTAAGGTTGCTAGATCGGGGGGTACTTCCTCTTGGTTTATCTCATAAACAGTCCGACGCGTATCTGCAAGAGCGTCACGCGCCAATTCATCAATCATTTCCAAAGCTTCTTCTAGATCAGGACGGCCTAACTGACCTTTGACACCTTCGCTTAGCGCTGCTATAGCAGTCAGACTATGTCCCACGCTGTCGTGAAGACCAGTGGCAATACGGGTAGAACGTTCTGCCTGAAGCCTTTTGTTTTCGGACAATCTAGCATGATGCTCAGCTGCGAAAACGTCATCTTGGCGAGCTAACGATAGCTTTCGAAATCTCGCCCCCAAAGAAATGGTGGAGATTGTTCCCACATAGAAGAAAGCTGGTAGGAAGGCGCTGATTCCGTAAGTAGGAAACATTTTCCATGAAGCGGGGAAGTCGGCCGCTAGGGCCATTAGGAGTCCTACCCCGATTTTCCAAGCGGTAGAGCGAGAACTTGTGCTATGGACGGATATGAGTAGTGGAATAAGGCAAAAAGCGCCTGCAGAATAAAAAACTTCCGCAGAAACCATAAAGATGCATTGAATAATGAGAATAAGGAACGGCGCTCGCCGCCTGAAAAGTAACACAATCGACTGCGACGACACCCATATCCACCACAGGTAGTCAGGCTCGAAAAGACTATTTACGTGGAAGGACAGCGAGACTGCAAATTGTATCGACGCACTCAGAAGTGCCCCTAGTAATGGAGCTGAGGGGGAAGATTGCCACGCTTCAGCTATCTTGTCCAAAAAATTTCGAGGAGCGGTAGGGGGGTAGTTAACGTCCACAATGGCAGATTGATTTAGTTTCTTCAAGCGAAATTCCTAGTCAGTTTAACTCTACGTCGTCAGCTTTAGGATTGTCCCCTGTAGGGGACAAAAGTCTCCTTATGATGGATTTCTACTCCCGTTCATTGAACAATGAGCTCCGAGGCCACTACGGCCGCTTCGAAGTTCTTAAAGAAAGAGGGAAAATGGACAGGGGAACAAAACTCCACTTAAACCACGTGACTCAAATACTCGGAAAGACTGAAGTAATCAAAGATCTTTCAATCACCGTTCCTACTGGTAAAGTCTACGGCTTCCTGGGCCGAAATGGAGCGGGAAAATCCACGGTGATGAAAATCATTTTGGGTCTTTTGAGGCCTGATACTGGCACTGTTGAGCTTGAAGGAAGGCCGGTGGCTGGCGGGGACACAAGCTATCTCTCTCATATCGGGAGCCTGATCGAAGAGCCATCATTTTATCCTAATTTAACTGGGGCGGAAAATATCTCCTACCTTGGCAAGCTCAGGGGGGTCAAAACAAACACTAGTCACATTCTTGAGATGGTAGGTCTCTCTAATCACGGAAAACGAAAAGCCGGAGAATACTCTCTGGGCATGAAGCAAAGACTGGGAATCGCGCTAGCCTTGGTTGGTGACCCCGACATCTTATTGCTCGACGAACCTACTAACGGCCTAGACCCAGATGGAATTAGAGAAATTCGTGAGTTAATTTTGCGATTTTCCAGAGAAATGGGAAAAACCGTAGTCGTCTCTAGTCACATCCTCTCCGAAATTGAACAAGTTGCTGATGTCGTAGGCATTATCCATGAAGGTTCTTTGCGTTATGAGGGGGAGCTTAGCAGTCTAATCGGTGCTCCTTCTCTTGTGATTGATGCTCTGAATTCTTCCGAAGTGGAGCAAGTATTAGACCGGCGAGGTATCCCTTACTCAATCCTTGATGACGGAAAAATTCGATTGCGATACCAAGACAGGGAGCTGTCGTCCCAAATTATTACTTCAATTGTGACTGAAGGATCCCCCATTGCTAGTGCAACAATTCAAAGCCACACTTTGGAGGATGCCTTCCTAACGATGACGGGTAGTGCGGATATCGAAGGGGCTGGGAGGTAATAGCGATGACTCACGTAGCCCCTTCGGTGCAAAGAAAGCCAGCATTAATTTTCTCTCTGATGGCTCAAGAACCGTTGAAACTGAAGCGTAAGTTTAATGTTTTTCTCCCTTTAGCCCTTATTGGGCGGAATCAAGCGGTGGATGCGCCACGCTTGAATAGTTCGTTAAGTATTTCACGTGGGGTTGCGCCGCCGAGGATT